>JAPPEG010000106.1 GCA_028875345.1 Gemmatimonadota bacterium
ATCGATGTCGGCGGTGGGATCGAGGAGGTCTTCGACGAGGACGAAGCCGTGTTCGCGATAGTGGTCGAGTTGGGAAGGGGTTAGTTGGGGCATGGATTAGATTCCTGTTTGATCTGTCATTGCGCCCTCGGCGTATTGGACGCACGAGGACGATTAACTTCTCAAACGAATATGATGCACGTTCCACAAGGGGTCAATCAATACGTCGGCCCTGCGGGGGAGGCTGAAGCGATGATTGGCGGTTACAACCCCAGCCCCTTCGTGACAGTTGGAGACTTCAGATCCGCGTCCGCCCTTGATAGATGAGAGGATGAACAATCCCAACCTCCTCTATCGCAGCGTTGAGATCGTCCGGGAGTACTCCACGAAGCGCAGCAGACATATTGAATTCGACTTCTTGGAGATTACTGAAACCAACAACGATGGACTGTTGCTTTTGCTCGGAAAGCATCCAGCGGATACAGAGTTCTGCCATGGGAATATCAGCGTCCGCATGAATATCAAGGAACCTGAAATAGGACGCCTTGAAAATCTCGTCCATCCAATCGGGAGGACTCTCCCGCCATGCGTTTTGGGGAACGGCAAGCCAACCTTTCATCAATGGTGCACCGATCACAACGCCTACCTGTAGGTCTTGAGCAGTCGGGAACAGGAATTCAACAGCGTTTCTGAAAACCGGGTTGAACTGATGCGCTGTCATGACAGAATCAACCTTGATCACTTTCAGGATTCGCGCCAACACGCGTGCATTCTTGGCCGTCAATCCGATAAAACGGGCCTTGCCGCTACGCTTCGCATCTACGAGGAATTTGACCGCCGGCGCATTGGAGAAGTCGTAGTCTGTGTCATCCTCAATGAGTGCACCCCAATCCCCCGCATCTTCATTTTCGGGGATATCGTCAGTCCACCATTTCATGTAGTCCGCTTCGTGAATCTGAATGATGTCCACGTAATCGGTCTGAAGTCGCTTGAGGGAATTCTCGAATTGCTCCATGAGCTGGTCGGCGCTGCGATGACCCTCTAAGCGGTAGCGCTCACGGTTTGTAAATCCCACTTTGGTAGCAAGGATGACCTTGTCTCGTTTTCCTTTCAAGGCGGCTCCCAGCATCGTTTCATCCCTGCCGTCCCCGTAGTTTGCGGCTGTGTCGAAATAGTTCACGTCGTGGTCAATCGCATAATCCACACAACGATTCACACCATCCTGCCCTTGACCTGCCATAAAACCAGAGCCGAGTCCGAGTTCACTGACGTTGAGACCTGTCTTACCTAGTATGCGTGTTTTCATTGCCATTGTTTGTTCTCGTATTGATTCCTCAGCCCGAAGTAACACTCCCCTCAGCAGTACTCCAAATGTAGTGGGTTTCAGTGCTTATTCAACCCAACACGGGGCCGGATTCGCCTCGCGGCCATTTTACTCAATTGAGCATCTATATCAGTTTTACTAGAATATCAGTTCGTATCCGATGGCTCACTCGCTCAATAAGCAGCGTGTAACAGGTCCACTTAGGCTAACGTTCCTTTACCCTGATTGGAGTCCAACATGAAACTCAACCGCGACGAATTTCTGGAAACCGGCTACCTCATTGTCAAGGAAGCCGTGCCACGTGACAAACTCGAACGCGTCCGGCAAGCGTACGAGACGCTCGTCAACCGCCAGCGCGAGACCTGGAAGGCCGAGCGCGCGGCAGGCGACCCGCCTGGGGGCGTTTGGGAGACCGGGGCGCAGCCTCGCCTGCAACTGTCAAGGGAGCCGCTCGTCAATCAGATCGACCCGGAGACTGCGCCGGCGGTCGAGGTTTGGCTTGAAGAGAACATCCACGGGGTCAGTACAGAGCTCCTCGGCATAGCGGACGGGGCCGTCACAGAGATGATGATGATGTGCAATCCCGTCCGGGACCACGGCCCGGCGAAGTGGCACCGCGATCTCCATCCCATCGACACCGCGCCGCTTCAGGGCTATATCGACGACATCGTCGAAGGAGGCCCGCGCTACGTCCAGTGGAACATCCCGCTCTACGACGACAGCGTCCTGTGGGTGGTGCCGGGCAGTCACCTGCGGCTGAACACGCCCGAAGAGAACGAAGTGATGTTGGGAGATCCCCCCCGCCCGCTGCCCACTGGCGTGCAGACTCATCTTGAAGCCGGTGACGGCGTCGTCTATATCCTCCCGATTCTCCACTGGGGCAGCAACTACAGCCCCAAGATGCGGCGAACCGTTCACGGTGGCTTCTCGACCTTTACTTCGATAGACGACCTTTCGTTTGCTGAACACATCTCCGCAGACGCACAGACGGCGTTCACGCGCTGGAACGACCGCAGCGAGCAGATGAAGCAGCATACGGAATCGGCGCTGCAGGCTGTTCTCGCAGGAGATGGAGCCGCGTATCTGAGTGCTTTAGACAGCCTCCATCCGGAGCGGAGCGAGAAAGGCAGAATTCTGTCAACTGTCTTCCTCTGCAAGTCCGCACTGGCGATTCGACTGCACAAGGATCCTCCGCTTCAGGGAATCGCCGAGGATCTCCAACGTCGCGTTCTGGGGAAGCACCCCATTACGCTCAACTGGGGGCCGAAGTTCGCCGATCGATTCTCCCCGGATGAGGCGCGCTTGCTGTGGGATCGTTTCAGTCCGCTCGAGGATCTGCTGCAAGCGGACGAGGAACACTTTGTGCCGGGCTTTCAGGCCGTCCCGATGAAGCACTACTTCAACGAGATGCCTGCGGACTACGGTACGGAAGAGTTCATTGCCAGTTGGACGGCCGCGTGATCTGATTGCAACCCGCGCTCACACGACTAGCAAAATTAACTGGGAGAGAAAACGAAAATGAGCCAACTCAGCATCGGCGTCGCCGGGCTTGGCCACGGCGGAACGCTGCTTGGTGCGAACCAGCCGGAAAACAGCGCCTTGCCGGTCCGCGTCACCGCTTTGTGCGATGCGCGGCAGGACAAGCTCGAAGCGCTCGGCTGCGAATTCGGGATCGACGCTCTGACATCTGATTTCGACGAGCTGGTCGCGCGCAGCGACCTCGACATCATCGGCATCTACACGCCCGGACCGCTCCACGCGCAGCAGATTCTGACCGCGCTCGACGCGGGCAAGCATGTGATGGTCACTAAGTCGATGGTGTACACGATGGAAGAGGTCGAGCAGGTTGTGGAAGCTGTTGACCGATCCGGCAAAGTGCTGCTCGTCACGCAGAGTCTGCGCGGCCGGTATGACTTCATCGAAGCAAAGCGCGCCTGCGATGCCGGCGAGCTCGGCGAGCTCTTCATGGCCGAGTCCCACTACGTTCACGACCTCCGCCCGGTCTATGACTACTCCCCTTGGCGAGTTGAGATGCCGCAAGACCTGATCCTGGGCGGGGCCTGCCACCCAATCGACCTTCTGCGCTGGTTCATGGGCGACATCGACGAAGTCCACTGTTACGGGTTGCGAAGCGGCGTCGCGCCGGACTATCCCCAAGAGGACAACTTCGTCATCAATGTGAAGTTTACATCCGGCAAGATCGGACGCATTGCGAACTTTCTCGGCATTGTACACCCGCACGATATCCCGATGAACAGTCTGGCCGTTTACGGAACCCGTGGCACCATTTTCAACGGCGCAAAGAGCCTCGATCCAACCGGCGACCTGCCCTCGCGCAAGGTCACCGCCGAGTTTTCATCGGAGCGAGGTCACGCCAGCGAGATGATCGTCATGCTGCGGCACATGGCAGATTGCGTTCTGAACGGGGCAAAGCCTTGGGTCGGCGTCCGCGAGGGGGCTAGGGTCGTCGCCACAGGACTAGCGTGTTGGGATTCGCTCCGTTCGGGGATGCCGGAGAAAGTAAGGAACGATTTCTGACAACTTAGAGGAGAGGCTTTCATGCCCGTTTGTGTTCCCGAAGATGCTAGGCGCATCATGCCGGATATGTTGCGCGACTTTACTACTGAAGTGTTGCGCAAAGTCGATTTGCCCGCTGACGATGCTGCACTGATTGCGCGCTATCTGGTGGATGTGGATTTGCGCGGGGTGGTCTCGCACGGTACGCGCCAGTTGCGACGGTACGTGGCTGAGTTTCGCGAGGGGCGCATTAACCCACGACCCGAAATTGCCCAAGTCATGGATGCCCCTTCAATGGCGATTTTTGACGGCGACGGTGGTACAGGTTACTTGGTGGCAACGCGGGCGACAGAATCAGTCATTGAAAGGGCGAAAGCAAATGGCATTGCCGTTGTGTGTACGCGCAATCACGGGCATGTGGGCAGCGTGGGGATTTATGCGCGGCTGGCACTGGCATGCGACTTGGCGACCTTTTCCGTGGCAGGAGGTGTTGCTTGGGAAAAACCGACGCAACCCGATGCAACGGTGTGGGATGCGATGGGTGCCCCGCCGATGTGTTTTGGCATTCCGACGGCAGAAGGCCCGCCGTTTGTGTTGGATATGAATGCGAACATGTTGAAGGACCGCAGCAAACTCGCCGAGGCGTTGCAGACATTTCCAGACTTTGTTTTTAAGAGTTTGGGGATGCGATTTACGTCGTGGTTCTTGGCCGGCATCTTAGCGGGCACGGCGACGCCTGAATCGAGCAGACCGAAATTTGCAAGTGCCACGCGGGCATTTACGATTGTGGCGATTGATGTGGCGCGGTTAGGCGATTTGGAGGCTTATAAAGCAGAGCTTGCTCGCATTGTGCGCGAGAGCCGGTCGCTGAACCCCATGCCGGGACTGGCAAGCGCCGAAGTCCCCGGCAGCTTGGAATGGCAACGCGAGCAAACGCGAGAGCATAGTGGTATTCCACTGACCGAAGATCATCTCGACATGTTGCAGCGCATTGCCACGGAGATCAATGTGCCCGTTCCTTGGGAGTCATAGTGGACGATAACACGGCGATGCGGGAGAAGGTGGCGCTAAAGACCGTACCACTCTCTCGGGGCCGTGGGGCGGAAATCGTAGCGATCGACGCCGAGTGCCTGAAGAACGCCGCGCTCGACGAGGGAAAAGTCGGCGGGGTCCTCGCGGTTGAAGTTTAGGGGTTCTTTTAGGGCAACGGGAGGATTGGTCATGAAGCGGGGGCGACCCGAGTGATTGGGGGAGGAGGCGTGGAGGGTAAAAGGGTGGAGAAGGGTCAGATCGCCGGTCTGGCCGGTAAGTTCAATGAAGTCTTGGCATTGGTCGATGAGAAAGTTACAGGCCCCCGGATTGACTCCCTCTGGATGGTCGGCGAGATAGCGGGCGACGTGTCTGAAGGAATCGCAGGCGACGAATGTGCCGCCGGACTTGGGTGGGGTATCGGTCCATTGGAGGACGACCAATAGGGCCTGTTCGGGACTGTCTAAGAAGTGGCGGAAGAAGCTGCCGTCCTTGTGCCAGAGGGCAGTGTCAGGGGCAGGGGGACGCCAAGGGGCATCGGCGCCATAGCGGAAGTTGATGATGAAAGCGTCGGACCAGTGGAAGGATTCGACCGAAGAGAAATGCTTGGTTTCTAGTCGCTGGATAGCGGGATCAATGCGGTCTTCGCCGCCCATCACATCGCAGATCGCGCCCCAAGCCCGGGGGCAGAGATCCTTTACTTTGAATCTGTGAACGTGATCTAAGTAGCGGATCGGCTCGGTCCAGGTAGCGGGATCGTCGGGGTCGTAGTCGAGACGTTCATAGGCGTGGTCAATGAGGGGCTGGGCAAAGTCGCGGGTGAAGCAGCCGGGGATGGTGACGTGACCCTTGGCGAGGAAGTGATCGGCTTCGGCGGAGGTGAGGGTTTGCATGGCCAGCGGCGGCAATCTCCAGCGCGGACCGCAGCTACCCTTCAAAAGCGAGTACGCGCAGCGGAATAGCGTCAGTTTCGGCCGCCGGAAGCGGCTGGGCGAAAAGGTAAACGCGGGGTTGTCGCAGGTCGCCCAAGCGGTATAGGCTCTCGATTAGGGGAATGCCGTGCGCGAAGAGTAGGTGGTGGTTGGGTAGGCTGCGGTCGCCTGGAATATCTAGGCCGGGGGTGTCGATGCCGAGCAGTTTGACGCCGGCCTCGACGAGCCAGCGCAAGGCTTCGGTCGAAGGGTAAGGCGGATAGGAACCAGCGGTAGCCCGTTGATCCCAATCAAAGCGAAAGAGTGCGATGTCTCCTGGGCGGACGCCTCCACCCGGGTCGGCGGCCCGTTGGAATTGCTCCGGCGAGAGCGGCTCACCCAGCGGAGCATCACTAAAGTCGAAGACGATGGCCTCGCCAAAAAAGCGCTCGACGTCGAGGTCGGCGATGGCCGGGCCGTCTTGGACGGCGTGTAAAGGCCCTTCGACATGGGTGCCGGCGTGACCGCCCATTTCAATGCTGGTGGTGATGTACCAGCGGTCGGTCGGCGGGTCGTCAACGGGTACGCGAGCCGTGCGGTAGTGGATGAGGCGACCTTCCGATGGCGCGATGGTCCGCGAAAGATCTACCATGCGGCTGTAGGCGAAGGAGGGAACCTTCACGCGATGGCCTTCTTGAGGGCGACCGCGGTCTCGCCGTCGTCGGCATAGACCGGCAGCGCGCCGCTCAGCGTTACGCGCCCGTCGTAGCCGGATGCGCGCAAGGTGTGTAGAAAGAGCGCGTGGTCGGCTGGCGTGGTTTGCGGTCGGCCGCGGCCCGGCTCGGCAATGTGGGCGTGGATCAGGTGAGGCCCGGCTTCTTTGAGCGCGTCGAAAGACTCGTCGTTGAGCTTCATGTGAAAGAAGTCGGCCATTAGCTTGGCGTGCGAGCGGTTGACGCCCTCTATGAATTCGGTCGCTTCGGAGACGGTGTTGAGCAGATTGGCGTCGCCGCGGTTATAGGGTTCGAGCGCGACCTTGACCCCTCGTGGCTCGCCGAGATCGGCGCACAGGTGCATGAAGTCGGCGACCTGTTGGCGGGCTTTGTCGCGGTCGAAGCCGTCGGGCACCCAGCGCGAGCCGCCGCTCCCGTAGCCGATGACCTCGACTCCAGCTCGCTGCATCAGGTCGAAGACCCGCGTGACAAAAGTACGCAGCCTGTCCAAGCTCACGTCGGGGCCGACAACCATTAGCCCGCGCCCCTGCGGATCGCCAATAAAGCCGCACATCGTCTTCATCTGGAGCGGGTGCTTTGCCAAAAGCTCTGAGAACTCGCGCTCGGTCGCTCGTGGGTCGTCGGCATCGATACCGAGCAGACCGGGTGAGCCTTCGAGATAGTCGAAGTCCCAGTCGGCAGATTCTTCAAGCTGTTGGCGATTGGTAACTAAAAGGCCGATCTGCATGAGCTCTCCGTCCTCCGTGCAGTCCGGCCCCAGTGTAGTCCGGCCTCCGAATGGGGGCCGCATTGGGGCCGCATGGGGGACGCCTATTTGTCCCTGACCCAGCTCATGCCCTCGCCGCGCACCAAAAAGGAGCGCTCATCCCAATGGCCGGGCCGGGTGACGGGCATACGCCCCTCCTCGACGGCGACGTCGAGCGGGTTGTCGCGGGTTTGCAGCGGCAGGGTCACGCGCTCGTGCAGCCTTGCCGACTCATAGACGCCCATCATGATCTCGGTGGCGGCCTTGCCGTGCTCGGCCTTGCCGTAGTAGTCCTCGAAATCGCCCTCGATCCAGCGGCAGATTCCGTAGGCCTGATCGACGAAGGCGTTGCCGTAACCGCTGCTCTTGTCGGTGGGTTCGAAGTCCTGCCAGCCGCCGGAGGTGGTCGTCATGTAGCGCAGGCTGTTGTCGCTGACGACCATCATGCCGTCTTCGCCGTAGATGGTAGCACCCACCTGATAAATATCGTTCATCTCGTTTTCGATCACGCCTTCGACCCCGTCGGGATAGCCGATGATCCCCGCGCAGCGGTCTTCGACCCGGTGGCCGAAGACGAAGTGGTCCGTGTGGCGCTCGACCGAGCCCATGACCCACTCGGCCTGTGGATCGCCGAGGGCGTAGAGCTGGAAATCGATGCAGTGGGTGCCGGTGTTCATCATCCCGGCTTTGACCGCGGACCACAGCCGCTGCGGCTTGCCGATAGCTCCGGCGGCGATCATCTGCCGCGCCTCGCGCCAAGAAGAGTAAAAGCGGCGCTGGTGGCCGATGGCGAGCTTGACGTCGTTGCGCTCGGCGGCGATGACCATGGCCTCGGCCTCGCCCAAGGAGACGGCCATGGGCTTTTCGCAGAGCACAGCTTTGGGACGGCGGGCGCAGGCGGCGATCGACATTTCCGCGTGCTGGGGGTCCCAAGAGCAAACGCTGACGATGTCGAGGTTTTCCACGTCGAGCATCTCGCGGTAGGAGAGGTACTGTTTTTCGACGTTGAAATCCGCAGCGTAGCTAGCCAAGGCTTCGGGATGCGTATCGGCGATGGCGGCGATTTCAGTGTGCTCGCACTCGGCCCAGCCGCGACCGTGCTCGCGGGCAATGCGGCCGGAGGCAATGACGCCAACGCGGTATTTGGCAGGCATCGCTACTTGGCGTCACCTAGGTGCATCAGCGGCAGCGGTGCAGGGCTGTCGCCGTCGATGAAATAGACCTTGGCGGCTGGGTCCTTGGAAATAGCCTCAAGGGATTTGAGTGCTTGGAGCTTGACGTAGTTGGGATTGCGGCCGATGGCGTCGTTGATCTTGGTGATTTCGTAGGCCTGGGCGTCGGCGAGCAGGCGGCGCTTTTCGGCCTGGGCGGCGGCGGCGTTCTTTTCGGCCTCGGCGGCGGCGACTTTTTGTTCCTGCTCGGTGGTGAAGCGCTCCAACTCGGCCTTTTGCTTTTCGACTTCCTGCTCGCGCTCTTTTTTGGCCTCAATGGCCTTGGTGATAAAGGGCGGCAGCGAGATGTCGCGGATCAACACGGCCTCGATGGCGACCCCCTTCGTGCCTAGGTAATCTTTGAGTCCTTCGAGCAGAGCGACCTGCAAGGTCGTCTGAGTCTCCTCCAAAAAGAAGTCCTCGGCGCGTTTGATGGTCTTGCCCTGCTCGCGGATCTGCGAGCGCAGCTTGGGGACGATGTGTACAGCGAGCACGTCGCTAATACTGCCGGTCTCTTTTAGGATGCTCGGCGTTTGGTTGGCGACGAGGCGGTACTGGACACTGACGTCAATCTTGGTCTGTAGCTGGTCTTGGCTGGGGACGTTGGAGGTTTCGGAGTGGGTCTTCTGGCGCACGTCGTATAAGTGCCATTGGTAGAGCGGGTTGACCGGGATGTGCAAGCCCTCGCTAAAGTGCTTGGACTGGACTTCGCCAAAGAGAGTGGCGACGCCCACGTGGCCGGCCGGGACGCTTTGGTAGAAGCGCGGACTGACGAGAAATAAGACGAAGACGGCGGCGATGATGCCGAGGATGGACTTAGGTAATTGGATCATGGGGGGCCTCCTTACGGGCTCGGACATTTTTACCTACCTTTGAGTGGGTGGGGGAGATTAATAGCCTAGAAGGTAAATCCTCCACCTGAAAATGTCCATTAGAACACCCAAGACTAGATACTCGGCTGCAAGCGGGCGGGCGCTGTGCTCCTGACCATAAGTACGATCCATCAGCCCGCTACGGACTTGGGCTATCTCCTGCACAAGCACCCGGATCGCGCCCAAGCCTTTGACCTGCCCTTTGGGACGGCGCACGTCTTTTATCCAGAAGCCTCGCCTGATCGATGCACGGCCGCGTTGCTCCTCGACGTAGATCCAACTGCGCTCAAGCGGCGCGCGGCGTCTTCCGACTTCGCGCTAGCGTCTTATGTCAATGACCGTCCGTACGCGGCCTCTTCTTTTACCAGCGTAGCCATTGCCCGCGTGTTTACCTCGGCCTTGAACGGGCAGTGCCGAGAACGGGCTGAGCTAGTAGAAGAGCCTCTGCCGCTGCGAGTGGGCGTTAGCGCGCTGCCCTGCCGGGGAGGCGAGGGCCTGTTGCGCGGCCTCTTTGAGCCGTTGGGATATGCGGTGGAGGTTAGGGGTTTCTTGCTCGACGAGCACTTTCCAGAGTGGGGGAACAGCCCCTATTACGAGGTCGAGCTAGAGTGCATGCGGCCGTTAAAAGAAGTGCTGGCGCATCTGTACGTGCTGATACCGGTGCTCGACGACGAGAAGCACTACTACGTGGGTGAGGAAGAAATCGACAAGCTGATGCGGCGAGGAGGGGAATGGCTGGCAGGCCATCCGCTGCGCGACCTAGTCGTCGAGCGCTACCTAAAGCACCAGCGAGGTCTGAAGCAGGCCGCGCTGTCGCGGCTTTTGGTAGAGGAAGCAGGAGAGGCTGAGAATCACGCGGGCGAAGAGGCTCTCGAAGCAGAGTTGAGCTTGAACCAGCAGCGGCTGGCCGCTGTGTTCGAGGTACTCAAGGCGAGCGGTGCCCGGCGGGTGCTGGACCTCGGCTGTGGGGAGGGACGGCTGCTCGCGCTGTTGGCGGCGGAAGTGCAGTTCGCCGAAGTGGCGGGAATGGATGTGTCGCCGCAAGCCCTGTCGCGTGCTCGTCGGCGATTAGAGAGGTTGCCGCGCGGCGAGCAGGTCGCGGTGTTTCAAGGGTCGCTGGCCTATCGCGACGCTCGGTTGAGCGGGTACGACGCCGCGGCACTA
Organism: Gemmatimonadota bacterium; assembly: GCA_028875345.1. Classification (GTDB taxonomy): domain Bacteria; phylum Latescibacterota; class UBA2968; order UBA8231; family UBA8231. The sequence goes on from JAPPEG010000106.1 coordinate 10,487, forward strand.
GTGGAGGTCATTGAGCACTTGGACCCGCCGCAGCTACGAGCCTGCGAGCGGGCCGTGTTCGAGTTCGCCCGCCCGGCTACGGTGGTGATAACTACTCCCAACGCTGAGTACAACGCTCATTGGGACGCGCTGCCGGCCGGTGCATTTCGCCATCCCGACCACCGCTTCGAGTGGCGGCGGGCGGAATTTGGGGCGTGGGTCGAGGAGATGGGGACGCGCTATGGATATGCTGTGCGCATCGCGCCCGTCGGACCGGAGGACCCCGAACTAGGTTCGCCGACGCAGATGGCGATTTTCTCTGCAAGGGGTACTCGTGGCTGACGAGAAAATTCGACTCTCGATACCCGATCTCTCGCTGGTGGTGCTAATCGGCGTCTCTAGCTCGGGCAAATCGACCTTTGCCCGCGAGCACTTCCTCTCGACCGAAGTGCTGTCTGCGGACTTTTTTCGCGCCTTGGTCGCAGACGACGAAAACAGCCTAGAGGCCACGGACGATGCGTTCGCCGCCCTGCACTTTGTCGCTGCCCGCCGCTTGGCGCGGGGCCTGTTGACCGTGGTAGATGCGACCAACGTCCAGCCCGAGGCGCGCAAGCCGCTGGTAGAACTGGCCAAGCGCTACCACGCCCAGCCAGTGGCCATCGTCTTCGACCTGCCTCAATCTCTCTGCGAGGAGCGGGCGACCGCGCGCACAGACCGCGACTTGCCCCCCCACGTAATCCCCCGGCAATTCCGCCAGTTGCGCCGCAGCCTCAAGGGTCTCAAGCGCGAGGGTTTTCGCCGCATCTTTGCGTTGCGCGCGCCCGCCGACGTGGCGCGAGTTGAAACAGTGCGGGAGAAGCTGTGGCCGGACTGCCGCGAGGAGGGCGGTCCGTTCGACATCATCGGCGATGTCCACGGGTGTTGCGCCGAACTTGAAGCCCTGCTCGACCAGCTAGGGTATCGCATTGCAGGGGAAAAGGTGGAACCGCCGCCGGGGCGCAAGGCCGTCTTTGTCGGCGACTTAGTGGACCGCGGCCCCAATGCCCCCGGCGTCCTCGCGCTGGTCATGCGCATGGTGGAGTCAGGCTCGGCCCTGTGCGTACCGGGCAACCACGACGCGCGCTTGGTCCGGGCCTTGCAAGGCAGGAAAGTCCAACGCACGCACGGCTTGGCAGAGACGCTGACCCAACTTGACGACGAGACCGCGGAGTTCAAGAAAAAAGTCGAGACCTTTCTCGGCGGCCTAGTCAGCCACTACGTCCTCGACGGCGGTGCGCTGGTAGTAGCGCACGCGGGTATGAAGGAGGAGATGGCGGGCCGCGCCTCTGGGGCTGTGCGCGCGTTTGCCCTGTACGGGGACGTGACGGGAGAGGAGGATGAATTTGGCTTGCCGGTGCGCCGCGACTGGGCGGCCGAGTATCGGGGCCGCGCCCGCGTCGTCTATGGCCACACGCCCGTGGCGCAGCCAGAGTGGGTCAACAACGCGATCAACATCGACACCGGCTGCGTGTTTGGCGGCGCGCTGACGGCGCTGCGCTATCCCGAGCTGGAACTCGTATCCGTCCCGGCCAAGGCGCAGTACGCCGAGCCGGTTCGTCCCTTGGCGGTGCAACAGACGCGTGACGATATGCTCGACTTAGCGGATGTGGCCGGGGGCTTCGACTCGAGCTCAGCCAAAGGTCGGCGCGTGGAGACGCGGTTGATGGGGCGAGTTTTCGTCCATGCGGAGCGGGCGGCTGCGGCGCTGGAGGTGATGAGCCGCTTTGCCGTTGATCATCGGTGGCTGGTCTATCTGCCGCCGACGATGGCCCCGCCCCAAACCAGCACCCGCCCCGACCTGCTCGAACACCCGGACGAAGTCTTGGCGTACTATCGCCGCTGCGGCGTGCGCGAACTCGTCTGCGAAGAGAAGCAGATGGGCTCGCGGGCCGTGCTGATCGTCTGCCGCGATCCTGCCACAGCACAGCGGCGCTTTGGAATAGAGGACGGCAGCGCGGGCATCTGCTACACGCGCACGGGCCGCCGTTTCTTTGCGGATGCGGGTTTGGAAGCGGAGATCTTGGATCACGTGCGCCGGGCCTTTGAGCGCAGTGAGCTGTGGAGTGCGCTGGCGACGGACTGGGCGATACTCGACGCCGAGATCATGCCTTGGTCGGCCAAGGCGCAGCAACTACTCGAAGACCAGTACGCAGCGGTGGGCGCGGCAGCGCGGATGTCGCTGGCAGCGTCCGTGGGGGCGCTGGAGCAGGCAGCGGCGCGGGGTATGGAAGTAGGCGAGCTATTGAGCCGTTGCCGCGGCCGGGCCGAGTCCGTGGCACACTACGCCGCGGCCTATCGCCCCTACTGCTGGCCGGTACGCTCGCTCAAGGATCTCAAAGTGGCTCCTTTTCATCTCTTGGCCACAGAGGGACAGGTCCACGTCAACCAGACCCACGCGTGGCATCTGGATACCTTGGACAAGCTCTGCGCGGCTGAGCCGGAGTTGCTGTGCGCGATTGATCGCCGGCGGGTGATTTTAGACGATATGAACAGCAGTAGCGAAGTAGTCCGGTGGTGGGAGGGATTGACCGCCAGCGGCAGTGAGGGATTCGTCGCTAAGCCCTTGGATTTTGTCTGCACCAACGGGCGCGGCCTCGTCCAGCCGGCGCTCAAGTGCCGGGGCCGCGCGTATTTGCGGCTGATCTACGGGCCTGAGTACACGGAGCGCATAGAGCTGTTGCGCCGCCGCAACCTCAAGGGCAAGCAGGCGTTGGCCCTGCGGGAATTCGCGCTGGGGGTGGAGGGCTTGGAGCGGTTTGTCGCCGAGCAGCCCTTGCACCGGGTGCACGAATGCGTCTTTGGGGTCTTGGCGTTGGAAAGCGCGCCGGTTGATCCGAGGTTCTAGGAATAGGCCGCTTGCGTTGCCGCCCACTGTCTGGGTATTATCAAATATAAACGGAGGAGAGAGCATGATTACCATTACTGAAGCAGCAGAAGAGAAAATTGCCAACCTAGTTGCCGCGAGTGAAAAGCCGGTCAAGGGCCTGCGCATCGGCGCCCGCCTCGACCCGGCCAAGCAGGTTGACTACAAGCTGGCATTCATATCCGACCAGCAGGCAGACGGCGACGACCAGATCGTCCACTTTGAGGGCTTTGACGTGTACATCGATCCCGAAAGTGCCGATCTGTTGGCGGAAGCCAAGGTGGATTACGTAGATGGGCTTATGGGTTCGGGCTTTAAGATCGAGCGTCCGCGCAAGATGCCCGCGCACCTGAGCGGCCCGGTGGCCGAGGCCGTCCATCGCGTTATTGAAACCCAAATCAATCCAGGCGTGGCCTCGCACGGCGGCGTGGTGACCTTAGTAGATATCAAGGGCAACACGGTCTTCGTGCAGATGGGCGGGGGCTGTCAGGGCTGCGGCCAAGCGGATGTGACGCTCAAACAGGGCATCATTCGCATGATCAAGGAAGCCGTGCCCGAGGTGGAAGCCGTAGAGGACGCGACGGATCACGCGGCGGGAGAAAACCCGTACTATTAGTCCTGAGGAGAGGCCCTATGACAACGGCGTTGCCGCTGGTGGCGCGGCCCGATCTCGAGGGCTACGTGCAGGCGATGAAGGAAGATGGGTACGCCTATTTTCCCCAAGTACTCAACGAGCAAGAAATCGCCGAGTTGCGCCAAGCTATGGACGAGCTGACCGCGCTGGAGGAAAGCTACGACCGCCACACCGACCCAGCCGCGCACGGCTTCCTCAACAAGAGCATCAACAACGCCTTCAACCGCGCGCCGATCTTCGCCCAGTACTTGGACCGGCCCGAAATCATCGACCTAGTCGAAGCAGTACACGGCGACGACTGCCACTGCATTGGCATGACGGCTTGGATGACCGGCCCCGGCCGCCCGGACCAAACCCTGCACGCCGACTGGCAGCCGCTGACCTTGCCGGAAGAAATCATGGACCACCCAGAGGTAGAGATTCCAATCTTTATCACCACAGCCCATTACTATCTCGACGATCTGACTGAGGAACTGGGGCCGACTCACTTCGTGCCGGGTAGCCACCGCGCGGGTCGGCGACCCCGTGCGGGCGAGACCAGCTTTAAGGGCGTCGAGGAGCAGAGCATCATGTGCAAGGCCGGAGACTGCGTACTGTTCCGCTGCGAAGTTTGGCACCGGGGCACGGCCAATACGAGCGAGCAGATGCGCTACCTGCTCCAAGTACACTACGCCCAGCGCATTATCACCCAGAAGTACCCACCCTATCTGAATAAATTCCAATTCGACGCGGCCCTGTTGGCGCAGGCCACGCCACGGCAGCGGCGGCTTTTGGGCGATCACGTGCCGAGCAACTACGACTAGAACCTATCTCATACAACCGAATTACGGCCCACCGAATGGATGAATAACGCATTATGACTAATTCCCCGATATCCGTCCTGCTCTTTGAGGACAATCCCATTCACGCCCGCTTGTTGCAGAACTTGCTGAAACCGGAATTTGCCGTGGAAGCGGTCGATAGCTTAGCGGCCGGCTTGGCGCGGTTAGAGGCCGGTGGGATCGACGCAATTCTCCTCGACCTAGTACTGCCCGATAGCCAGGAGTTGGCCACCTTCGAGCGCGTCAAAGCGACCGTCCCGAATATCCCCGTACTGGTCCTGACGGGCCTTGATGACGAAGTACTCGCCGAAGAGGCCGTGGCGGCCGGTGCCCGAGATTACCTAATCAAAACGCAGATCAATGGCGAGAGTTTGGCCCGGTCTATCCGAGAGGCCGTAGCAGGTTAGCTATGGGGGGCGATCCCCGCTTCCTGAGCTGGGCTGGCTGGCTGGCGCGATTGGCAGCTTCCGTGACCGTGCTCGCGGGCGCGCTGGTGCTGTGGGGCTGGCACACCAACGACGAATACCTCAAAAGCTTCATGCACGCCAGTTGGGTGGCGACGCACCCGCTCGTGGCGATGCAGTTTATTTTGGCTGGTGCGGCGCTTTTGTTGTTACAGGCCGAGCCGCTGAGCCGCTGGCGGCGGTATGTGGGCGTGGTGCTGGGGGTGATCGTAGTGGTGATTGCCGTGCTCAAGTTGATCGGCTACCAATACAACTGGGAGCGCGGCGTCGATACCTACCTTTTTTACTTCAAGCTGGGCGTCTCGCGGATGTCGCCCAATGCAGCGTTTTCCTTCTTGCTGATAGGCTTGGCCTTGGTGCTGATGGATGTGCGAATGAGAGGCTACGCCTATCTGT
>JAPPEG010000396.1 GCA_028875345.1 Gemmatimonadota bacterium
AACTAGTCATCGCATACGAGGCGACCACGGACAAGCCTACGCCGATCAATCTGACCAACCACTCCTATTTCAACTTGGCCGGCAGCGGCCCCGTACTCGGGCATATCCTCACGCTCCACGCCCGCTACTACACCGAGCCAGACGCCAATCAAGTCCCCACTGGACGCATTTTGCCGGTAGCTGGCACCCCCCTCGACTTTAGCAAACCGTCCGCCATCGGCGGGCGAATCGGGCAGATCGCGGATATCGGCGGCTACGACCACAACTACGTACTCGACAATGGGGGTCGGGCTGAACCGGGACTGGCCGCTGAGGTGTACGAACCGGAGAGCGGGCGGGTGATGGAGCTGTACACCACCGAGCCGGGCGTGCAGTTCTACTCGGCCATCCACCTCGACGGCGTGATGGGTAAGGGCGGAACAATCTACAATCAGTACCACGGCCTGTGCCTAGAGACCCAGCACTATCCCGACTCGATTAACCAGCCGGGCTTCCCGTCGGTGGTATTGCGTCCGGGAGAAACCTACCGGATGATCACAATACACAAGTTTTCGACGCGGTAAGAAGCTAGGTTAGCCCGTCCAAGGCTCGGGGTCGGCGAACATGCAGCAGGCCGCCGGGGGCAAGCGCCGAGCGGCTGCCGGACTGAGGGCACTGGAAAAAACCATGTGCGGGTCGTCGCGGCGGCAGAAAAAACTGGTGAGACTGGGGCGGCGGCTAGCGCTGCGGTTGCGGGTGGTGCCGTGCCAGACGTGGCTGTTGAAAACAGCGACCGTGCCAGCTGCGGCGGGATCCTCCAGCGCCTCTTTGGGATCTTCACCACTTCGATGCGTACCGGGAATCACCCGAGTGGCTCCATTTTCCGGCGTGAATTCCGTCAGCATCCACAGCGAATTGCACACGGCGTAGTGGCCGGTATGGGGTGCGGGGCCGTTGTAATCAACGTGCAGGGCCTGCTGCTCGCCGCCGGGCGGATGGGGCCGACCGTGAACGCCGAAGGACTTGATACAACCGTCCAAGACATGACAGATGGCGGCCAGAACGCGCGGATGGGTAAAGCAAATGTCGAGACCGGCAGTTTTGTTCTGCATGTAGCTAGATTCGGCTGGCCCATCCTTTTGCCCCGTGCCCTCAGCGGCGTACACCCCGTCCATTGCACTGCATATTGAGGCGATCTGTGCGGCCGAGAGGATATTGGGCAGGAGCACATAGCCTTCGCTATCCAAGTGCGCCTTCTCGGCCTGAAAGAGCGTATCGTCTCGCACCCATAATTCGTGTAAGGCCTCCTGTAGCGTCATCCCCGATTTCTTGGTTTCGGGTAGGCGGTAATCTCTACTATATCGCAATGACCTTTTCGGCCCCTTCACTCTCCGGCCAAGTAATGTGAATGCTCACCTCGCAATTGAGGCGTTCAAGGAACCTCATCAGCCGTTCGACACTGTAGTAGGAAAACTTACCGCTCTTAAGTCGGGAGATTTCTGACTGCTTAACTTCTAGAATCCGCGCAGCCTTTGTCTGAGTCAGCTTGCGGTGTTCGAGAATCCGAAAAATCTCCGCACCAAGTTGGGCTTTGAGCAACTCTTCTTTTGCTTCCTCATCACTAAAGCCCAAGTCCGAAAAAATGTTGCCACTGCTCTGTTCGATTTTAATATCCTCGTCCATGGTCTTCCTCCTGCTTAGCCAACTCTTTGGCTCGCCTCAAGCGTCTCTTGATTTGGTCAACCTCTTTTTTGGGAGTAGCTATGCCTCTTTTAGATTTCTTCTGAAACGCATGTAGCACGTAAAGGCTCCTATAGGGATTTTGATACTGCTTTTTGATATTCCTGTTGCTCCTCGAGGCGATGTATCAAACCCACCGCTCCCAGCCCCGATGCTCGTGCGTGCCGCCGAAGTGTTGGGGATGGAAAATCTCAGCGAGAATTTCAGCCGACTCCACTAGGCGCGGCCCCGGACGGTTGAAAAACTGATTACCGTCGGTGAGGAATACCTGCCCCTGCTGCACGGCTTGCAGCCGAGACCACAGCGAATGCCGGGTGAGCGCTGGCAATTCGCTTTGCGAACGAGGCATATCAAAACCGCAGGGCATTAGGACGATAATATCCGGCTGGGCTTCCACTAGGTCCTCCCACGACAGCCAAGGAGAATGGGTCCCTGCCTCCGCAAAGAGATTTTGACCACCAGCGATCTCCACCAATTCGGGGATCCAATTGCCCGCGGCCATCAGCGGCTCGAACCACTCGATGCAGGCAATGCGCGGACGATGGTCAATATTGCGAGTACGTGCAGTGATTTGGTCCAGCCTATCCCGCAATTGAGTCACCAAGGCACGGCCTTGATCCTCCACTTCTAGCGCCGTAGCAACCCGTTCGATATCTCCCCAGACATCGGCCAAGGCGTTGGGCTCCAACGATAGAATAGCGGGCCGCGAGCGCACCAACTGACAGGCGGCCTCCTCGACATCTTTGAGACTGACGGCACAAACTTCGCACTGCGATTGCGTCACTAACCAATCCGGTGCCAACTCGTCGAGCAGGTCGGCGTCCACCCGGTACACCGAAGTAGCTTCCTGCAAAATGGCTTTGACCCGCTGGTCAATCTGATACGATGTTCCGTCCGGGTCGAATTTGGGAGCCGTGCAGGCAGGTAGATCGCCGACGCCGGCAGGATAATCGCACTCGTGGGAACGGCCAACCAAGCGTTCGCCGCAACCGAGGGCGCAAATGATTTCAGTACTGCTGGGCAACAGAGAAACGATGCGGTTCATGGATAGAGCCTCCAAAACGCCAGCGCCGCTGTGCTGGCAACTGTGATAGGAAAATTTACCGCTTTTAATATCTACTTCAAAGGCGACGTTTTAAGTAACTCGACAACTTCCAGCTCCATTTCCTATCTTCCCAAGTCAATTAAAAATCTCGCTGCCCTAAATTCCGGCCAGCCAACCCGCGAGCGCACCCATGACTACCGAAAACCAAATAGACCAGATGGAAACGCGGATCCGAGAGGCCCGCGACCTCGCCGACGCCTTTGCCCGCGATCCGCATCGGCCAGCCTATCACTTCACGCCGCCAGCCGCGTGGATGAACGACATCAACGGAGCCCTGTTCTGGAAGGGACGCTACCACATCTTCTACCAGTACAACCCGGACGGTGCCTACTGGAATCTCATTCAATGGGGCCACGCCTCCAGCGCTGATCTCGTGCACTGGGTCCACCATCCAGTGGCGCTGACGCCGGACGCGGACGGACCGGATCGCGTCGGCTGCTTTAGCGGCGGAGCCTTGATCAGCAAGGAAGGAATTCCAACGCTGATCTACTACGGCAACCCCGACGGCCTCTGCCTCGCCCGCAGCAGCGACGATCTGCTGATCGAGTGGACGAAAGACCCGGGCAATCCAGTGATCCCCCAGCCAGAAGAAGGAAGCGTCGACTTCGGCCGCTACACCATCCACGACCCCTGCGGCTGGTTGGCCGGCGACCTCTATTACGCCGCCATCAACAAACGCGACCCGCAAGACCAAGGGGACGCGGCGTACCTGTTCAAATCGCCGGACCTGCGCACCTGGGAGTTCGTCGACTTGTTCTACCAGTCGCGGCGGGAGTGGACCGAAGGCGGCGAAGACTGCGCCGTGCCGGACTTTTTCCCGCTCGGAGACCGCCACATGCTGCTCTTCTGCAGCCATCTGCATGGATCCCAGTACTACATCGGCCAGGTCCGAGACGAACGGTTTTATCCAGACGTTCACGGGCGCATGAGCTGGGAAGGGGGTCATCTTGGCGGCCCGCGAACCCTGCTGGATGCAAACGGCCGGCGCATCTTCTTCGACTGGGTCCGCGAACTGCGCGGCAACGAGCGCGAGCGCGCCTCGGGATGGTCGGGCGTCATGACCGTTCCGCGCCTTTTGTCGCTGGATCCCAGCGGCCACCTGCAGATCGATCCTGTCCCAGAACTCGAAGTGTTGCGGTTGGATCCCCATCGGCACGAGTCCATTGACGTGCCCGCCGATTCCGAGGTAGCGGTCGAGGGAGTCGGCGGCGACTGTCTGGAACTGACCGTTGAAATCGATCCACGGGAGGCGCGGGAAGTGGGGCTGAAAGTGCGGCGCTCCCCAGGAGGCGAAGAGGAAACTGCGGTCTCCTACGACGCCAAAGCCGCCGTGCTGCGAGTCGACGTCAGCCGGTCGTCGCTCGACCGGGAAATACGCTACACCCGCTACCGCAGGCTCCTGCCGCATCTGGCCGAGAGCGAACAGTACGTCACCGCTCAGGAAGGGCCGTTCGAACTGGCTTCGGGCGAGTTGCTGACCCTGCGCATCTTCCTGGACCGTTCGATCCTCGAGGTCTTTGCCAATCGCCGCCAATGCGTGACCCAGCGCATTTATCCAACGCGAACCGACAGCATCGGCGTCAGCCTGTTCGCACGCGGAGGTGCGGCTAGGGTTCAGTCGCTGCAAGCCTGGACACTGGCCCCGACGAGGCTGTGACACTCTCCAATCGAACCGGAATGCCCTAGCTCTTCGGTGGTGCTGATCCTGCACAACAAACAGAGTCGTCTGAAAAGGCACGAGTCCCCCAGAAGCGTTAATCAATCGCGTCTAGTTTCAAACACTTGACCAACTCGTACAAGGTGGTACAAACGCGCTGACCCGTCGCCGTGTGAAGCCGCCAAGCCGCGTCGTCGTCGTGGTGGATAATCTCGACGCACATTGGCGCGTCTTCCACCACGCGAAAGCCAGCCCGTTCCAACGCACGCGCCGTCCACAAAGCATCGAGCCCCTCGCCCACTAAGCCAACTGCGCCTTCCGGCTCTTGCGCCAACTGAAAAGAACCAATGGCCGGGTCGAATTCTACGTCTGCAAACGCCCGCTGAAAAGCCCCGCTCAACACCAAGTCTTCCGGTGCCCCGGTTTGCAAGGGCCCGTCCAGCGGCAGCAGCCAGAGGCGGTCGGCACAGCGTAGGGCCAAGTCCAAATCGTGCGTGGAAAGCAAGACAGCGCGATCGCTAGCGCCAGCCAAACGCCGCAACAACTGCACGATTTCGACGCGGCGCGGCAAGTCCAAAAAGGCCGTAGGTTCGTCGAGGAGAAGCACTGCTGGTTCCTGCGCCAAGGCGCGGGCAATCATCACCTTTTGCCGTTCGCCATCGCTTAGTTCGCCGACACTGCGCGCGGCCAGTTCCCTAGCCCCCACCGCGTCAATAGCCCAGCGCACCACCTCTTCGTCCGCCGCAGAAAGGCGGCCATCCCAACCCGTATACGGGTAGCGACCCAACGCCACGAGCGCATAGGCCGACAAGTTGCCCACATCTACTCGCTCGGTCAGGACTAAGCCCAGAAGCCGTGCCCGTTCGCTCTCGGTCAGACTGTGCAGGTCGCGGCCTTCAAGGTTTACCTCACCAGCCAGCGGCTTTTGCAGGCCAGCCAGTGTGCGCATGAGCGTGGATTTGCCAGCACCATTGGGTCCCAACAAGCAGACCAGTTCCCCTTTGAGCAATTCCACGCCAATGTCCGCGGCCACTTCAACGCGCGGGCGTCGCTTGGGCGCATAGCCAATGCACAGGTCGCGCGTTTGTAGAATGGTCGCAGCCACGGCGTTCAGGCGGCAAAAGCCTGCCGCAGCGTGCGGCGGCGCAAGATGATCCAAGTGACCACGGGCGCGCCGATCAAGGCTGTGACCGCGTTGAGGGGCAAGGTGGCCTCGCTGCCGGGCAAACGAGCTACTAAGTCCGCAGTTAGGGCTAAAATGCCGCCCAAAAGCACGCTAGCCGGCAGTAGCACGCGGTGGTCCGAAGTATTGAAAAGAGCGCGGCACAAATGTGGCACAGCCACGCCCAAAAACCCAATGGGACCGCAATAGGCCGTAACCGCGCCAGCCAACAGCGCGGCGCTTGCAATGATCCACAATCGCGCCCGCCGCGCACCCAAGCCCATGCTGCGCGCATAGGTTTCGCCGAGCAGCAAGGCATTGAGCGGTTTGACCAGTAGGCTAGCAAGTACCAGACCGGCAAGCACCACCGGCACTAAAAAGGTGAGTTGGCCCCAAGCGACCGCGCCAAAGCTGCCAAAAGTCCACAGGACGTAGGTCTGTACCTGTTCGGGGATGCTGAAGTAGAGCAACACGCTGACCACGGCACTAGTCAGATAGCCGAACATGAGGCCGAGGATGAGCAAGGTCATAGTGTTCTGCACGCGCCGCCCCACGAAAAGCACTAAGCCCAGCACCAGCGCCGCTCCAACCACGGCCGCGACGACCACGCCGACTTGACCCAAAAGCCCCAGACCAACCAGCAGCCCGGCCCCAGTGACGCCCGTGCCCAAGACGACCAACGCCACGCCCAGACTAGCTCCGGCGCTGATGCCGAGGATGAAGGGATCGGCGAGGGGATTGCGGAACAGGGTCTGCATTTGCAAACCGCTGGCGCTCAAAGCCGCACCGGCCAACACCGCGGTGAGAGCGCGCGGCAAGCGGATCGCGTAGATGATATGGCTCCAACTCGGCTTTTGGTCGGCTTCACCCCATAGGATGGCGACCACCGCATCAAGGGGAATGGGCACCGACCCCACGCCCAGACTGAGCGCAAAAAAGCCGCACAAGGCCGCGGCCATCCCGAGGAAGAGTCCCCAGCGCGGACCCAGCCGAGGCCAAGGAGTGGTGGTGGAGGCAATCGCCACAGCGTCTCAGTCTAGTTTTTTATAGAACTTGAGCGCGTGTTCCGGCAAGAGATCAGGATGCAGGATTTTTATAAAATCGGCTAGCACGATATGGGGTTCGACAAGGCCAGCTTCCCAGTAGTCGTTGCCGCCGTGCGCGTTGAGCCGGGCGTTGGCATTGTATACTCGGCCGCTGTTGAACGCCGCAAACGCCGCGTAGCGCTCGTCCGCGGCTTCCACCGCGGCCAGCGAATGCCATTCGTTGCGCATGGTCAGCCACACATCGGCCGCGTGGGCCTTTTCGTACACGGCCTCAAAATCCAAGGGCAAGCTCCCCCCGGAATCGTCATCGGCCCACAGGTACGCGCCACCAGCCGCGGAGACCAACTGCGCTGCATAGCTTTTGCCACCGGCGACGTGCCACGTGTCGCGCCAGAGGGAACCGCCGAATACTGTGGGACGCTGATCTGTCGGCACATCCCGCACCAAAGCCGCGTATTGCTGGTACTGAGCCACAATGTCTGCAAAGCGTTTTTCCGCTAGGGCCTCTGCGTTGAAAAAGGCCGCGGTGAACTTGAGCCATTCCGTGCGGCCCAATAGCGATAGTTCGGTATATTCGGCGTTAATGGCCACGGCCACGCCAGCTTGTTGCAGAACCGGGTGAGCATTGTACTGGGATTGAGCCGAGGCCACAGTCATCACCACGTCGGTCTCCAACTCCAGCACTAATTCGAGATTGACCCCGGCACCGTGACCAATTTCAGCGATTTTGCCATCCGCAAAGCGCTGGTTGACGCCCGGCGAATTCACCATCTCAATGTCGCTGACTGCTACTAGGTTTTCGAGGGCGGCGAGCAATTCGAGATGCGGCAATTGGGTCGTCGATAGAGCCGCGAGGCGGCGGATGGGCACGGTGATGCGCTGCACGCCGTCGTACCCCTCGGGTGCAGGAGTGCCGCACTGAACGAGTACATACTGGACGCCTTCCTGCGCACCGGGCCACGGGGTATGCACGGTGACCACTTTGTAATTGTCGAAGTATTCAATCGAAAAGCTCTCGGCGTATTGAAGCTCGGCCTTGTCGGGGAAATAATCCTTCGCCGGATCGTAGGTATCGCCGCAGTCATCCCCATTCACCGCCGACACGCCAAAAGCCAGCCACGCCCAAAAACACACCTTGCGCATCAAACACCTCCGCAAAAAATCGGCCACGCCAAGAACCACTTACGCATCGTCCGCGCCCTCCCCCGGCTTCCACAACACATCCGCCTCCCCGCCGTCGTTGGCGGTCCGCGCCATGGCAAACAGCAAGTCGGAGAGCCGGTTGAGATACTGCAAAACCGGCTGACCGACCGGCTCTTGCTCCGCGAGTTGCCAAGTCGCCCGCTCGGCGCGCCGACACACCGTCCGCGCAAGGTGGAGCCAAGCCGCGGGAAGCCGTCCTCCAGGCAAGATAAAGCTCCGCAAAGGAGCCAAATCTCGCGTGAGATCGTCAATTTGCTGCTCGAGAAAAAGGACCTGCTGCGGCTGCACGCGCAGGCGTTCTTCTGCGCCATCCGCCTGCGGGACGCACAAATCGGCCCCCAAGTCGAAGAGATCGTTTTGCACTCGGGCGAGCACATCGTCGTGCTCAGCGCCACTGGCCCGGGCCAACCCAATCACCGAGTTCAGCTCATCCACGCACCCATAAGCGGCAATGCGGGCGCTCGTCTTGGGCACTTGCGACATATCGCCTAACCGCGTCATGCCGCCGTCGCCCGTCTTGGTGTAGAGCTTAGATAGAGTAACCATGCCTGTTGCCTTTCTTGTTTAGCTGCCCTTGTCCAGCTTCGGTCGTCTTGGACACAACCGTCATCGTCGCAACCCTTTCATTTGATCAACATCACCTTGCCCACAGCCCGTTGACTGCCAGCGCGCAACTGCACCAGATACGCGCCGTTGCCCACCGGCTCACCTGCGGCATTGCGACCGTCCCAGTGGAGCACGTGTCGTCCAGCGGCTACCGTACCGGAAGTCAGCGTGCGGACGGTGCGGCCCAACACGTCGTGGACGGTCAATTCGACCGGAGTATTGGCCTGCCAGACCACAAAGGGAATCTGCACCGAGGCGTTAAAGGGATTTGGATAGGCCGCCTCCAAGGCGAACTCCTGCGGCAAGCCGGTGTCGGCGGTCTCCTCCACAGCCGTGGGAATAGTCACATCGCCCAAGACCACGATATCCTGCGGCGGCAGGCCGGTATCAATGGGACCGCTCAGGAACGCTCCGGTAGCCGCGTCGTAGAATTTGAGCCCCGCGCTGGCCGGGTCGGAGAAAGAGCCTCGGTCGGCGACGATCAAGCGATCGCCATCTACCGCCAAGCTGGGGATAAAACCGCCGCTGATATCTTCCAAGGGGGCGCTCACAGCGCCGCTAGACAAATCAAAGGGCCGGACGCTGTTAGCGAAGTTTTCGTCCGCGACCACGGCATAGCCCCGATTTTGATCGACGAGTACCATGGACGTGATATCCCCACCCAAATCCTCTTCACTAACGGCCAATCCAAGGCTGCGGTTAGTAGCCGTATCGACAATTTCCACTCCACCGGCCCGGTCGCCAAAACCGACCACGACTCCCACGGCAATCTGCTCGCCGATCACAACCATGCTATTGGGATTGGCGACGCTCAGCGCGATGCCCTGAATCCCCTCGGCGTCCGGGTCCACATCGATCAAGGTGTCCGTCGCCAGATCAACGACGATCAGGTAGCTGACGTCGACCGGTCCCCAGCCACCGTTGCGGTCCAGACGCTGACAGCTCAAGTAGAGTCGGTCTCCCACGCGGACGATTTGCGACACTTCGGGCAGACCATCAGCGTCGGCGAACGCACTCAGATCAATCTCGCCCAATTCCGCGCCGTCTTGGGGATTGACGATCAGCAGAGATGCCGCGTCGTAGCGCGTCACATACGCCTTGTCGGGTGCGACGATCTCAATGTCGTGCGGGTTGGCACCATTGCCCACCGAAAACTGAGTCAGCGGCGTGCGCAAATCCATCGCGTCCAGCACCAAGATATTGTCCTGCCCCAAGCGGTTGACGATATAGACGCGGCCGTCGTGGTAGTGCCCCACTGCATCCGAGTGGATGCCCAACAGATTCACCTCGGCCTCGGCTGCATTCGTGGCCAAAAAGGCCGTACTGCCGGTAGAAAAGTCCGTGGTGATGACGAAGAGATCGCTCTGCGCCGACGACGAGTTCGCCAGCAACAAGAGAGAGACAGCTAAAATAGAAATGCGATACACGAAAATCCTCCTTAGTTAGTTAGTGGTTAGTGTAGGCAACTACCTCTACTGATGTGCAGCATAGTGCACGGATAGCCCATACGAGCGTCCCGGCAGCGGGTAGCCCCACAAGTCGGCGACTTGATTGTCGGTCAGGTTGCGCAACTCCCAAGACAAGGAGATGTCTTCGACTAACGGCACAGTGCCGCCGAGATTGTACAGGGCACGGATGGGTACGGTCCGCAGGTTAGCCCGGTCGAGAAAATGCCGACTTTCGCGGCTGAATTCACCGTAGATTTCAGAGTGTCCTAGGTCGAGAGAGACGCGCACATTGAGCCGATGGCGCGGCGCATTGGGCAGGTCGTTGCCCCGTTCAAAAGAGAACGGAGTGCGATTTTCAGCGCGCTGGTACGCGTAATTGCCGTGGAGAGTCAGCGTTTGCAACAACCGCGCTTCGGCCCGTGTCTCCACACCGCGCAGCAAGGCCCGTCCCATATTGTGGGGTCGCGACACCCGCTGTGAGTTTTGTATAAAGCGAATGAGATCTTCGACGCGATTGTGGTAGTACACGACCTCCGCCAAGGCCAACCCCACCCCATCGGTGGGGCCACGGAAAACCAAACCCAAATCCCAGTTGTGCCCTTCTTCTCGGACGAGGTTGGTATTGCCAATCACCGCGCCTCGGTCGCCGAAGAGTTCAAAGAAATTGGGCGCGCGCTGATAGCGGCCGTTGTGGGCCTTGAGCGCCAAGCCAGCGCCTAAGTCCAAAGCCGCGCCCATGCGGTAGCCCCACAGGATTTCGCTGTTGTTCCGGCTCGGCAACACCGCGCTAGGCGCGAAGTATTTTCGATCAAAAAAGCGGTCGTCAATTCCTTCAGCCTGCGTGCCAGCGTTGAAGGTCAAGCGCTGCCCCAACGCCAGCTCCACCTCGGTCCCAACGGCTAACGCCCGGCGGCGACTGCGCAAGAGCCGACTTTCAGGACGAAGTAGATCGTCGGGCGCAAAGGTCTCGCGCCGAGCAGCGACAAAAGCAGTCAGCAGGGACTCACCGGGCAACAGGGCATTCACTTCGCCGCGCAGACCCAAGCTCTGGGTGATGTTGCGGTCGTGCTGGCGGCCTAAACCCACTTCGCCGTGCCGATCCTGGTACTCGTCTTTTTCGCGCGAGTGATGTGCTTTGAGCCGGTACCCGGCGCGACCGTCGCCTAGCGGGCCGAAGAGCGCCGCTTCGGCAATGTGACGCCACGTGTCGTAGCGAGTGTGCAGAGACTGGTTGTTGCCAATGCCGGGAATGCCTTTATAGCTCAAATCAAAGGTGTTGTGAATCTGCAAGCGGCTGGCACCCAAGCTGCGCCCGATTTTGGCCAAACCGCGCACGCCGCGAAAATCGCTGTTGAGCCGTCGCGCCCAGCCGTCGTCTTGGGCGTTGTACTCAGTGCCGTTGTCGTCCCAAAAGCGGAAGTCGTTGCGGCTGGCTTGGTAGCTGACCAATCCCAAGTACTCCCAGCCCTTATATGGGCCGCTGAGCGAAGCGCCCAGTTGGCGGGTGTTGTACGAACCGGAGCCCGTGTGTAAGCGCGTGCGGACTTTGCCACCGAGTGGCTGCGTGCGGATGTGGACCACGCCGCCGAGACTGTTGCCACCAAAGCGCGCTGGCACTGCGCCCCGATATATATCGACGCTTTCAACGCCGCCGATGGGCAAGCCACCCAGATCCACGCCGCCGCCAACAGCCGAGTTGAGCGGCACCCCGTCGAGGAAAACTTGGACTTGTTCAGCGGTGGATCCGCGAATGGAAAGGGTGCTAAAACTGCCCAAGCCGCCGTAGCGGTGGATGTTGACGCCGGTAGCTCGGTCGAGGGTCTGAGCTAGATCTGCGCCGGGAGCGCGCTGGCTGCCCAAAGTGATGGTTTCGACGAAAGAGGCAATGTGCTTGCCCTCGAGGTCGCGGCGGGCGCGCACCACCAACTCGTCCATAATCATGGGCAGAGATTGCAGGTGTAGCTCGACTGAGGTGGAGGCTGCGCCGATCTGGATGTGGCCATACAAGGGCCGATAGCCCAGCCGTTCCACGCATAAATCCCAAGTGCCTATTGACAGATTTTCGAGGCGGAAGGTGCCGCTCGTATCGCTGCGGACGGAATGGACTGCGCCGGATAGGGCGCTCAGCGTCAATAGGGCACCAGACACGGGGCGTCCCGCGTCCTGATCGAGCAACCGACCCTGTAGGGACCCCGCCAAAAGAGCCGCAGGGTGCAGGGTCAGCAAAAAGAAAACAATAAAAAAGCCCGCCCTCGAATGAGTGCGGGTCTGGGTGCTTGTTCTAGGCACCGGTGGACCAACCTTTCTACCGAAGGGTGTCATTCACCTCGGTCGCAGGCAGGTCTCCTGGCTTCCGGTTATGTGTCGCCCGACTCCTTCCCGATCCTCTTGGGAATCAGTGGCTGATGTCGGGGACGCGACGGCCAATGGGCCGTCAACCGGTCACAGTGGCGGGACCGCGGCAGATTTACACTGCCTTCCCTATTCTTCCGCTGTCGTACAACAGCGGACACCTGCGCCGTTATTTGATTGAGCTATTAAAAGGGCTGCGTTGGCTTCTGTCAAGGGCGTATTGAAAAACTCAGTCTTCAGGCTCGCACTATAGGCCCATTTCCCCCACATCCTCCACCCCGGCCCGCAACAACTCGCCCACGCTCCACGCCTGGGCGGTGCAGCCGCGCGGGGCAAAAGGCGGCTCGGCGTCAAATATCTCCGAGACCGTGCCCAAGCCCGCCTCGTTCAGGTGCGCGGCAAAGCCGTCGAGGAGGGCACGGCCGCGCTGGCGACCCGCGCGACCGTGGCAACGATAGAGGGCGGTGATGTATGGGCCGATGAGCCAGCCCCACACCGTACCCTGGTGATAGGCGCTGTCGCGTTCCCAGGGGCCGCCCGCATACTGGGCGCAATACGCCGGATCGTGCGGCGAGAGGCTGCGCAGGCCGCGCGGGGTCAGCAAGTGTTCATCAATCACAGATAAGATCCGCCGCGCTCGCTCGCCCTCGACGAGCGGAAAGGGCAGCGAGAGCGCAAAAATTTGGTTGGGGCGAATCGCCCAATCCGATCCTTCGGGCGCGATCACATCGCACAGGTACCCCCGCTCTTCGCACCAAAACAGGCGCTCAAAAGACACGCGCACCTCAGCCGCCCGCCGGCCGTAATCGGCGCGTTGACCAAACGTCTCGCCCAAGTGCTGCAAAATTTTGAGCGCATTGTACCAGAGCGCATTGACCTCCACCGACTTGCCCATGCGCGGCGTGATCACCCAATTGTCGATCTTGGCGTCCATCCACGTCAATTGCACCCCCGGCTCCCCAGCCGCGAGCAGGCCATCGTCATCAACCCGAATCTGATGGCGCGTGCCGCGCTCGTGCCAAGCGGCTATGTCCTCTAGCGTCGGCCACAACTCGCCGACAAACTCGTAGTCCTCGGTGTATTGCAAATACTTGTAGAGCGCGACAAAAAACCACAAGGTCGCGTCAACCGCGTGATATTCCGGCTCCTCCCCCGCGTCGGGAAAGCGGTTGGGTATCATGCCCTCGCTGACGTGCTCGGCAAACGCCGCGAAGATGTCCCGCGCCTCGGCAAAACGCCCGGTAACCAAGCAGAGGCCGGGCAGGGCGATCATGGTGTCGCGGCCCCAATCCGTGAACCAGTGGTACCCCGCGACAATAGTGTGCAAACCATCGCCGCGCCGCACCAGAAACTGATCGGCCGCCCGCGCCAGCGACCGCAGCAAAGGATCGGCGGCCCAAGGAGCGCGTACCTCCACCTTCTGACGGTGCTCGATCTCGCCAGCGAGCAGCGCGAGGGGGTCGCGGCAGGTGGGCAGTTCAGTGGCCGCAAGTATGCCAACAGTAGCTCCGGGGGCGAGTTGCAGACGCAGGTAGCCGGGCGTGAACAGGTCTTCGCTGTGGTCGAGGCCGCGCTCTTCCTCGCGCGGATATTGGAAGTTGTAGTACCAGTCCGGGGCGGCCTCCCAGCACGCACCCGGAGCGAGGAGATGCGCAGTGGGCTGCTCCCGATAGGGCCGATAGATCAGCGCGTCCTCAGCCCAATCGGCCGTTGTTGTCACTTGATCGTTGACCTGCACCAAGTGGTGATAGTCACGGCCCGCGAACAAAGGGCGCAATTCCAAACAAAGCGGCTCAGACGCTTCTACTAGCTCGTACGCAACGACCAAGGCGTGCTCGCCCGCCAGCAAAGCCAGCCGCTTGCGCAACACCCACCCATCCCCCGCGTACGTCCACGTCGGCACCGGCTCGGTCGCAAAGGCAGTCAACCATTGGTCACCCCGTGGGTGAATGACTCCGGGGAAAATGCTGCAACTTAACTCGACGCGTCTTGTGGGCAGGACCAAAGTCTCGTCGAGCCGCGAGAGCAAAACCACCCGACCAACCGGCGGACAGGTAGCCACGACCAGCAGGCCGTGGTAGCGTCGGGTGTGCGCGCCGCTGACCGTAGAAGAGGCCCAGCCGCCCAAGCCATTGGTCTCCAGCCACTCGCGTGAGAGGTTGTCCTCGCTGCCTTCAGGTACTACTAAGTCATCGGCGGTCACTACTTATTGGCAATAAGCGAGTCCACGACCGCCGGGTCGGCTAGCGTCGAGGTGTCGCCGATGGAGTCAGTTTCATCGGTAGCTATTTTGCGCAGGATACGGCGCATGATCTTGCCCGAGCGCGTCTTGGGCAACCCCGGTGCCCAGTGGATGACGTCCGGGGTGGCGATCGGGCCGATTGCCGTGCGCACCTGTTGCTTGAGCTCGTTCTTGAGCGCGTCGGTGTACTCCTCGCCGGCGTTGAGCGTCACGTACGCGTAAATGCCCTCGCCCTTGATGTCGTGCGGAAAACCAACGACCGCAGCCTCTGCCACCCTAGCGTGTAGCACCAACGCGCTCTCGACCTCCGCCGTACCCATGCGGTGGCCGGAGACATTGATCACGTCATCGACGCGGCCGGTGATCCAGTAGTATCCATCCTCGTCGCGCCGACAGCCGTCGCCCGTAAAGTAGTAGCCCTTGTACTGCTGGAAATAAGTCTGCTCAAAGCGCTCGTGGTCGCCGTACACCGTGCGCATCTGCCCCGGCCAAGGAGCGCGCATGGCCAAGACACCAGTGACGCCGTTGCCTTCTATCTCCGTGCCTTTCTCTGGGTCGAGCACGACCGGCTCGATGCCAAAGAAGGGGAAGGTGGCCGAGCCGGGCTTCGTTGGGGTCGCCCCGGGCAACGGCGAGATGAGGATGCCGCCGGTCTCGGTCTGCCACCACGTATCGACGATGGGGCAGCGCTCCTTGCCGGCGTTTTTTTGATACCAGCGCCAAGCTTCGGGATTGATCGGCTCACCGACCGTGCCCAGCAGGCGCAGGGAAGGCATCTCGTAGCCAGCGGGCCACTCCTCGCCGGCCGCGGCAATGGCGCGGATGGCGGTCGGGGCGGTGTA
>JAPPEG010000111.1 GCA_028875345.1 Gemmatimonadota bacterium
ATCGCTGGCCAGCACCTTGTATTCGAGGAAATTGCCCCCGGCCAACAGGCAGGCCAAGCCCGTGCCGATGTAGAGCAGGAGCCCCAAGGCAAAAAAGACTTGGACGCGGCCAGCAGGGGCCACCCGGCGCGCCTCCTCAACCCCGTAGATTAGGGCGTACAGAATAAAGGCCGCGGCAAAGATCACTCCTGCTTGGAAACCGCCACCTGGACCGAAGTCGCCGTGGAACTGCACGTAGAGCCCAAAGAGCAGAATCAGCGGGATAAAGAACTTGGAGACGACGCGGAGGATCATCGCGTGTCGCATTGCTTGGTCGGCGGCCGCATCCAGTCTAGTGCCGCTGCCGCGCAACAGCAAGAGCACGGCTAGCCCAGCGGTGAAAATCACCGTCACCTCGCCCAAGGTATCGTAGCCTCGGTAGCTGGCCAGCACGGAGGTGACCATGTTGGGAATGCCAATTTCTTCGGGAGACTCGGCAATGTAGCGGGGGGCCACGTGCTGGTGGACCGGAGCGTTGGGATCGCCCAAGTGCGGCATATCCAGCGTACCGTAGATGAGCGCACCGCCGGTCAGGAGGCAGACGCAGAGGCCGCTCCAAGAGTGCTGGGGTTGGGTCTTTTCTCTAGGCCCGGTCAAGGTGAGCGCGGCCAAGAAGAGAACCGTCGCCAAGCCAGCACCCACCGCCGCTTCGGTGAAAGCCACATCGACCGCGTCGAGCGAGGTAAAGATACAGGCCGAAAGGAGGCTGAAGATGCCGGTGAGCACTACCGCGGCAAAAAGATCCCGCACCTGGGTAATCGCCACGGCGATGATGGCGAGGAACGTCATCAGTGCGATGTCAACTAGCGCGATAGTCACTGTTCTTCCCCTGTGCCTTGGCTTCGACCTGAGCTCAGCCGAAGGGGCGCAAGCCCACTGTGCCGCGCCGCGCGGGCGATGGCGTGGGTGGCGACCGGACTGGCCAGCAGTAAGAAGAGCCCGATCATCACCAGCTTGACGGTCGCCAGCGACAGACCGCTCTGGAACATAAGCCCCAACAGGATCAAACCTGCGCCCAGCGTATCAGTGACGCCACCGCCGTGCATGCGGCTGTAGAAGTCGGGCAACCGCAGGAGACCCAAGCCGCCGACAAAGCAAAAGCCAGCCCCCAACAGCAAACAGGCCCAGCTAGCGTAGTAGAGCAGTGCTTCCATCAGGCGCGGGCCTCCTCCTCGCCAACAGTCGATACGTACTTGAGGATGGCGATGGTGCCGATGAAGTTGATTAGCGCATAGACCAGCCCCAAGTCGAGAAAATCGGGCCGACCGGCCAAAAAGCCAATGACCGATAACAGCAACACAGTCTTGGTCCCGAACATATTGACGGCGAGCACGCGATCGTACACAGTGGGGCCTTTCAGGGCGCGCACTAAGGCCAGCAGCATGGTGGCCAGCACCCCGATCATTGCAGCGGCAAACACTAGCGCTCTCCCTCCATGTCGGTTACGCGGCGGTCCATGTCCCCAGCGCGCACATCCTCGGCGGATTCGCGGGTCAAGGCGTGGACATCGATGGTGCCCTCGTCGATCTCAACGGCGACCGTGCCCGGCGTCAGGGTGATGGAGTTGGCGTAAATGACTTGCCCCAAGTGGGTCTTTTGGCTTGCCTCAACTCGGATTACGCGGGGTGCCATCGGCAGCCGAGGATGCAAGATCCGCCGCACGACATCGATATTGGCTTTGATTACCGCCCAGAGGAACCAGGGCATATAGCGCATCATGCCGATAACTAGGTGGATGGGATGCCCCTCGGGATCGACGATCTTCATGCGGCGGCAGACAGTGACTACCACGAGGCATGAGAGTACGCCCAAGCCCAAGAGCAGACCCGTGTAAATGCCCGACAAAAGCAGCCAGATCAAAAACAACAGGACGAAAAGACTAAGCGTTCTGCGTGGCGAGTTTGGCAAAGTAAGCCTCAATTCTTCTTGCAATGAGCGGAATAATTTCCACAATTGCGAGTTGGAATGCAAGAAATAGCCGTGGCTTGAAAGTTTCCTAGCGACCAGCAACAAGCAGGTTTTATAACTTATGGTTCCCCTCGCCGGAACTTGTATTATTTTTTCGTTACATCAGTTGAAACTCTTCCTTGTAGATCCACCGCGCCGTCATGGGCACTACCGCTGTTTCTCCGTCGTAGGCAAAAAACCAGAGGAAAAACACCATGGATGCTCAACAGCAGTACCTCTTCGACCTGCAGGGCTACATCGTACTCAAGGGCGTCGTGCCCCCAGCGGTAGTCTCCGCCTGTAACCAAGTTCTGGACCGCTTCGAGACCATGGACGAGGCCGACTATCCACCGCCGCTGTGTTTGGGCGACCAGCGCACGCAACAGAACCTCTATATCTCAAACATTCTCGAAGGGGACGAAGTCTTCCGCGCGTTGATCGATATTCCCGAAGTCCTAGACGTCGTCGCCACAGTCACCGGGGGACCGTACCGACTCAACCACACCTATACAATCTATCGCTGGGGCGGCGGCTACACTGGCCTGCACATGCACGGCACGCCCATCATTCCCAAATGTCAGTATCACTGCCGCAACGGGCAGATGGTCTCGACCCTGACCAAGGCGGTCTTTCCCCTGCTCGACTGCGCCGAAGAAGACGGCTGTTTCGCCGTGATCCCCGGTGCGCACAAAAGCAACTTCCCCAAGCCCTGGGGCAATCACCCAGACGAAAATCCGGCGCTACAAGCAGTGCCAGCCGCCGCCGGGGACGCCATCATCTTTACCGAGGCGTTGACCCACGGCTCGCTGGTCAATACTTCCGGTCGCCCTCGCCGGACCCTATATTATTGCTACAGCACAGGATACATGCCCGACTGGGGTGGACAGCACCTGCGCTTCAGCAACGAAATCTACGAGGCCTTGCCCGAGCAACAGCGCGAAATACTCAGGCTAAAATAACGGAGAAATGTCCATGTTGACTCAAGAACAAGTCGCCAGCTACCACGAAAAAGGCTACCTCGGCGTCGAGGGAGTACTAGACGCCGGAGAGGTCGAGGCGCTGCGGCAGACCACCGACGAGTTCGTCGAGCAGTCGCGTGTCGCGACCGAAAGCGACGCCGTATTCGACTTGGAGCCGGGGCACGCGCCCGACAACCCCAAACTGCGGCGGCTCAAAAGCCCGGTCGCCCAGCACGAGATTTACCGCAGCACGTTGCACCACGAGCGGATTCTGGACATCGTCGGCCAGTTAATCGGCCAGCGCATCCGCACCAACGGCGACAAGCTCAACATGAAATCCGGCGAGTTCGGCAGCCCGGTGGAGTGGCATCAGGACTGGGCTTTTTATCCGCACACCAACGACGACCTCCTCGCCGTGGGCGTGTGCATCGACGATATGAACGAGACCAACGGCTGCTTGCTCGTCATCCCTGGGTCGCACAAGGGGCCGATCTACAACCACCACCTCGACGGCCATTTCGCCGGTGCGGTGACCACAGCGGATTTCGACGACTCCGCAGCCGAAAAGATTGAGCTAGCAGCCGGCGGCATCTCCATCCACCACGTCCGCGCCCTGCACGGCTCCCTGCCCAACACCTCGCCCCATCCGCGTCGGCTCCTGCTCTTGCAGTATTGCGCTGGCGACTCGTGGCCCTTGGTGCCAGCGCCCGACTGGGAGGGCTATTGCCGGACCTTCGTACGCGGCGAGCCGAGCCGGCACATCCGCGTCGCCGACGTGCCCGTGAGCATGCCGATGCCCGGAGCCAAGGTCGGCGGCTCCATCTACGCTACCCAGACCGTATTGCGCCACTCGACCTTCGGATCGGCAAAAGCTGCGCAGCCCACCTAACGCTGTGCACGGCGCGCCGTGTCCATGAATCTAACATGCTGTTATGGTCTTCTACAGCCACATGGCGGTAACGAACTAATAGCTATAGTATAGGATCTACGGCCAACATGCTTTTCGGCTAGCCTTGACCAAACGGACAGATTTCAGGACGTGAGTTCGTTATTGAGAATTCTCGAACGGAGATAGCATCGATGGCGACTCTGGAGTCCATGCCTGTAAATTTTCGACTTAAAAAAGGAGGTAGGAGAGAAATAGTGAACGATCCTATTCCCCATGATATTCAGGTCATAATGAAAAAAAGAAAGATCAATTTTCTTTACTATCTAGTCCATGTTGACAATATGTCTTCAATCAGCCAGAACGGTTTGCTTTCCCGCAACCGTGTACCTGAATGTGATTTAGCGGAGGACATAGCAGACGAAAATGTCATCGAAACGCGGCAGAGAAAAACCTTTTTTAATCGTTCGCTACTTGATTTTGTTCCCCTATATTTCACACCCAAGACTCCAATGCTGTTCGTTCGCAGGGAGATACAGGATAAAATTGCCATTCTTTGTTTAAATAAGAACCTGCTGTTGGAGGAAGGCATAGTGTTCACCGATGGAAATGCCGCTTCTATGAAGACCAAAGCTTTAGAGATCCAATGGAGCTTGAGAACCTTGATTGGGAGTGCATTCGTGCCCAATACTGGACAGAATCTGAAGACGGTGGGCGAAAGCGCTGTGCTGAAGTTCTGGTTCCCGACCAGATTTCTTTTTCGCATGTCCAAAGAATAATTACCCGAACAGAAGATGCCCAATCCTGGGTGTATGAGGCCACAGGTAAAAAGAAAAAAGTAGAACTGCAACCAGGATGGTATTTTGATGAGTAACATTTCAGTGAAAGAAGGCAATATCTTCACCAGTGAATGTCAAACCCTGGTAAACACCGTCAATTGCGACGGTGTTATGGGACGCGGCATAGCACTGGAGTTTCGCTTACGCCGCCCTGAAATGTTCGTCCAATACGCAGAACACTGTAAGGCCAAGCGTCTGGACATCGGAAAGCTATGGATATATAAACCGCCTCCAAGTGAGCCGGACAAAAGGTGGACGCTTAATTTTCCGACGAAACGGCACTGGAAATATCCATCTAAGAAAGAGTATTTAGAATCTGGGTTGCAGAAATTCGTCGCTACCTATCGAGAGCATCACATTGAGTCAATCGCTTTTCCAACCTTGGGCACGGCTAATGGCGGTCTTTCCGAAGACGAAGTAATACCTTTGATGAAAAGCCTTCTAGAAAAATGCGATATACCGGTAGAAATTTATCTCTACAAACCCGGTGCCGGAGACGATCTGTACCTAGAATTTTGTAAGCGAGTGCTATCAGAAAAAAATGAGGAAAAAATGGCGAAAGCCATGGGCCTGCGAATTGATCGGCTAAGGAAAATTCGGAATTCAGTGCAATCTGATCTGGAAATTCAGTCTCTCAGTCAATTAGCAAAAGTCCAAGGGATCGGCTTGAAATCGCTAGAGAAATGCTTTCATTTCACTATGAGAGGATTCAGTAACGCCGGAACCGGAGTACAAGAATCAAGGCAGAGCCGTGTAACGGATGATTCATTTGCCGTCTCGCAACAGACCTTCGAATTCTGATGAAGCGGAATAGGATTATCATCACCGAATTCACACACCAAGAAGAAGAAATTCAATAGCCACGATCTGTCATCGCATATCTACTCGACTAAGCCATCCAATGATGAGTTGTAACTGCGGGACTTCTACGGGTTGGGTCTTGGAACAACAATCACATCCGTATGCCACTCGGCAGCCATATAGTTATCCTATCTCATTGATACTCTTCTGATGCTGCAGGGGGACAAACCAGATGTCAGGTTCTGGACTTGGCTAACTGTTCACCTCAAATAAAAAATATCCATGAACCTGCAACACCTGCGCTACTTTCTCGCCGTGGCGCGCACGGGCGGCTTTACCCAAGCGGCGCGCCAGATGAACGTAACCCAACCGACGGTTTCAAGCGCGGTTCTGGAGTTGGAGAAGAGCATGGGAGTCCAGCTCTTCAACCGCGACAATCGGCACGTGGCTCTGACGACCGAGGGCCGTCTGTTGCTGAGTTATGCCGTCCAAGTCGAGGACTTGCTGGAGGAGGCGAGCGAGCGGCTTCAGCGGAGCGACCTAGAGCCGGGGGGCGGCTTTCAGTTCGGGGCGGTGGACGCGGCCGTCATCTATCTCCTGCCGGAAATTCTCAAAGAGTACATGCGCCGCTATCCAGGCGTCGCGCTCAAGACCCAAGTCGCGCCCTCGCGCTACCTCATCGACGACCTGCTGATGCAGCGGTCTGAATTTGCGCTGATCCACCTGCCCTATACCCATCCCAAAATCGACGCCGTGCCAATTTACCGCGACGACATGCCCTTGGTCGTCGGGCCAGTGCATCGCTTTGCCCGGTGCGAGTCTGTCGCCCTCGCCGAAGTGGTAGAAGAACCCTTAATCCTCTTTCACGCCGACTCGGTCTCGCGCAAGGTGGTGGACGAAAAGTTCGCCGAAGCCGGCCTAGCGCCAGGCGCGGTGATGGAACTGCGCAGCCCAGAGGCCATGCGCAAGTTAGTAGAGGCCGGAGTGGGCATCTCGTTTTTGCCGAGGCTGACCATCCGCGAGTCGCTGGGCAGCGGCGCGCTCAAAACAGTAGAAGTGCGCGGCGTGGCCTTTGAACGCGAAATCGGCGTGGCTTGGCGGCGGGGCCGCTACTTTGGCCAAGCCGTGCGGCTCTTGCTCGAAGCCGTGTTTGACTCCTACGGCGGGCAGGACGAGTGGCTGCAAAAGATCACTCTGAAAAGCTAAGGCTTCTGCGATATTGCCACGATTCGCGCCAGCGGCGTTCTTATTTTTAATCCATTTTTGACCCAAAACTGAGAGCGAGTATTATGATTGACCCAAAGGCCGTGCGCACCGATCCCGACGCCATGCGCGAGGCGATACGAGTGCGGAAGGTTGACCCGGCCAAAGCCAATGTGGATCGCTGGTTGGCCCTCGACGCGGCGCGGCAAAAGCTGCAACGGAATATCGACGCGCTCAACAGCGAGAAAAAACAACTAGCGCAGCTCGGTCGCAACGACCCGGATGCAGCGCGGGAAAAGGGGCGGGAGTTGCGCGAGCGCGGGCGAGTGCTGGAACACGAGTTGGGAACCGTCGTCGCCGAGTGGCAGGGAATCATGGATTGGTTCCCCAACTGGCCGCATCCCGACATGCCCGCCGGTGCTGGCGAGGAAGACAACGTCGAGGAGAATGCCTGGATTCCGGGGCAAGGCTACCTAGACGCGGACAAGCTGGGCCGTGGGAACACTAGCGCCGAGTACATGCCGAAGCGACCCCTGCACATCCAAGACGACTCCTTTGAACCCCTCCATCACGCAGACCTCGGCGTCAAATTAGGCGGCATCAACACCCTGCAAGGAGGCCAAGTTTCCGGCTCGCGCTTTGCCTATTTGCGCGGCGATGTCGCGCGGATGCAATACGCCCTGAGCCAGCTCCTCATCGACGAGCTTTTGGCGCGTGGGTACGAGATGTTCGTGCCGCCGCTCCTCGTGCGGGAGCGCTCGCTGTACGGCACCTCGCACTTTCCCGAAGGGCGCGACCAAGTCTATGCCATCAAGACCGATAACGTAGAAGAAGGGGCGGAGCTTTTCCTAGTCGGGTCGTCCGAGCCGGCCAATTTTAGCTACTTCATGGACCAGACCTTGGATTCAGCCGAGCTGCCCGTCAAACTCTTCGCTTATACGGCTTGCTTTCGCTCGGAAGCCGGGTCGTGGGGCCAAGACGTCAAGGGCATCAAGCGCATGCACCAATTCGACAAAATCGAGATGAACACTGTGTGCCTGCCCGATCAGTCCGAAGCCCTGTACGAAGAATTCGGCCAAATCAACGAATGGCTTTTACAAGAGTTGGCCCTGCCCTACCGGGTCGTCGATAAGTGCCACGGTGACGCGGGCTATCTGGCCAGCCATCGGCAGCGGGACGTGGAAGTGTGGATGTCCGGGACGGGCGAGTTCATGGAGGTAATGACCGACACCAACGCCACGGACTATCAGGCTCGGCGCTTGAACATCCGCTACAAGGGCGCGGCTGGGCGAGGGTTTTGCCACCTCGTCAACGACACGGGTTGTGCAATGGGTCGGCTGCTGATCGCCATTTTGGACAACTACCAACAACCCGACGGCGCAGTACAGGTCCCCGAAGCCCTACAACGGGTCGTGCAGAAAAGCGTCCTGCAACCGAAAGGCGCGTGATGGGCGAGCGACTCGATGGCCGGGCGATTGCAGCCCAAGTGCAAGAAGAGCTGCTGGTGGACATCGCGCGCCTGAAGCAGGAGCACGACTTGGTGCCGGGCTTGGCGGTCGTGCTAGTGGGAGACGACCCGGCCTCGCAGTCCTATGTGCGCGGCAAGGGCCGAGCTTGCGAAGCCCTCGGCATTCACTCAGTGCAAGTAGATCTGCCGGCCAACGCTACGACCGAGGACGTGCTAGCCACCGTCGAGCGGCTCAACGCCGACGCCACAATCCACGGCATCTTGATACAGCTACCACTGCCGGGCCAAGACGAGCAACAAGTCCTCAACGCCATTGACCCGAATAAGGATGTCGATGGTCTGCACCCGGTCAATTTGGGCCGCCTCGTGCGGCAGGAGGAGTGCTTCTGGCCCTGTACACCGCACGGGGTCTTGCAGATTCTCAGCCGCAGCGGGATCGAGGTAGAAGGCCAGCACGTGGTAGTAGTCGGCCGCAGCACGCTCGTGGGACGGCCCGTAGCCATCTTGCTGGGGCACAAGGCGGCCGGAGCCAATGCCACGGTGACCCTGTGCCATACCGGCACCCGCGACCTCGGGCACTTCACGCGCCAAGCGGATATCCTAGTGGTGGCGGCTGGATTCCCTCGGGGGATCACGGCGGATATGGTCAAAGAAGGGGCGGTGGTAATCGACGTGGGCACCAACCAAATTGACGACCCTTCGCGCGAACGCGGCTGGCGACTCGTCGGCGACGTGGACTACAAACAGGTGCGCCCAAAGGCCCGCGCGATCACGCCCGTGCCCAACGGAGTCGGGCCGATGACGATCGCGCTGTTGCTCTATAACACTGTGTGGGCGGCCAAGCGGCAGGTGAGATTGGCCGGGCGTGAATATCGCCCATCAATCTAGGGCCGTCGCGTTCAGAACATCAACCCGTATGTTCGCGTTCACAGGCAGGACATATCTTACATAGGTGCCGATTTAGGAGATGTGCTGCTGCCAGTAGGAGGCCTCCTGTTGCATGGAGGACTACTTCAAAGATTCCTTCAGTAGTAATGTGGGCGGTGGCGATGAACGCTACTGCCACTACGAGGATGAGAAATGCTCTCCAACTTCTGTGATGCCTAACTCCCCAAACGACGCTACCTAATGCGAGCGCAACTGCTCCAATAATGATTGATTCTGCGCGTTCACTTGCGAGGAACCCGAGCCCTAGTAACGGCAGAATTGTTACTAAAAGCGGCATTGCCACGCAGTGGATCGCACACGAAAAAGACAGAAATGCTCCTATGACATCTACTAGTTCTTGATCAAAGTAGTTTTTCACTTTTTCCATAGGGCTCCTTTATAACTCTTTTATAACTCTTTATGCCGCTTGGCGCACCGGAACGTCGCGGGGCGCGCGGGCGATCCACTGTTCGGCGAGGAGGAGGCCGAGGGCCAAAAGCAGGAATTCGCGCCACCACTCGCGGCCGTGGCGATTGCCCAAGACTGCGAGGCGCAGGTCGTCGCCCGGGTTGAGGAAATGGACTTCTGCGTCTGCGAAAACGCTCCGTACATACTCGGGCACTACAGGCGCGAGCGCGGATTCGCGGGCGTCGAAGTTGACGGCGAACGCATCGACCTCAGCGCCCTCAGCGCGCAATCGCCAGATGCCAGCCTCGCCGACGTGGGGAATTTTCCACAAGTATTGGCCGCCGACAGGCTCTGGTTCTAAGCGCAGGCGCTCGCCCGACGGCGTCTCGGCCTCTACGACCGCTTCCATTGGCACATCGGCCAAGCGGCGATAGACCGTTTCTCCCACCAAGTAAGCAGCATGACGATCTGGCGGCAGGCTCAACTCGCGCACCAGACGGTGCAGGAGGGGCGCGAACAGTCCGCGTTGGTGCAGGTCGTTCCACGCCGAGTCGATGGGGAACGCTGCCAGCGCGACGCGTCCCTGCCCCTTCCAAGCTAGCGCCATGGAGAGTTGTCCGTCACTGAAGCGGACCAAAGGCAAAAGGTCGGGTGCAGTGACCATGGCGAAATAGGCGTAGAAACGCGGCTGATCGCCGTCGCTGGCGATGAGATCGTTGAAAAGTGGGTGGTGCGGCTCGTCCGCGTCTAAGACTTGATAGTTGGCTGTATTGCCGGGTGCGCCGATCCGGTTTTTGAAACGCCCCGGAGTCAGGCCGGGCAAGAGGTCGCGGTTGTAGTAGCCGAGATCGCTCTGCGGTGCGGGAAAGAAAACTACGCCGCCGCCGCTGGCGACGAACTCGTCTAAGGCCGCCTTTTGCGCCGCGCTCAGCCGCGCGAGGTTGCAGAGTACGAGGACGTCTACTCCGGCGAGGGTGCTGGCGTCGAGATTGGCAAAGAGATCGGTGCGGATTTTTACGACCGGATCGGAAAGGGCCGCCGCCCCGAGTGCCCGGCGCACATAGTACGCGTCTTCGGGTTGTTCGCTTAACAGCAGCACGGTGATGGAGGTGGGCAAATCGAGTGTGAAATAGCGGCGGTTGTCGAGCGCGAGCGCGTCGTCGGCGAGCGCGATGTGCCCACTTAACCGCCCAGGCCGTCGCGGCGAAAAGCTGAGTACTACTTGGGTCGTGCCCGGTGCTCCGGGATCCACACTATGGCGGCGCACGCGCTGGCCATCGACAAACAGGTCGAGCGCCGTGCCCGCGCCGCTATGCGCGATGGCGGTTTCCAAGGTGACTTTGGCGTCGGCAGCGAGCATCCAGCTCGGAGCCGCGACCCGCTCGACGTAAGCATTTGGCCGGGTCTGGGCGCGAAGACTAGCGACATAGACGCGTGCACCGGCAAAGGACGGGACCGAGTCGTCGAGTTGATCCCAGTTGTATTGGGCCAAATCGGTAAAGAGAAAAAGCTCGTGCGCGGCTAGTGCGGATTCTTGGTCGAAGCGTTGGGCCGCCGCGTGCAAGGCCGCGCGCAAATCCGTCGCCTCTTGTGTCGGCGCGAGTTCGGCAATGCGCTCGGCCAAGTAGTCGCGGTCGCCCGCAAAAGGAACGTGAGGCCGTTGGGCAAAAGGCTGCACTGACACTTGATCGCGCGAGGGCAAAACGGCCAGCAGGTCGCCGAGTTGGCGTTGGAGTTGGTCGAAGAGGGAGCCAGAGGGCTGTTGGTAGCGGGTGCTGTACGACAGGTCCAAAAGCGCGTGAACGGCCACCGGGCGATCTCCGCTTCCCCATCCGCCGCCAGCCTGATACGTCGGGCGAGCAAAAGCGCAGACGATGAGCACAATGATGAGCGTGCGCAGCAAGAGGACCAGCCACTGGCGCAGTTGGAGCCGCCGCATGCGGTTTTGCTGGAGTTGGCGCAGAAAGGCAAAGTCGCTGAAAGGATGGGGTTGGGCACGCCCTCGATGCAGCAGGTGGATGGCTAGGGGAAGGGCGGCCGCGACTAGTCCGAGAAGGACCGCGGGATTGAGAAACTGCAAGATGGGAAAGGGGCCGCGCTAGTTCGCGGCGGGAATATCGCGCTCGGCAGCTTCGATGGTGGCGATGATTTCCTCGGCTGAATTCGCGTCGATGAGCTTCTTTTTGAACTCTTCGTTTTTGAGTAAGCGCGAAATCCGCGCCAGTGCCTTGATGTGGGGGCCGGAGATGTTGGTCGGGGAGACCAGCAGGAAGAACACATAGGCTGGCTCACCATCAAGGGCGTCGAAATCCATGCCCCGCCGCTGGGTGCCCATAGCTGCGACTAGTTCAGTCACCGCGGCCGACTTGCCGTGAGGGATGGCGATGCCGTCGCCAATGCCCGTGCTCATGATTTTTTCGCGGTCGAGTACGGCTTGCAATGCTTGGTCGCGGTCGGTGATCGCGTCGCCGACTGGAAGCGAGTTGACCAATTCGGTGATGATTTCCTCTTTGGATTCTCCTTTGAGGTCAACTATGATGGATTCAAGCGACAGAATGTCCAACAGGTTCATGCGTGTTATCTCCGGGTGAGTTGTTGAAAAATAAGCTATCCCTGCGACATTCGTCAACTG
Organism: Gemmatimonadota bacterium; assembly: GCA_028875345.1. Lineage (GTDB taxonomy): Bacteria > Latescibacterota > UBA2968 > UBA8231 > UBA8231. The sequence goes on from JAPPEG010000111.1 coordinate 12,110, forward strand.
CTCATTGTCGTTGAGTTATGGCTTTTACGAGTCTCGGCACCACGAAGTAGAGCAAGCGGCCGCGACTGATTTCTGCCCAAGCGTGGATGCCCAATGCGACTGCGGCTAAGCCCGCAGTTGGCAGGGCGATGTGCGCGCCCGTCAGCTCGCCGATCCATTCTTCCAGTCCTGGGTTATGGGCGATGATGAGGCCGGTCTGCGCGCTGTCTGGCAAGCCGGCCGCCGCTTGGGTCAAGGTGCTGGGAGACGAGAGGTAGAGCGCGTCGTCCAAGTGCAGGATGCTTGCCGGCAGACCGAGGGATGCGGCTAGGCCGATGGCCGTCTGGTGCGCTCGGCGCGCGGTCGAGGTTAGCACGAGATCGGGACGCGGGCCGTACGCTGCGAGTAGGAGGGCGATGCGTGGCAAATCCGCGCGACCGCGCTTGTTGAGCGGACGGTCGAAATCGTCGCTTATCCCGGGAGGATAAGCCGACTTGGCATGGCGCATGATTAGCAAGGTTTTCATGGTGGGGCATTGGGAATGGGGAACGTCTTTGGTTGCGTGGGCATTTACTAGAGGGTATTTTTAATCAGCAGCAAGATAGTGTGTGTCGGCGCTCGATACAAACGCGACTCAGGATTTATGTCTTAATATGGCTCCACAGCCCGTAGAGCTCAATTTAACCATCCGCCCCCAGCGGCGCTTTGCAGTTATCGACATCTCTGAGCTAATCCGCCAGCAAGTCGGCGACGAGTTGCGTCCCTTTCGCAAAGCCGCGTACTGTTCGTTTCACACCACGGCCGGCTATATAGAGCAGGGCACGAGTAGGCGTTTGGGCCACAGCCGCAAGCAGATTGATCCATTTATCCGCGCCATCCAAAAGATATTTCCCTACAACGCCGGCTATTTCCACGACCGCATGCAACTGCGCGACGAGCTTAGCGAGGGCGAAAAGGAAAGGGAGCCGGTCAACGCTGACTCGCATCTGACCTTTATCGCCGCGGGTCTCAAAAACTGCGTGACTTATATCCACCGCCCGGATGACCCGGTGTACTTCATTGAGCTAGACGGCATCTACAAGCACTACGTGCGCAGCCGACACACTGCGGTCATGGCCTACAACCACACCGAAATCGTGCATCGCGGGCGGGTGGAGATCCCGGTGGACGGCAGCCATGCGATCGACGCCTTCAACCTCAAGGACCCGCGCTACGGCCTCTTTGCAACGCTCGCCGAGCGGTTGCGGCAATCCGGCATCGACAAAGGCTGCATCGACATTCGCCTCGCCCCAGAGGAAAAGAACGTCGGCATGACCGTCAATGAGTACGAGACCCTGTTGATGCGCAACGACTTGCCCCAAGCCCTCAGCGATCCGCTGCGCTACGTGTTCCAGCGCGGTAGGCGGCTCCTGCAGCACCCCGCCTCCATCCCCGGCAAGATGCACGCGTACGCGGCCTATGATTCCCTCCGCTTCTACAATGAATTGCTCGACCAAGTTCCGGTGGGGCGGTCGGTCATCGACCGCATCGTTTCGGTGCTATCGACGCCGGCCCAGCGCATCTTGCGCCTGAAGCGCCACATCCGCCTGCTAGTCTCAGACAGTACCGGAACCGGGGCGGATCGCATTCTCCAAGGCACGTACCAAAGCCCGATTTTGGTGCAGCACCAACCGGCTGCGGGCGGAGTGCGCGCGCTCGACGTCACCCTGCGCCGCTTCGTCTGAGCATGCAGGTTGATCCTTCCATCTTCAAAGCGTACGATGTCCGCGGCATTTACCCCGATCCCCTGAGCGAAGAGGTGGCCTACGCCATAGGCCGTGCCTTGGTGGCCCTGCTAAGGTGCGAGGAGGTCGTCGTGGGGCGCGACATGCGCCTTTCGAGTCCGGCCATAAAAGAGCACCTCTTGCGCGGCCTCGTCGATCAAGGTGCGGACGTCATCGACATCGGCATGGTCAGCACCGATCAGTACTACTATGCCTGTGCCACCTTGGACCGCCCGGGCGCGATGGTGACGGCTTCGCACAACCCACCTGAATACTGCGGCTTCAAGATGGTGCGCCAAATGCCCTATCTGCTCAGCGGCGAATCCGGAATTCAAGACCTGCGCCGCCTCGTGGCGGAAGAAAGCTGGGGCGCAGGTCAGAGGCAGGGCGCGGTTCGGGCTGAGGACGTGACGTCGGGCTTTATCGACAAGGTGTTGAGCCTCGTGGATCCGGCCCGCATCAAGCCGCTCAAGGTAGTGGCCGACACGGGCAACGGCATGGTCGGGCCGATTCTGCAAGAGGTGTACGAGCGGTTGCCTATCGAGTTTATCGGCATGTATCTAGAGCCGGATGGCCATCTGCCCAACCACGGCCTCGATCCCATGCAGCCGGAAAATCGCGCCGACTTGGAGCGCTGCGTCCTAGCCGAAGGTGCGGACGTCGGGTTTGCCTTTGACGGCGACGGTGATCGCTTCTTCATCATTGACGACCGGGGGCGCTTCGTGCCCGGCGACTTTGCGACCGCGCTGATGGCCTGCTACATGCTAGAACGCGATCCCGGGGCCAAGATCGTGTACGATGTGCGCTGCTCGTGGGCCGTGCCCGACCTCGTAAAAGCAGCCGGCGGCACCCCACTGATCGAGCGCGTCGGCCATTCGTTCCTCAAGCCGAGGATGTTTGAGGAAGGAGCTGTCTTTGCGGGCGAACTGAGCGGCCATTACTACTTCCGCGACTTCTTTGGCGCGGATTCCGGCATCGTGCCATCGCTGGTGATGCTGGAATTGCTGTCGCAGCGCGGGGTTAAGCTCTCCGAGTTGCTCGCTCCGCTAGAGCGCCAGTACTTCACGTCCTCTGAGATCAACTCTGAGGTCGCGGACCCCGCGGCCAAAATTGCAGCCCTAGCCGACCGCTACCAAGACGGTCACATCCAGCGCCTCGACGGGATTTCGGTCAGCTACGACGACTGGCACTTCAACGTGCGGCCCTCCAATACCGAGCCGCTGTTGCGCCTCAACCTAGAGGCGCTCTCCGCAGAGCGCATGGCCGAGAAGCGGGACGAGGTCCTCGCTTTTATTCGCGCGTAAATTATGACGGCCCCCGCCTCTAAGACCCCGTGGGTTTTCGCCCTCGACCGCCGCTACTTTGCGGCATTTTTAGTTTTCCAAGGCGCGGTGGTCGCTGGCAGCATCTTCGTTTTCGAATTCCTCCCGGCCCTCCTCATCGGTGCGCTCTGCGTCGCGTTTTTTGTCGCGGGCCTGCTGCTGAGGCCGTGGATCATCG
>JAPPEG010000281.1 GCA_028875345.1 Gemmatimonadota bacterium
ATGTGCTGTATTGGAACCAAGCGGGTCAGCGCTTTGTCGATGTGACTTTTGCCAGCGGGTTGGGACATTTACAGAAGGGACATGGGGTCGTATTTGCCGATGTGGATCACGATGGCGATGTGGATATATTCGAGCAGATGGGCGGAGCCTATCGCGGCGACGGATTCGCCGATGTGCTATATGAAAACCCAGGGTTTGGTCACGGCTGGCTAGCAGTTGAGGTGGTGGGAGTGGAGTCGAATCGGTCGGGGATCGGGACGCAGCTACGGGTCGATGTGGTGGAGGGAGGCCAAAGGCGGTCGCTGTACCGGTGGGTCGGCAGCGGCGGCAGTTTTGGCGGCAATCCGCTGCGTCAGTACGTGGGGTTAGGTTCAGCAGAGCAGGTGACGCAGCTAGCGATTTTTTGGCCGCAAAGTGGCAAGGAGCAGGTGTTCGCTGAAGTGCCAGTGAACGCGATCATCCGGGTGACCGAGGGACGGGAACAACTGGAGATTTTAGCGTTGCCCTCTTTTAAGTTCGCTGTCGAACATCCCAAACGGGCCGAGCACCATCTACACAAATAACACCGGTCGGCTCACCTCTAAGGCGTGCGCTCGACCTGCACCGCAATGATGTCTAGATCGTGGTATTTCTGGTGCCGCACCGCAGAGGCGTAGTGCCGCAACAGACGAAACGAAATCTCGTGTTCGTCTATTATCTCGGGCTGTTCGCTCAGGTACGCCAGCCGATCTTCGAGATTTTCTCCCGCAGCAGTCGCCAAAAATTCCAGTTCCACCGCCCCCTCGGCGGGCCGTGCGGAGAGGATCAACTGCCGTCCGTTGGCCGCATCGTCCTCAGCTTGTTGCGCCAGAATCGCCAAAGTCTCTTCTCCGGCAGCGCACAGCCGCTCGGTCGCCGGATCGTCCCAGCCGATTTTCGCGGCAAAGGCGCGGAGGAACTCGTCGATCTTGGGCAGCGAGGCAACGGCTAACTCGACCTCTATACGTCGGCGGCGCGGAGCCGTCAACTCCATAAACGCGGTCAGCAAGATCGCGGCAATACCCCCAGCGGTCATGCCGTTGCCGAGTAGGGTGCCCCACGTCTTGCCCAGCAAGTCGGCGAAGATTACCTGATTCTGAAAGCCCACCCCAATCCAAAACGACAGCCCCACCACCACGGCCTTGCGGCTATTGAGGCCGCTCTCAACGACTAGCTTCATACCCTGCACGAAAAGTATGCCTATTAGCAGGGTTACATAGGCCGCGCCCACGGGATTGGGAATCGCAATCAGGAGGGCTGTCACCTTGGGCGATAAGGCCAGCACCGCAAAGATGGCCCCGACATATACCCCAACGCGGCGCGCGGCAACCCCGGTGAGTTCGGCGAGCGATATGCTGGTTGAGTAGGTCGTATTGGGGGGTGCCCCGAGCAGCCCGGACAACAGGTTGCCCGTCCCATCGGCGTTGAGAGCACCCTGGACCAAGCGAAAATCGGTTGCCCGCGGCCGACGCCGCGAGACCCGTTGAATGGCAATGCCGTCGCCAATGGTCTCAATCGCGCCTACCAAGGTTACGACCACAAACGCCGGTAGCAACGCCCAGAATTCTGCACTGAACGTCAGGTCCAATCCCGGCCACGAGCCATCGGGAAAACCGATCCAAGGCGCGTCGATTACGGGCTGAATGTTGAACAGTCCAAAGGGGGCAGCAGCGGCGCAACCCACCGCAATACTGATGAGCGGTGCCCACAGTCGCCAAGCCCCTGGGGCGCACAGCGCCAACACCACAAGAGTAGCGAGCGTCGCGCCGGCCGCAGTCGGAGCAGCAGCCGACGGCGTACCCTCGGGCACATCCGTCAGCAAGCCAAAAACGATCGGCATGACCGTGACGGCGATCAGCATGATCACCGTGCCGGAGACGACCGGTGTGAGGATTCGGCGCAATAGCGAAAGCCGCGCGGCTAGGGCAAACTGAAACAGCGACGAGACCACGATCAGACTCGCCATCAAGGACGGTCCGCCCTGCACCAGTGCCGTGATGCAGACCGCGATGAAGGCACCGGAAGTACCCATGACGAGCACATGCCCGGCCCCGATTCGCCCGACCCGCACCGCTTGCAGAATCGTGCTCACTCCACTGATCAGCAGAGCCGCAAACGCGATCCAAGTCAGGTAACTCTCCGGCTGGTTGGCCGCCCGGCCAATAATGATCGCGCTGAGCACCACCGGCGCGATGATAACCACCGAGGCCTGAAAGCCAACCCCAGCGGCGATGGAGTGGGGAGGCCGCTCGTCCGGCTCGTAGCGGATGTATTCATTTACTTGCGCCATTACCTAATTCACCCTTTCAATCAAGTTGCACTGCAACTCCATCCGGAGAAAGATGCGACGAACTCAACCGATCCACCTCATACTCGCGCCAAAAATCTCCGTCATCTTCACAAACGCCATACCACCAGCAACTGAGCCGCACTCTCGTCTTCATCCGTTCCGAGCTTGTTGAGCCAGTACTGGTACTCAACGCCGACCATGAGCTGATTGGGTGCTCCGACCACTTTGCCCAGATCCCAGGTAAACTGCGGCTGAGCGAGAAGGGAATCCTTGACATCTGCACCGAATTCATTGGTGCGGCCACCCAAGTACTCGGCATGGCCGACAATGGCCAAAGACAGACTGCCAACATTGATGGGCAAGGCCCAGTTGACGTCGAGTATGAAGCTATTGTCCTCTTTGGGGGCACCGCCACCTTCGACGCCAATGTTGTCGTCGATATAGGCCGTCAGATCCGTATTCAGGAACAGGAATCCCGGCAGATCCCAAGAGGCCCGCAGACCGGGCAGGTACTTTACGACGTTGGCGTCGCCACCGACGTTGACCCCGGCAATCAGGGCAAAATCCCTGATGGGGCCGACGCGCAATTCCTTATTGGCCAGCTTGCCGAAACTCAGGGTTGGGTACCACTCGCCGTAGAAATCTCGGTCGTTGAAGCCATCGCGCTCGTCGTCATCGAGGTAGTCGATGAAGAAGAAGCTGTCGCCCAATTTCCATCCCGCAGCCTGTTGCACGGTAAAGACAAAGGTCTGTTGTGTGGCGGCCGAGAATGGATTCTTGTGTTTGCCATACTGCAGGTGAAACTCGGTTTGCGAGAAGGCTGCCGTCTGAGTAGCCATCAGTGCGACCAAGAAAATACCGGCGAATGCTGTTCTCATTGTTATCCTCATTTCTCCTCGTTGCAACAATGTAGCGCGGTCGTGGAATGACCGCTATCTATGGGCCTGCTCTACTGGGAATCTGCCAGTCGTGCCAACGCCTCTTGAGCGGATTGGATTAGGCGAGGATCGCCCCGCCACTGCGCGAGAAAATGCTTGTACGCGCGGATGGCTTGGCGGGGTTGCGCCGCCTCTTGGTAGAGCACACCAAGTGCATAATGCGCTCTGGCATAGGTAGAATCTGCACGCAGAGCGGCTTGGTACTGGCGCTCGGCCTTGGCATGGGCCTTCTGTTGGGCATAGAGGTGGCCCAAGTTGTAATGGGCTTCGGCAAAGTCGGGCGCTACCTCAAGCGCCTTTTGGTAGGCCGTCGCCGCCTGTTGAAGATCGTTCTTTGCTAGGTAGAGATTGCCCAAATTGTTATAGGCTTGGGCATGAGTAGGCGCTAGTGCCAACGTGCGCTCTAAGGCGGCCTCGGCCTCCTCGATACGGCCCTGTGCATGGTAGAGATGACCGAGCGCAAAGTAAATTTTATAGAGGGCCGAGTCCGGGGGACTGTGCGCTAGGGCCTCTTCGCACACCCGCAGTGCCCTAGTGAGCTTGCCGTGCTGGGCGTAGAGGCCGCTTAGCTGGAGGCGCGCCTCCAAATGGGTGGGTGCAACAGAGAGCAGCGCACGGTACTGGGCTTCGGCCTTTTCCCACTGCCGGAGCGCTAGGTAAGCACGCGCCAGACGCAAGCGAGCTGCGACGTTGGCCGGAGTAGCGTCGAGGGCCTGCTGTAGCTGATTGATGTGATCGTGGAGACGTCCGAGGCGTTCAAAGCGGTTTTGCAGGCGCTCTGCCTCGGTCGTTTGCCCAAGAGCAAGAAGAACGTTAGCTAAGTTGTAGAGAGCTTCCGGATGTAAGGGATTAATGGCGAGAACTTGGCGCAGCATCTTGGCCGCTTCCTCAGGGCGATTCAAATCGCTGTAGAGCAGACCCAACTGACGCCAAGATTCGCCGTGCTGTGGATCCTTTTCCACGGCTTCTTTTAAGACAGCTTCGGCTTTTTGGTACTGGGTTTGGCGGATGTAGAGCGCCCCTAGTCCGCTGCGGGCTTCCATCAAGCTGGGATCAGTTTCAATGGCTTGCAACAAGGCTTTTTCGGCCTTGTCGTAAAAGCCCTGGTTGACATACAGTCGTGCCAAAAGCTGTAGGGCCACCGTCTGGGTCGAATCGAGTGCGACGGCTTTTTCGGCTAAAGCCACTGCTTCGGGAATGCGCTGCTGGGTGGCATAGATAGCTCCCAACTTGTAACGAGCTTCGGCGTTGTCCTGGTCCAACTCCAAGGCGCTTTCGTATTCGCGCACCGCCTCGTCCAATTTTTCAACGCGGGTATAGACATCCCCCAAGCGGATGTGGAGGTCGGCACTGGGCGCAATGCGGAGAGCCTCGCCGTAGGCGGCCACCGCATCTTCAACGCGCAAATCTTCGGCGTACAGATGACCCAAGGCCGCGTGGACTTCCCGGGAAAATGGGTCGCGATCAACGGCCTGCAACAGAACGGCCACCGCCTGATCGAATTCTCTCAGGTCGCGCAGAGCACGAGCGAGATTGATGTAGAACGCGATGTCCTCTGGGGCTTGGCGCACGGCCGCTTGATACGCGGCAACGGCTTTTTCCAAGGCTCCATCCTGGTAGTGAATATTGCCCAGATTATTGCTCGTCGCAGCCAAGGTGGAGTCGAGTTCAATAGCTCTTTGAAAGTGGGCAGCGGCCTCGTCCAAGGCCCCGCGCCGCTGGGCCAAAAGCCCCAAGCCATCGTGGGCGAGGGCGTAGTTTGGATCGAGGTCGAGGGCTTTGGCATAGTTTTGCTGGGCTTCGTCGTAGCGGCCGGCTTGCGTATAGGCCACGGCCAAGTTGTAGTAAGCGGGTGGCGCGGTGGGATTTTGGCGGGTGAGGAGGAGGTGCTTTTCCAAGGAGTCGTTATCGGGATCTTGAGAGCAGGCCGCGCCCAAGATTAGCAGGGCGGCGAAAAGGTTGTACAGCGATCGCGGTACGGGGGAGTTGGTGATCATCTGCAACTCCTTGGCATCAGGGTTTGGATTGAATTATGTGCAGGATCTGATTGGCCGCCACCCCTTCCATTGTCTGCAACGCGCCGTCGGGCCAGCGGATTTCGACTGTGGCCTGGGTGGCTTCTCCTAGGCCAAAGTGGAGACGAGGATCGCTACTCGCAAGATAACTACCGCCCGACTGGCGCTCCTTGACTTGGCGCTGCCCACCGGCCGTCACGGCCACGCGGGCGTGCTGCGCGGTGTTCCCCAACTGAATCGTCAACCAGTGCTGCCGGTTGCCCCCGTCGTTGCGCAGGAGATTGGGGGCGGCGGCAACATTGGTCACTAGCAGGTCTAGGTCGCCATCGTTGTCGTAGTCGGCCGTGGCCGAAGCGCGGCTTACCGCCGCCACCGCGAGCGCGGGACCGAGCCTAGCAGAGACATCGACAAAGCGGGTTCCCCGCTGGTTGCAGAGCACCTGATTGGGCTGCGGATAGGCATGGTCGGGGTGTACTTGGGTGATTTTGTCCATGACGTGGCCATTGGCGACAAACAGGTCTAGGTCGCCGTCGTTGTCGTAGTCGAAAAAATTGGTGCCAAAGCCCAGCAGTTTGTAACTGCACTCAGCCAAGCCGGCCCGTTGGGTGATGTCGTAGAATTGCCCTTGCCCATCGTTGCCGTACAAGGTATTGGTCTCTTGGGCGAAGTTGGTCACAAAAATATCTTGCAACCCATCGTTGTCCCAATCCCCGAATTCCACCCCCATGCCAGCTTCGGCCAAGCCGTCCTCGTTGTAGCGCCCTCCGGCGTAGAGGCCGACCTCGGCAAAGCCATTCCCTTGGTTTTGGTAGAGAAAGTTCATCGTGCCGTCGTTGGCCACGTACATGTCGGTGTCGCCGTCGAGGTCGTAATCCGCAAAGGCCACGCCCAAGCCGCGCCCCTTGTGGACGATTCCCATCTCCAACGTCACATCGCGGAATTGGCCGTCTTCGTTGCGATAGAGTACATCGCCTACCGGCTCGTAGAACTTCGGTTCGCAATAGGAGCGAATGCCGCCCTCGGCACAGACGATATTGTTCTGCGGGTCAAACTCCACGTAATTGGTCGCGTAAAGATCCAAATCGCCATCGAGGTCGTAGTCTAGGAAACCGCAACTAGTACCCCACCGGGCATCGGCTCCACCCACAGCGGTGGTCGCGTCGGCAAAGCTCCCGCCACCCTCGTTGCGCAACAGGAGGTTGGGGCCAACGTTGGTCACGTAGAGATCCACGTCTCCATCCCCATCGTAATCAGCAGCCGCACAGCCCATGCCGTATCCGGTGTACCCGGTCCCCGAGACAGCCGTCACATCGACGAAGCTGCCAGCGCCGGTGTTGCGGTACAGGCGATTGGTGGGAATCGGATCAGGGCGCTCGCCGCTTAGGGGTGCGCCGTTGACCAGATAGAGATCGAGCCAACCATCGCCGTCAACGTCGAGGAAGGCCGCCCCGGAGCCAAAGGTTTCGACGTAGTAGTATTCACCCGAAAAGCCGTTGTAGTGCTTAAAGTCTATACCGGCCGCCTGGGTTATATCGACCAATTGAATGGGGTTGCAGCTAGGGTCGATAGTATCCGGCAGTGGAACCGGGCGGCCTTTGGGTTTGGGTTTTAGGTCTATGGAAGGAGCGGTCACATCGGCTAAGTCGGGAGCAACACCAAAGTAAGCATCGGGGCGAAAAGGCTGGGCAAAGGTCACGCCAGCAAAGGCGGCCTCCTGTTTGAAGCGGCTATCGACAAAGAACGCTGACGTGCGAAAGTGGACACCGACAAAGCGGGCCGGACCGGCAAAGACGATGCGGCGAAAGGAGGCCGTAGCGGAGAAATCAGCGCGTTCGAAATGGGCTACACCGCGGAAGTAGGCCGCAGTGAACGCAGCGGCTCCCACAAAACGGCTTTGCGCGAACAGGGCGTCCTCGCCAAAGCGAGCGCCAGCAAAGGAAACTGTCGTTTGCCACACCGCTTCTTTGAAGGAAGCCATATTGGCAAAGGAAGCATCCTGAAAAGAGGTGGAGCGGTCGAACTCAGTCTGATCGAAATAGGTCGCATCCTCAAATTGAGTGCGCTCAAAGGTGGTTTCGCCCCCAAAGTTGGTCTGCTGAAAAAAGGCCGCGCCGGAAAACTGGGTGGCCGAAAAATCTACTTCGTCGGCAAACAAAGTCCGTTTGCAATTAGCCGTGCCCACTACGCGGCAGTCGCGGCAGGAAAATTCACCTTTGAAGCGGGTTTCAAGCAGAGAAATACCCTGTTGGAAATGGGTGCGCACAAAGCGCACCGGTTGCAGAAAAACGGCGCGTTCTAAAACTACAGGATTGGTAAAGCGCACGTCCTCAAAGCCGAGCGCCGCACGCAGGGTGTCGCCGGTCAATTCAAGCGGCCCCTGCACCACAATGCGGTTGTATTCGAGTGTGGTGTCGGCAGGGGCTTGTTGGATTGCTGCAACGAGGTCGCGGGCGAGGATGAGTTGGTAGGCCTTGCCTTCTACGGTCACTTCGTATTGGGCTATCGAGGACAGAGGAGCTATCAGGAATAGCAAGAGAAGACGATGAGCCGATGAGTAGAAGACCATGGTTTGCGCAAGCTTGGGATTTTGGCTTTTTGCAGGAGTCCATAATATCCGATACAAGGACAGGGCGGCAAGGCGCAATCGCTTGACATAAGGGGTACATGCCACTTTTTTAACGCCCATCTCAACGCAAAATCGCTCTGAAATAAACGTCCCAATACGTCGAAAATATAGACCATGCTGAATTATCAGGCAGCTTTCCTCTTTGCGCTGTGTATTTTTGCGTTCACTCCCTTAAAAACCGTCCACGCTGAATCTAACGCCCCAGAGCCGACGAAAATTCTCAAGCCCTTTCCCGAGCCAGCCGCAATCATCGAGCCATCGTGGTTGGTGCCCCGCCAGCAAGCCCAATTGGAGGCGGCCCAAGCCTACGAGGTCTTTTGCGACTTCTCCTTTACCGACCAACTCCAAGCCAGCGGCATTACATTTCGCAATAGAGTGGTAGAGGATTCCGCCAAAGAGCATATCCCAGTCCACTACGACCACGGCAATGGGCTGGCAGTGGGGGACGTGGATGGCGATGGTCTCTACGACCTCTACTTTACGACCCAAGTGGGAGGCAATCAGCTCTGGCGCAACCTCGGCGGGACGCGCTTTGAGAACTACACTACGCCGAGCCTAGAGTTGGCCGATAGAATCGGAGTGAGCGCGTCGTTTGGCGACATTGACAACGACGGCGATGTCGATCTGTACGCCACGGCGGTGCGGTTGGGCAACCAGCTTTTGGCCAACGACGGAACCGGCCGCTTCGAAGATATAACCGAGCATTCGGGCACGGGCTGGCAGGCGCACTCGTCGTCTGGTGAGTTCTTCGACTACAATAACGATGGCTTGCTGGATCTGTTTGTGACCAATGTCGGGATCTATACCAAAGACGAAACGGGGGCGGCGGCGGTTGATCCGACGCGACTGGAGACGGGGCCGACCTATCAGTACTACCGAGGTTTCAAGGACGCCTTCTCTGGGCATTTGAAGCCCGAGCGCTACGAGCAGAGCACACTGTTCAAGAATCTCGGGCAGCGGATTTTCGCCGACGTCTCGCACGAAGTGGGATTGTTGGATTCAAGCTGGTCGGGCGACGCCAGTCCGGTGGATTTCAACGGAGACGGCTGGCAAGACCTCTACGTACTCAACATGCAGGGGCACGACTCCTACTACGAGAATGTGGCAGGGCAGCATTTCGTTAAAAAGAGCCGCGAAGTGTTCCCCAAAACGCCGTGGGGTTCGATGGGAATCAAGGCCTTCGACTACGACAACGACGGTCGGCTGGATCTCTTCGTCTCCGATATGCACTCCGATATGAGTCAGCCGGCAGGGCCTTGGGACGAAAAACTCAAGTCGTATATCCAATATCCAGACGATTTTTTGCGCAGTGAGGGATTAAGCATCTTCGGCAATGCCTTTTACCACCACCTAGACGGGGGGCAATTCGAAGAAATCTCCGACCTAATCGGTGCTGAAAATTATTGGCCGTGGGGGTTGAGCAGCGGCGATCTCAACGCCGATGGCTGGCAGGATGTGTTCGTGGCTTCGAGCATGAATTACCCCTTTCGCTATGGGATCAACACTGTCTTGCTCAACGACCAAGGACGCGGCTTCCTCGACAGCGAGTTTGTGTTAGGAGTAGAACCGCGACGCGACGGTCGCACCGCGCAGCCGTGGTTTGCACTCGACTGCGACGAGGCGGATTTAAAGCACAAGCGCTGCGAGGGGCAGGAAGGGGGCTTGCTGGTGTACGGTGCTTTGGGGACGCGCTCGTCGGCGTTGTTCGATGTGGAGGGCGATGGCGATCTCGACATTGTGACCAATGAATTCAATGGGGTGCCGCTGGTCTTGCTCAGCGACCTGAGTCAGCGTCGGACGGGCCTGAGCTACGTGGAAGTAGTCCTAGTAGGTAAATCGTCGAATCGGGATGGGTTGGGCGCGGTGGTCGCGGTGGAGGCCGGCGATCAGGTATATACCCAAGTGCAGGATGGACAGTCGGGGTATCTGTCGCAGAGCGTTTATGGACTCTACTTTGGCTTGGGAGAGACAGCGGCGGTGGATCGCCTAACAGTGCGCTGGCCCTCGGGTCAGATGCAGACCTTGGACGGCCCCATCCAGACCAATCAACGACTCACCATAGAGGAACCATAGTACTACCGCACTGCGCGGTCAAAGCCGAGCGCTGAGCTTGTCGAAGCGCATCCCCGATTCGCTGGGATCGCGGGCATCTTGCCCGCGTCGAGGCCGGTGACCGTAGGGGGCGGTTTGAAACCGCCCCCTACCCGGGTGCGTAACATCATTTGTTAAAAAAGAGCATTCAGTGTGGAAGAACGCGATCGGGACTTGGAGCAGTCTGAACAAAAGGCGCTCTTGGTCCTGTTCTTTTTTTCGGGGGTTAGCAGCTTAGTCTATCAGGTCGTGTGGGCGCGGATGCTGACCGTGGTCTTCGGCACCACCCTGCTGGCTACTAGCACCGTACTCAGCGCCTTCATGGCTGGCCTAGCCTTGGGTAGCTATGTTTTGGGGCGGTACATCGACCGCTGCAAACACCCCCTGCGGATTTTTGCCGCGCTAGAAGTCGGCATTGGTCTTTTTGCTCTTTTCTTTCCCAGTATTAGTGCGAATTTGGGCAATGCCTACGGTGCTCTAGTGGGACTACAGGGGAACTTCTACCTCTTTTCCCTAGCCCGCTTCGGCCTTTGCTTTGCCTTGCTCCTGATCCCCACGGCGCTGATGGGGGGCACCCTACCGGTCATGGCCAAATTTGCGGTGCGGCGGCTGGGCAGGTTAGGCGGTCGGGTTGGACAGCTCTATGCGATCAACACGCTGGGCGCAGTCGTCGGAGTGTTGGCGGCGACCTTCGGACTGATGGAAGGGTTGGGTTTGCGAGGGACGACGCAAGCCATCGCCGTGGTGAATTTCTTGGTCGCGGGCGCGGCTTGGCTGTGGGGAGGGCAACGAGCCGTCGACGTCGATGAAGGGGCGGCAACAAAAGAAACCGCGCACTCTGACCGCATCCTGTGGGGCGTGTTGGCCGGCTTTGCCATCTCCGGTTTTGCCGCCCTAGGCTACGAAGTGGCGTGGATGCGGCTCTTGATGGTGAGTTTCTCCTTCAATTCACACTACGAGTTCAGCATTGTCTTGGTGGCCTTTTTGAGTGGACTGTCCTTGGGGGGATGGTTGGGCAGTCGGCTACTCGTGCGACGGGCGGACTTGCTGTCAATTTTTATCGGTATCCAGTTTTTGATCGGCGCGTGCGGTGCTCTGTCCGTGCTGGCCTTTGCTCATTTATCCGTCCTCGTGGAGCCGATCCAGCGGGCAGACTCGTGGTGGGTGTCGCGAACCGGCGTGTTTTTTACAGCCGTCTCCATCATGTTGCTGCCGACCGTGGCGATGGGCGTTATCTTTCCGCTGGTCGGCCAAATCTACACGCGGCAACTGGCACGGTTGGGGCGCGGCATAGGGGACATCGGCGCAGTCAACAGCTTGGGTGCTGTTGGGGGGGCCTTTGTGACGGGGTTTGTGCTGATCCCGCTACTCGGAACCGAGTGGAGCGTCAAGGTACTAGCCGCGTTGAATGGCTTGGTTGGCCTAACCCTTGCCTTAGTTAGCCAGCAACGCAAGCGGCTGATCTGGTGCGGGGCGGCGGGTTTGGCACTCCTGCTAGTCCTAGTACCCTCGGATGTACTGCGACGCATTGCGGAGCCAGCGGCCGTCAACCGAGAACTGGTGTTTTACCAAGAGGGGGCCGAAGGCGTCATCACCGTCGAACAGCAAACCGATGGTTTCCGCAAAATGGCGCTCAATGGGGGCGGGCAGGTGCCGACCGACTACAGCTCGCTGCAAATTTTCCGCCTCTTGGGCCATCTGCCCCTGCTCCTGCATCCCGATCCGCAAGAGGTCTTGGTCGTCTCCTTGGGCGGCGGCATCGCCTTGGGGGGCGCAGCCCAGTACGAGCCACGCCGCATTACTTGCGTCGAATTGGTGCCGGAGGTGATAGACGCGGCCCGGTTGCACTTTGGCGAATTCAATCACCACGTGCTCGAGAATCCGACGGCGTGGAATATCGAGTTAGTTATCGACGACGGTCGCAATTTTCTCCTCTCCAGCCGCGACACCTACCAGATCATCACCGGAGACGCCACTCATCCGACGAGCGCCGATAGCTGGGTGCTCTACACAAAGGAATTTTACGAGTTGTGTCGGGCACATCTGAGTACCGATGGGATCATGGCCCAGTGGCTGCCCTTTCACGGCCTGCCGCCAGACGACTACAAGACCATCGTGCGAACCTTTCAGCACGTCTTTCCCCACGCCACCTTGTGGCGCTCGAACAACTACTCGATCATGGTGGGGACCATGCAGTCGCAGGCGGTTGATTGGAAGATGCTCAACGAGAAGATGACACCGCCGCGAGTGTATCGCAGCTTAGAGAACATTGACATGGGGAACGCATTTGCGCTCTTGAACACTCTGGTGATGGACGAGGTCGCCCTGCGGCGCTATGTGGGAGAAGGTCCGCTCAACACCGACGACCATCCCTACATCAGCTTCGTCAGCCCGAAGGGCTACAGCAGCGGCTCGTGGGAGGTGTTGGAGCATTTGGCACCGCACCGCACCTCGGCTCTGTCGCTGCTGACGGCACCCTCTGCTGCAGTACGGAGAACAATAGAGGCATATTTCAAGGCTGGCGAGCACGCGCTAGAGGGAGATATCATGCGGTTGCAAAACCGCGACCGGGCCGCGGTAAGGGCCTATCAGCGCGCACTACAGGCGAATCCCGAGGATAGATCTTCGGCCTATTTCCTCGACCTATTGGCCGAGCAACTTATCCGGCGACCGCCCCAAGACGAATAGAGGCTATGAGTCAATTCGTCGATAGCAATAAAAGATGGGTGCCGTATCGGGCCTTGCTCGTCGGCGCGTTGATGGCCGTGGTGATCAACACGGTTTTTCCCTATGGCCTTCTGGTGATGGGGACCCTCGATTGGACCGGCGATTTCATCGCCCTGAGCGCGATTTTCCTCCTCTTCCTCCTGCTATTAGTCAACATTCCGCTCAAGTGGATCGGACGCAAATGGAGCTTATCAGCCCAGGAGCTAGTGGTAATCTACGCCATGATGGTCGCAGCTTCGGCGATTCCCTCCACCGGAGTCACGGCGCAATTGGTCCCCTTTTTGGCCGGAGTCTATTACTATGCCACGCCCGAAAACAACTGGGCCGAACTGCTCCATCCCCATATCCAGCCGTGGCTGGCACCGCAAGACCCGATGGCGGTCAAGTACTTCTACGAAGGGTTGCCCCAAGAGGTAGCCATCCCTTGGGGAGCATGGTTAGTGCCCCTGTTGGCGTGGGCTTCTTTTTTGGCTGCGCTCTATTTGATGATGATCGCCCTGTCGGCTCTGCTCCACGAACAATGGGCCCGCAATGAGCGCTTGATCTTTCCGCTCGTCCAGTTGCCGCTGTACATGATCCACGAGGACGACAGACCCTCGGCGGTCAATCCCTTTCTAAAGGAACCGCTGATGTGGTTGGGATTTGCCATTCCCTTCGTCCTCTTGGGAATCAATGCCCTACACAAGTACTATCCCTTTATTGCTCCCATCGAGTTGTCAACCCAATTGGCCATCTTCCACGACATGCGGGGCGTCTTATTCAACTTGTGGTTTATCGTCCTTGGCCTGACGTACTTTCTGAGTCTGGAAGTCTCCTTTAGTCTGTGGTTTTTCTACTTGCTCAACTTCTTCCAGTTGGGCCTTTTCAACACCCTCGGGTTCAGCATTGCAGAAATCCGGCTGATGCACACCGAAGGATCCATCGCCACCGCCCAGCAGGCCATGGGAGCGTTGATTGCCCTCGTGGCGGCCAGTTTATGGACCGCTCGTCGGCACCTCAAAGAAGTGGTCGTCGGAGCGTGGAAAAAGAAGGAACCAGGAGAAGATACAGGGCAGATGCTCTCCTATCGCAAGGCGGTGTGGCTCCTGATCGGAGCCTTCCTCTACGCGGTCTTATGGTTGAAAAGCGCGGGATTGCCCGTGGGGGCAGCGCTGCTATTGCTCGTTATCGCCTTTGTGGTATTCGTCGGTTTGACGCGGATCGTCGCCGAAGGGGGCATGGGGTATGGCCGGACGCAGATGACGCCAACGGCCTTTGTGATCAACGCACTGGGCACAGCACCCATTGGGCCGCGAGGCTTGATGGTGCTCGGGTTTGCCAATGGCTGGGCTGGAGATATCCGCACGACTATGATGGCCGCGGCTTCCAACAGCACCCGGCTGGCCGAAGTCGTCGGGACGCGTCGGCCGCCGCTCTTTTGGGCTTTGCTCATAGCCATTGCCGTGAGCTTGGTCGCCTCGGCTTGGACGGTACTTTCCATTGCTTATACCTACGGCGGGGTCAATCTCCACTACTGGTTTTACAGCATTATGGGCCGCTGGACATTTAACGATATGGCAGCAAATCAACTCAATCCGGTGGCCGCGTGGAATTTCTGGGGCCCGCGTGGCGCGTTCACCGGCTTTGGGGCCGGGCTGATGTTTCTGTTGTTGTACCTGCGCCACCGCTTCTTGTGGTGGCCCATCCACCCGATCGGCCTGCCGGTGGGGGGGACCTATGTGATGTTTTTCGCTTGGTCAAGTATGGCGCTGGGCTGGCTAGCGAAGTGGATCGTCTTGAAGTACGGTGGAGTCAAACTCTTTCGCCGCCTGCGGCCCTTTTTTCTCGGCATGGTGTTGGGCCAAGTCAGCAGTGCAGGGTTGTGGATGGCAGTAGATCTGATTGCGGGATGGGATGCCGTGGTGACGCGATGGTAGCTCATTCGGCGAGTTCTTACAATTCCCAATTCCTAATTCCCAATTCCTAATTCCTAATCAGCAGGCTCCCGCACGGTCAACACCTGATTAGCCGCCACATCGCGCAGCGTCTGAACTGTGCCACTAGGCCAGTAGAGGACGACGCTTTCGACGCTGGAGGCAGTGCCCAAGCCAAAGTGTACCTTGAGATCGCTGTGGGAGAGAAAGCTGGTGCCACTGCGTACCTCGGCGACTTGATGCTTCCCCTCGGCGCTTATTTCGATGCGGGTGCCGATTCCATCGCGGTTGCTGCGGGTGCCTACGGTGGCGATTTGCAAGTAGTTGCCCTCGTTGCCGCCATCGTTGCGCAGGAGATTGGGAGTGCTATTGAGGTTTAAGACGAAGATGTCGATATCGCCGTCGCGGTCGAAGTCGGCAAAGCTGGCACCTCGGCTCACCTCGACTAAGGCAAAGCCCGGCCCGGCGCGTTCGGATACTTCGGCAAAGGTGCCGTCGC
>JAPPEG010000120.1 GCA_028875345.1 Gemmatimonadota bacterium
CAACGGCCTCAGCGCCCTCGGCTACGGCAGCCAGCACATCCCGGCCCTCGTCGAGGGCACGCTGCCGCAGCACCGAGTGACCAAGCTCTCGCCGCAAGCGGCTGACGCAGAGGAACTGGCGGGGATTTTTGCGGACGCGCTGAGTTATTGGTAGAAAGCCGCTTTTAAGCAGAGGGGCTCCCACATTCTGTTCATTGTCGAATCTCCTCGGCATGTTAGTATATTATGTGAAAAATCCCGATTTAAAGCTAGGAGGCAATCCGACATGGACAGTGTTTTCATTTATTGGGACAACTCCAACATCTTCCACGAGGCACAACGGCTAGCGGAAGAGCGATGCGAAGGTGCCAATGCCCGTTACCGCGTGCGCGTCAACTTTGACAATATACTGCGCCTAGCGCACGCCGACCGACCGCTAAAAAAGGCGCTTGCCACCGGCTCTGTGCCGCCAGAAATGCGCCAGTTGTGGAATCGAATGGAAGGCAAGGGGGTGGAAGTCCAACTGTTCGATCGAGGCAGCACCGGGCGTGGCGAACAGGAAATGCCCGACCGGGTATTGCAGTTGCGCATGCTGGAAGATGCGCTGGATTACAACGGCAATCCCGGCATCGTGGTGTTGCTAACGGGCGACGGTGCTGGCTATCTCGAAGGCGCGGGTTTTCACAGCACTTTGGAGCGCATGCACAAGCGCGGATGGCGGGTGGAAATCCTGTCATGGGCGCATTCTTGCAACCAGCGGATGCGCCAATGGGCGCAAGAAAACGGCATATTCGTCGCGTTAGACGACTTCTACGAGGCCATTACGTTCATGGAGCCGTCTAGGCCGGGAGCGGAGCTTGCGTCCGCACGTGATTCCGCGGAACTGGACCTGTCGCAGAGACCGACGGCCTGATTGGGGAAGCAACGGCGGCCCTTCATCTTTCCGCGATCCATTCGTGTAGTCCTGCGATTTTTCAACAAATCCGTTGACAACAATTTTGTTGAATAGTGCTCAACCTCTCTTCGACGACTCTGCTGATAAACGGAGATATGGTGGTATGACGCTGAGGGCGCAAAGTTATAGCCATGTCTGATCTATACCCAATCGTTGAAGTGGAGCGAGAATCGATCCATGAGTCTGAGGAGATGATGGGGAGCAAGAATAAGTTCTGGTATCTCGATCCGACGGAGGAAGAAGAATATTGGCTCTTCAAATACCCCCGCTGTAATACAGGGGAACACTGGGCGGAGAAGATTGCTGCCGAGGTCGCGGCCTTGCTGGAAATTCCACATGCGCGGGTGGAATTGGCTGTATTGGAGCTAAATAAAGGATCTGTGACAAAATCGTTCGCCCAAGAAGGTCGGGAATTGGTCCACGGCAATCAGATGTTAAAGAGGGCTATTCATGGCTACGATCCCGAGAAAGAATTTCGTCAATCGAGCCATACCTTGGCGAATATCTGGCAGGTAATGGACCGTGTTTTTGGAGACTCTGAACACGCAGAAAAGGCGAAGGGCCGCCTTGCAGAGTATGTAGTCCTAGACGCGTTAATTGGCAACACGGATCGCCATCACGAGAACTGGGGCATACTACGACGAGAGCAAAAGGGGTGGGTAGATTTGTTTGTAGCGCCGTCGTTCGACCATGCCTCATCGTTAGGTCGGGAGCTTCAGGATACGCGACGCGACAGGATACTGGCAGAAGATCGCCTAGGCGACTATGTTGAAAAAGGACGCGGCGCGATTTACTGGTCGGAGGCAGATCGGCGCGGGCCTAGCCCACTGGAGTTGGTACGGCGAGCTACTCGCAGCTATCCAGACCTTTTCCGTCCGGCGCTGACAAAACTCGAAAAATTGGACGAGGGCTCTGTAGATGACCTCGTAAACCGTGTACCCAGTGATTGGATGTCCTCTTCAGCCAGAGAATTCGCAATTGCGCTGATGCACTATAATCTCGAACAATTGCAGGAGCTTCTCCGATGAGCACGAGAACCTTATTTCTAGCTTGGCAGGACAAAAAGCCTAGCAAGGCATGGTTTCCGGTGGGTCGGCTGGATGCTGATGTCGAACGTTTGCTCTATCGCTTCCGTTACATCGGCGGCGCAAAGCGAGCACAAGAGGAGGTAGGATTCCTTCCGTTGATTGATTTTCCCGATTTGGACAAAGAGTATCAGTCCTCGGAACTGTTTCCGCTATTCCAAAACCGGGTTATGAACCGGGCAAGGCCGGACTTTACCGACTACCTTCACAGCCTTGATCTAACCGAAGAAGCTGACCCCATTGAGATTTTGTCCACCAATGGAGGGCACCGCGTAACGGACTCTTACGAGGTTTTTCCAAAGATCGAGAAAGACGACACCGGGAGCTTCTCTTGCCGGTTCTTCCTGCATGGTCGGCGACATATCAATGACGCGGCTAAAAATCGAATTGACCGCTTAGAGCACAAAGAAAAGCTGTACGTCACACTAGAATTGACCAATCCTGCGACCGGGTTGGCCGTGCAAATTCAGACGACGGACTACTGTATGATCGGATGGGCACCGCGTTACTTGGTGGAAGATTTGGTTGCGGCGATGGCCGAAGGGCCTAGTAGATACGGGGCGCAAGTGGTGCGGATTAACCGTCCGAAGCAGCGTGTATTGATCGAAATGCGTGGCTGCTGGAGTAAGCACGAACCAATGAGTAGCGAGGATTTTGAGCCCTTGGTCAATTGACCATATATGGAATTGTTGTCAACTGTCTAGTCAGCAACACCCTCTTGACCGATATTACTCTACCCGTCCCCCCACACTCGCCCAATCGCCGCCCGAATCTTCCCCTCCATCCGCTCCACTAACTCCCGATTAGCGGCGACAAGAGACTGCTCGGTTTCGATTTCGGCGACGATAGCTTGCTGTGTTGCTGTAGGCGGCAAGGAAATTTTGTATTTCAATATCTCACGCGGCGCGATGTTTCCCTGTGCGCCTCCACCCGCAGTTTGCTGGCAGTAATTGTAAAATCCAACAACCGAAACTAAATAAAAAATATAACTTTGTATCGCTGTCGATTTTGCTCTAAGAACTCCAACTCGTTGATTTAGCAAAAAACCATCTTCTTCGACAGTAGCAACCTTCCCTACAGTTGCACCTGTCATTGCGACGACCACATCATCCTTGTACAATTTGAAGCGAGCGAGATGGTCAGAGTACGGATGGAATTGAGCTTTTTCCATTTCGAGACAACCATCACGTCCGACGTTGCCAATTTTTACTACAAGGCGATCTGTTGCGTCTAATTGGGTCGCAGTCATGTCAGTACTTTTGAAGGCATACCCTCCGGTCAATTCCGCTGCATCTCCCAACTCCACCATCGGCCACTCAGGATCAACCACAATCTGCGGCCGGTAGTTGTCAATCACCGCCCGCGCCCCGTCTATCACCCGCTGATACCCCTCAATCTCCGCCACAATTTCCCGCTGCATTTCCAGCGGCGGCAGGGGGATCTGGATGTTCTCAATATCACCCTTGTTTATTGATGCAAACGCCGCTCCGGCATTGCCAGTTATTTCTGATTCCAGACTACGCAGAACGTAAAAGATATAGGTTGCGAGTGCATGGCCCTTCATTGGCCTAATTGCAGCCAGTCCCCGGCCTATACAAATCTTCTGAGTGGCAAAGTTGACAGGTCCAACAGGGGCACGTACGGACATTAGAATATCATCGCTCTCGGCGAACCTTTGCGGGTCAGTAGTCCATTTTGTAGGCTCACCAATGAACATTTGGCCGAACTCGGTTTTCCCCTGATAGAACGGCATTCCAACGCCATTGTCATTGTAGGATTGTCCCGGTGGGGATTGACCGGCGACGACTTCCGCCACTTCACCTAATGACACGATAAGAAAATGCGACAGACGAGCACTACTCTCCCGATACCTTTCCCCACTCAGATTATACTCCCCACTCTCCGCAATCTTCTCCTTCTCAGCAATCAGCCCAAGCTCGGTTGTGTAGTCCACTTTAGGCTCTGCCACACCATCAGCCAGCACCGATTCGCCCGCCCTTAGCCGCTCCAGATATTCCCCAAGCTCCGCCCTCACCTGCGGCAAGTCATTCTCCGCAATCTCCCGCCGCTGCGCCCCCAAATCAAACCCATCGTTCTCCACCTTAAAAAAGGCAACGCGATCCGTCTTTTGCGCCAGCGCCTTATCCAGCAGCAAAATAGAAGTCTTAACCCCCGAATAAGGCTGGAACACGCCCGCCGGCAGCGAGACGACAGCCACCAGATAATTCTCCACCAGCATCTTGCGTAGCTGCTTATGGGCAGTCTGGCTCTGAAAGATAATGCCCTCCGGCACAATAATACCGGCGCGCCCCGTAGGATTCAGATGCTCGGCTATGTAATCGACGAACAGCACTTCGCTGCGTTTGGACTGCACTGAAAAGCGGCGATGCGGACGGATGCCGCCCTTCGGCGACATAAACGGCGGATTGGCCAAAATCACATCGGCATACTCATTCCAGCGCTCCTCGCTGGTCAGCGTGTCGTACTCGAAAATGTGCGGCTCACGAAAGTCGTGTAAATACAGATTCACCAGCGACAGCCGCACCATATCGGGCGAAATGTCATAGCCGTTGAAGTTGTCCGCGAGTCTGCCTTTTTCGTCCGGCGTCAGCGTACTGTTGCCCTCGTCATCGGTATTAGACTTGAGAATGTGCTTGTACGACGAAATCAGAAACCCGGCAGTGCCGCAGGCCGGGTCGAGAATCTTTTCGTCTTTCTTCGGGTCAATAACGGAAACAATGAAGTCGATGATATGGCGCGGAGTGCGGAACTGCCCAGCGTCCCCCTGCGAGCCAAGCACCGAGAGCAGATATTCAAAGGCATCGCCGAGCCGCTCGCTGT
Source organism: Gemmatimonadota bacterium (assembly GCA_028875345.1). Classification (GTDB taxonomy): domain Bacteria; phylum Latescibacterota; class UBA2968; order UBA8231; family UBA8231. Next base: position 4,861 of record JAPPEG010000120.1, read on the forward strand.
GATCGTACGTAAACTCGTCGATGACCTTGAGAAAGGCGCGCAAAGTCTCCGGGTCGCGGTAGGGCAAATAGGCGTTGTTGAAGATGTCGCGGAACAGCAGCGGAATGCCCGGATTTTCCGGCATCCGGGTGATCGCCTCGGCGTACAGATTCAAAGTCTCGTGGCCGCCCAAGCCAGCGCGCACCAGTTGAGGCCAGCCATAGCGGGCAAAGTCACCGGCAAAAAACGTGCGCTGCCCGCCCAACTCCTCGCTCTCGGCGTCAATATCGTCCATAAACTTGTAGATGAGCGCGATAGTAATCTGCTCTACTTGACTTTTCGGATCGGGCACCTTGCCGACGAGAATGTCGCGGGCCGTGTCAATGCGGCGTTTGGTAGCGGTATCGAGCATATTAGCTCCGGTAAACGAATCCCTCTCCGACCTTCCACACCCCCTTCTCGCGAAAAGCGGGAATGGTCTGGCGACGAGCAGCGTTGGTGACCGCAGGTGCTGAGAGTCCATGCTGTTTGATATAATCCGACAGCCGGATAATGGCCTCCCCCTGTAAATAGCTCAGCCTCTTGTGCAGCGACTCTACGAGCGCCAACGCCATAATATCTTCCATCGTCCTAGTCGTTTGGCGACCCCCATAGTCCCTGAACGCTTGATAGTACCGCTCCTTTTCCGAGTTGCGAATAATAAGGCGCGGCAGTCCAAGCTGGATAAGTTGAAAATTGATGAGAACTCGTCCCAAGCGGCCGTTGCCATCGCAAAAGGGATGGATGGTCTCAAAATCCAAGTGAAATCGGGCAATTTTATCGAGGAAGTAGGAGCCGAGATCGCTGGAATACTCGACGAGGATTTCATCCATCATGCGCTCGACATGCTCAGGTGCCGGCGCAATATGAGTCCCCACTCGCACGTATTCCCCTTGCTCGCGAAAGCGTCCCGCGATGGCATCATTAATGCCGCCGATAAGCATCTGATGCAAAAGTAGTATCAGGTCTTTGCTCAGCTCGCTGTCTTTAGCTTTGGCGCGTTTATATTCCGTGACGCGGGCTAGATTTTTCGCCTCAAAGACTTCCCGCACAGACACATTGCGGGACAACATCTGCTCCAAAAGGATTCGCTCTGTCTCCTCAAGAGTAAGGGTCGAATTCTCAATCGCGTTCGAGTTATACACACTCTCGGGGACCTCCACTTCGTCGATCATCGACAGTAGCGATCCCTTGCCTTGGCGCAAGGTATCGTACCCTCGTTTCAAGTCTTGGATGCGGTTTCTTATCGGCTGTGTGGTCGCCATGTAGTTATTGTATCGTATTCACTATATATTGTCAAATATTAGTGAATGGACCGCGAAAAATGGGATCTATTCACGGTCTTTTGGGATAAATTCGTTAATCGTGGATGAGAAGGCCGAGTTAGGAACTGACGTTACGCAGCTTTTGTCCCCAATCCCCCCATCCCTGTATCCCTTCCAATACACTCCAGCACCTCATCCCCCTCCTCCCCTCTGAACCGCCGCCGTGGCACGATTCTTGCCTTGGGTTGCGGGTACCACTCCACCCGCAACCCAAGGCATGGCTCATGGCCGAATTCGATACCATCGCCAAACATCTCATCCACACCTACCCCCACGACTTCGCTCGCTTCTCCCTCCACCAAGACGACGTCGAGGTACTCGACGTGATCGACACCGAGCAACCCACCGTCGAAGCCCACCGCACCGATAGCCTGATCCGCGTGCACGTAGGCGACGAGGAGGCATTGGTTCATCACGAGTTTCAAACCACAGACAGCACCCCACCCATGCCGCAGCGTATGGCCAGCTATATCGGACGTGCCATTGGGCAGCACGGCCTGCCCATCTATTCCAGTGTCATCTATCTGCGTCCCGACGCCGGCCGAACCGACCCGGGGCACTATCTCCAAGAGCGGCACGGCTTCCGCGTCCTGGTGCAATACCAAGTGATTCGGCTGAGTGAACTAGACGGCCAACGCATTCTCGACGGGGGACATGTAGGCTTGCTTCCGTTTGTGCCGTTGATGCAGCGGCCAGTAGGTGTGGATGTCGAGGCGTGGTTGCGCCGGTGTGTGAATCGGGCACAAGAGATGCCGATGGACGAGCCTCTCAAAGCCAACTATCTGGCCGATCTTGCCATTTTAAGTGGGTTAGTGTATAACTTAGAAACGATTATGACCATCATCGCGGAGGGGACCATGTACGAATCGTCGGTAGTGCAGTATTTCACGGAAAAGGGCATCGAGCAAGGAAGCCGAGCGCGCGCCATTGAAGATCTGCTCGACGTGCTGGAGATTCGCTTTGGGTTAGCCGCGTCGGATCCGTTGGCCGTCCGCCTTGGGGCCATCGACGATGTGCAGCGCCTCAAGCAGTTATTTCGGGCGGCCATACAGGTACCTAGCCTTGAAGCCTTTAGGCTCCTGCTAGAAGAAGCCGAGTAGGGGCTCTTGCATGTAGCGCTACGAAGCCTTGGGAACAAGCGTTCCAGATTCACCAGCACAACCCTTTCCTCCGCCCCACTTCAGCCAATCCTGAGTCATCTCCGCGACAACGGCTCCACGGCTCGAACGTCGTGTACCCTTTCTACGCTGCGAACTGGTTCAGAGACACGTAATCCTTGACATACTCAGGAACGAGCGCACGATATGGCTCCGGCACTGCGCGAAAGTCGCTGGAGGAAAAAGCCGGATTGGTCGCCAATTCAGCAAAGCGCCGATTCTCAATAATGTCTCGGGTCTGTCCGCTGGTCAGGTACGCCTTGAAGTACGCCCTGATCGCCGCGATGGACTCAGCCTCGCCGGGCTTGTGATCGGCGACGAATTTGGCAAACTCCTCTTCAAGCAACTCGTCCCTAGACTTAAAACGCGGGATGAGGTCAAAAACCTTCTCCAGTATCTCGCGCAAGGTTACGCGACGATCCACCGCAGCGGCTTGGCGCAGCTTGGCGAGGGTGTAGTACTCCTCGGGCTTGTCGAAAACTTCCTGATTCACATAGTCGATAGCGCGATCCCATTGGCCCGCCTCGATAGCTTGAGCAATAAAGTCGTTTTCGCGCACCTCGTCGGCAAAACGGTCGAAGAACATCCGGTCAATCCTCATCCCCTCGGAGCCGATCTGCTCTTGCTCGATCGTCGAGAGGAAGTCGTCCCCCAAGTGCTCGTACGTGCCGGCATATACAACCGGCCTTGGGTCGTCCCCTTCCCTATGACTTCTATCTCGCAGCCGAGGCAGTTCCAATACCTCGTCGTAGTTGAACTCGTTCTCAAAGTATCGGCAGTTGCCGAAGAAGTCGAACAGTTTGAAGGTGGTCTTCTCCGGATCAGCGACGACGTCTGTGGAGCGATGCCCTATCATCTGGTCGAGGAAGTTGTGCTTTCTGGTGCCGCGCCCCTTGATCTGGACGAAATCCGTCGGCGAGAATATCGGCCTGAACAGACCCAAGTTGAGAATGTCGGTGCAGTCGTAGCCGGTAGTCATCATGCCGACGGTTACGCATACCCGCGCCTTACTCGTCCGGTACTCGCGCATAAAGTTGCCGGATCCCCGGAGGTTGTTGTTGGCAAAGTTGACCGTGAATTGCTGGGCATCCATCACCTGCGACGTAACCTGAACCGCAAAGTCCGACTGGTACTTACCCGGAAACATGCGGTCGGCGATCTCGTTGAAGAACTGCGTTAGCTTGGCAGCGTGTTCCTGGCTCACAGCAAAGACGATAGACTTCCCAATCTCCCCGCTGATCGGATCGCGGAGCGCATTCTCCAAGAAGGTTCGGCAGAAGACCGCGTTGGTAGCTTCCGAGAAAAACTCCCGCTCAAAATCACGCTTTTTGAACGCCTCCTCCTGCTGCTCTCCTTCATCATCGGTGAAAGACACCACAAAGCCCTTATCGGCGAGAAGCTGAGTAGTCACCTCCGTGCGTGCGTCAACGACCCGAGGATTGATCAGATACCCATCGCGTACCCCGTCGAGCAACGAGTAGCGGAACGTCGGCTCGCCACTCTCGCAGCCGAAAGTGCGGTACGTGTCGAGCAACAACCGGCGCTCCACCTCGCGCGGATCGCGCACATGCGGGCCGCTCGCATGGGTGCCTCTGAGGTAGTCTCGGGGCGTCGCGGTCAGCCCCAGCTTGTACCCGACGAAGTAATCGAATACAGCGCGGGCGTTGCCGCTGATAGACCGGTGCGCCTCATCCGAAATCACCAAATCAAAGTCCGTTGGCGAAAACAGCGACTGGTACTTGTTGTTGAACAACAGCGACTGAACAGTCGTGACCACAATGTGCGCCCGACGCCAGTCGTCGCGTTTCTCCTTGTAGATGACCGTGTCAAAGTCGTTCGCCAAGTACGGGACAAACGACTTGTTCGCCGCTTGGTCTTCCAACTCCAGCCGATCCACCAAGAAGAGGACGCGGCGGGCGTTGCCGGTGCGGAGAAACAGCTTGATAACGGCAGCGGCCACTAGCGTCTTGCCGGTGCCGGTAGCCATCTCGAACAAGAATCGGTCGCGTCCGTCTCGGACTGTCCGCTGCAAACCGTGGATCGCTCGTAGCTGGTAGTCGCGCAAAAAGCGCAAGCCGTGCGTCTGAATGTATCCGGAACGCTCGGCCTCGTTGCGCCACCCGGCCTCCGCCGCATAGTTGGGCCGCTGCGTGAGGACGATGTAGTCGTCGCCAACCCGTTCATCAATCAGGCGCTGTGGATTGGGCGCAACCTGTTTGTATCCCTCCACCGAGTCCGGCGACGGGAACGCCGTGATAATATGCGGATTGCCGCGCTCTAGGTCCCAGAAGTAGTGCAGATTGCCGTTGGAGAGAATGACGAAGCGGCAGTTCAGCGAGCGGGCGTAGCGGCGGGCCTGCTCCTTGCCGACCAGTGGATTTTTGTCCTCGGACTTGGCCTCCAACACGACCAACGGGAACCCTCGGTCGTCGAGGAGCAGGAAATCGACAAAGCCTCGACCGGAACGCTCAAAATCATCGCCTAAGCTGTCGAGGTCGTCGCGCTTGAGGGCGACGTGCGCCTCCAAGCGGATATTGGCCGGTCCATTGTCGCCGTCGAAGAATCGCCAACCAGCGTTTTCGAGCAACTGGTCGATTTTACGCCGAGCAGCAGCCTCGCTCATCCCCCACCCTCCACCAACACCGGCTCCCGCTCCAACCGAATCCCAAAGGTCTGCTCCACCCCCTCCCGAATCTCACCGGCCAAGGCAAGCACTCCCCGAGTCGTCCCACCGCGATTGACCAAAGCCAGCGCATGTCGCTCTGAAATGCCAGCGCCGCCCCTTTGCAGTCCCTTGTGAAATCCCGCCTGCTCGACGAGCCAAGCAGCCGGAACCTTGACGCCAGCCGAATCGGGAAAGCTCGGGACATTGGGATAGCGGTCCTTTAACGCAGCAAAGGCTTCCGCATCAATGACCGGATTCAAGAAGAAGGAGCCGACGGAGCGGGAGTTGGGGTCTTGCGGGTCGATGACCATGGACTTGCCGCGGCGAAGCGCCAGCACCGCGTCGCGCACAATAGCTAAGGTCGGTCGGTCGTCGCTCACGTGTCGGCGCAACTCCGGATAGCGGATTTGCGGCTGGCCACTAACATCCAAGCGATACGTCACTGAGGTCACAATAAAGCGGTCGCGGTCGGCTCCCTTAAAGCGGCTCTGGCGGTAGGCAAAGCCGCATTCAGCGGGGGCAAATGCGATCTCCTCCAAGGTCTGCCGGTCGAGCGCCCGCACCTCCACAATGGTGTCTTTTACTTCCTGGCCATACGCCCCCACGTTTTGGATCGGCGTCGCACCCACCGACCCAGGGATACCCGAAAGACACTCCACGCCGGCCAAGCCGCGCTCCACGCAACACTGCACAAATTCATCCCAATCCTCTCCAGCCGCTACCTCGACAGTCGCGCCGTTGAACACCACGCCGCTGAGTCCCACTTTGAGCACCAAGCCGCTGTATCCCGCATCGGCAAAGAGCACGTTGCTGCCGCCGCCGAGCACTTGCACAGAAAGGCCCTCATCAGCCGCCCACGTCAAGCAGTCGCGCATCTCGTCTAGGGAGGTACACTCGGCCAAGTAGCGCGCAGGGCCGCCGAGGCCCATGGTGGTAAGGGGAGCGAGTGGGATATGCTCGCGGAGGATGGGGAACGGCTTTGCCATGAAGTGACGCCTCGTTTTGCGTGTACTGAGCATTTGCGTTGTACTGAATATAGACAGAATATAGGGCGTATAATGCACAACGCCGGAGCGCACGATGAAAAAGACCCTGTATCTCGCCAGCCCGTATGGATTCTCGGCCCAATGGAAGGAGCGGCTCCTGCCCCAGTTCGTTTCTGCGCTAGAGGCATTGGGAACTGAGGTCTGGGAGCCTTTTGCCCGCAACAACCAAGTCGATTTCTCCGCGCCGGGCTGGGCCTACCAAGTCGGCCAAGCTGATTTGCGCGACGTGGTCGAGGCCGACGCGATCTTCGCCATTGTCAACGGCACGCCCCCAGACGAGGGGGTGATGGTCGAGCTGGGAGCGGCCATTGCCCTCGGCAAGCCAACCTTTCTCTTCCGCGACGACTTCCGCCGCTGCACGGATTCCGAGAACTACCCATTGAACCTAATGCTGTTCACCGGCCTGCCAGAAGACGGCTGGGAAGCCTACTACTACACATCGCTCGCAGAAATCAGCGCACCAGACAAGGCCCTCGCGCGCTGGCTGCGGGACGAACTGAGCTGACCTATGCGCACGGTAATCCCCCCCCATCTGCTCCAAGACCCAGAAGTTGAAGCCTCCGAAAAGGTCTTGCGCGCCTGCGTCCACTGCGGCTTTTGCAATGCCACCTGCCCCACCTACTTGCTCACCGGCAACGAACTCGAAGGGCCGCGCGGCCGCATTTACCTCATCAAAAGCGTTCTCGAAGAGGACATCCCCCCGAGCCGACAGACGGTCGAGCACATCGACAACTGCCTCGGTTGCCTCGCGTGCGAGACCACCTGCCCGAGTGGCGTAGATTACTCGCTCCTCTTGGAGACGGCCCGACCGCGACTAGATCAGCTCGTCAAGCGGCCATTGATGGACCGCCTGCTGCGCGCCATGCTGACGCGAATGCTGCCCTACCCCGGCCGCACGCGCTTAGCGCTCAGAATGTCTGGCGTGGGCCGCATGTTCTCCTTCCTGATGCCCCGCGTCATGCGGCCCCTGTTAGCTATGGCACCCAAGCGATTGCCGCGACCGGCTGCTGTAGCCCGGCCCGGAGTCGTGTCAGCCGAGGGCACGCGTCGGCTGCGCGTGGCCCTGCTCACCGGATGCGTCCAACAGGTGTTGGGACCGCAGATCAACGACGCGACTGTGCGGCTGCTGACCCGGTTGGGAGCCGAGGTGGTCATTCCACCGGACATGGGCTGTTGCGGCGCGCTGACTTTTCACATGGGCGAGCGCAAGCGCAGTCTCAAGCTAATGCAACGCGCCATTGAAGTTTGGCATCGCGAGTTGGAAACGGGTGGTTTGGACGCGATTGTGCTCAATACGTCGGGGTGCGGCACGGCCATCAAAGAATACGATCACATCTTCCGCCACGACCCGCAGTGGGCCGACAAGGCCAAGGCGGTAGTGAAGCGGGTGCGGGACGTGTCCGAGGTAGTGGCGCAATTGGGGTTGGGCGAGGCCAACCGCGCACCGGCCCTGAAGGTAGCGTACCACGACGCCTGCTCCCTCCAACACGGCCAGCACGTCACCGAACCGCCGAGGCAACTGCTGCAGGCCGCGGGCTTTGAGGTCGTCGAAGTGCCCGAAGGCCATATCTGCTGCGGCAGCGCGGGCACGTACAACATGCTGCGCCCCGACTTGGCGCAACAGCTACAAGCGCGCAAAGTAGAACACATTGCCAGCGTCGCGCCGCAGATTGTAGCGGCGGGCAACATCGGCTGCATGGAACAAATCGCTGCCCGCGCCGAAGTACCAGTCGTCCATACCGTCGAACTGTTGGATTGGGCGACGGGCGGGCCGCGGCCGGCTGTGATATAGCGGGGCTAAATCCACTCTTCTGACTAAGTACAGTTTCATTGACAAGAAGGGGCGTGTGGTTTAATATGGTCATATAAAATGACTATATAGTCAGGAGTTGAGATCATGCAGATATCCATCAGCGAGTTCAAAGCTAAATGCACCCAAATCGTCCGCGAAGTCGGCACCAAATACCAAACCGTGGAGTTGACCAATCGCGGCAAGGTCGTAGCGCGCGTCGTCCCTCCCGAGCCAGAGACTAAACCCGACCCCCAATCCTTCTTCGGCTCGCTCCGCGGTACTGTCGCGTACCAGCCCGGTTGGGATGAGCCTCTTGGCGAGGATGATTGGGAAGCCTGCCAGTGAAGTACTTGCTCGACACCAATGCGTGGATCTGGGCCTTGGAGTCACCGGAAAAATTGCCCGACCCGATAAGAGCGGTGCTGCTGGAGCCGGATCACCTGCCCTTTGGACTAGCGGCGATCAGCCCTTGGGAAGTGGCAAAAAAAGCGTCCAAGGGGCTTTTGCATTTATCTATGCCTGTGCGCCAGTGGGTAGCGCACGCCACCCAATCCCCGTTTATAGAGCTTCTCCCCCTTTCAGTGGATATAGCCCTCGAATCGGCGCATTTGCCTGCACCCTTCCACAAAGACCCGGCCGACCAAATGATCGTCGCAACAGCGCGGATGCACAGTCTAGTGCTGATCAGTGCCGATCAACGGCTGCGCACCTATCCACACGTGCAAACAAAGTGGAAATAGTAAATCAATCTATTCGGCAAACTTTTGCTTGAGTGCTCCCCAACTCTCGGCAGTTATCGCGGTGGCCGGGCTGGATATTTCGGTGAGGCGGGCGATTTGGGTGGCCGTAGTCGGCGGGAGGATGCCGCTGGCGAAAGTTTGCTTACTCTCTACAACTAAGGCGACGGCCCCAATCCCACGAACATACCAACCATAGGCATCTATCTCGGCGGTCACTTCACCCAAAGACGCGAGTTGATCATTACCGGTGAAGGTAACGACGCCGGTACCGGTCTGGTGGACGCGCAGGCCCTCAAAGGTGCCCGCCGGTAGCCAAATTTCGCCCCACGCATCAACCACGTACTGATAGTCGTACAGGCCGGAACTTGTCACCCCGGGTGCTAGAGTCTGGTCCAAGGAGAAATTTTCGACCGTCCAGCTTTTGCCAAACTCGAGTGGCCAAGGAGTTCCTATATCGACAAGCGGGATGGGGACTTGTCCGGCCGGCCCTTCGGCTCCGACAGCGATATCACCTGCGGCACTGCGCTGGAAATAGTTGTACGTCTCAATCTCGTCCGTTCCGCCAGTGGCATTGGGCACAGTAGTAATGTTATGGACGGCGTAATCGGCGTTGGGAAAGCTAGCGGCGTCGGGGGCCTGCTCCAGCGGGATGACTGAACTGCGGACGAAGGTAAGTATGCTGTTGGCAGGAGAGTTGGTGAGATCGAAGGACTGACCAGCACCAACAGAGCCGATGTCGAAGCCAGTGTCCGCTAGGCTGCTAGGGACTGTGGCGATTTCTTGTTCCCAAGTCATGCCTAATGATAGGCGTAAATCGTCGGGAGAAAGGGTGATCTGGGCTGTAGCAGACAGGGGGAGGAAGACGAGGGCGATTGATGCTAATGCACGGACGACGAACATGGTGGTATCCCTTCTGGCGATGAGAGTGTAGAGTCGAGCTTAAATTAGCTCGTGCTCCGAGATCGGCGATCCCGCCACTCTTCCCAGCTCGTCACCCGCTCCGGGTCGGCGCTGCGGGCGACAAAGCCGGGATAGATCCGGTCGAATTCGTCGCCGCTGCTGTGCCAGGCATAGGACTGGTCAGTGGGCATATAGCGGACGTCGATGCTCCAGCGCACCTCGGAGTCGGTGGTATT
>JAPPEG010000104.1 GCA_028875345.1 Gemmatimonadota bacterium
CGGCTCGAAGCAGACGCCCCGTGGATGTACGTGCGGATGTTTTTAGTCGAGCGAGCCAGCGGCAAGCTCGTGGCGTCTCGCACCGCGCGCATCTTGGCGCGAGACGTGCGCCAAGAACTTGCCTCGCGCCAGCTTGGAACCAGTGCGATCAATGGACCAATTGAAGTGGAACTGCACCTGATTGCCAAACGCGAAGAAGGAGGCGTCGCCCAAGTAGTAGAACTAACAGAGGGCGCACAGTTGCAGCAAGGCGACCAGATGCAACTGCGCTTCAAGCTGAGCCGAGACACTGAAGTCCACGCCTTTCTGTGCAGTTCCACCGGCGCATTAGAGACCTTGTTTGACGAACAATTCGTCTATTCAGACATCGTCCAGTACGCCCCGGGAGAGAACGATTGGATCACCTTCAACGAGCTCGATCAAGTCTATACCCTGTACTTCCTCGCCGGCCCGCAGCTATTGGCCGAGAATGCCGAACCGTTCTACGAACAATTCGCCACGCTTGTCCGCGATGGACAGATCAATCGCTTCGCCGGGCTAGAACAACTCGATAAGGCCCTGATCGAATTTCTCCAGCGCCCCGAACCCCTCGAGGTTTTGCGTGGCGACGAAGACATTTTCCTCGGCCAGCCAGAGACCATTGTGTACGACGACGGCAACACCCTGTCGAGCCAAGCGGAAATCCTCACCGGCACCCCGCTGCTGGTGCGCGCCCTAAGTTTTTCCGTCCCCTAGGCGCGACCGGCCGGTCGCCCTACAGAACCGCAACCACTGACGAGCAGAAGTAATCGAGGTTGTCCTCGGTCAGGCCAGCGACGTTGATGCGCCCTCCCGCGACGATGTAGATCGCGTACTGCTCCCGCAGCACCTCGACCTGCTCGGCATTCAAGCCCGAGAACGAGAACATCCCCCGCTGCCCCTCGATAAACGAAAAGTCGCGCTCCACGCCCTGCTCACTGAGCCGCGCGACGAGCCGTTGGCGCACGCGATTGATCCGCTCGCGCATCTCGGCCAATTCGCCTTCCCATTGGCGGCGAAGTACCGCGTCGCCGAGGATTTCGCGGACCATGGCCGCACCGTGGGCCGGGGGATTGGAGTAACTGGTCCGGGCGGCGATTTTGAGGTGGCTCAAGGCCCTTTCCGCGGCATCGGCGTCCGCACCGATCAAAGTCAGGGCACCGACGCGCTCGTTGTACAGGCCGAAGTTCTTGGAAAAGGAACTGGCTACTAACAGCTCGCAGCCCGTGTCGCAGATTGTCCGCAGGCCCGTCGCGTCCTCGTCCAACCCATCGCCAAACCCCTGATAGGCAAAATCGACTAAGGGCAGCAAGCCGCGCTCGGCAACGACTTCAGCGATCTGCCGCCAAGTGGCCGGAGTGGGGTCGCAGCCGGTGGGATTGTGGCAACAGCCGTGCAGCAGCACCACGTGGCCGGAGGGGATTTGCCCGAGCGCAGCGAGTAAGGCGTCGGCGTCGATGCTATTGGTGCAGCCGTCGAAATAGGGATAGGTCTCGACCTGTAGGCCAGCCGAGGCAAAGATCTTGGGATGATTGGCCCAAGTTGGCTCGCTTATCCACACGGGCCGGTCGCCTAGATTCTGGGCGAGAAAATCGCCGGCTAGGCGCAAGGCTCCGGTGCCGCCGGGGCTTTGCACGGTGATAGCGCGATCAGCCGCCTCGTGTCCGACGCCCAAAATTAGCTCCCGCACGGCAGCACCGTATTCCGCGCTGCCCTCAATGCTCAAATAGCTCTTGGTCTTCTCCGCGGCCAACACGCGCTCCTGCGCTGTTTGCACCGAAGCTAAAACCGGCGTCTGGCCGCTCGCATCCTGATAGACGCCAACGCTGAGGTTGATTTTGTTTGGATTCTCGTTGCTCTTAAACGCCGCGCTCAGCCCCATAATGGGGTCGGCCGGCGCCATTTCTAACTGCTGAAACATAGTCTTCCTTCTCTTATGAGGTTTTGAGTGAAAATCCCAACTCAACAGCGGCAATAGGTCGCAAAGACCAACTCACCTTCGCTGCGCTGGTTCGCTAGCTCCCATTCGCTTTCATCCCACGCCGGAAAGTACGCGTCTCCCTCGACTTCGATGGGTAGGTGCGTCAGAATCATTTCGTCGGCCAAGGGCAGGGCCTGCTCATAGACTTGGCCCCCCCCCAGCACAAAGAGTTTTTCGCTGCCGTGGGTGCGGGCGCGCTGCAAAACCTCGACCAAACTCGCGCAGACGACCACGCCCTCGGCGACCGCGTAGTCCCGATTGCGGGTGAGGACCAAATTGAGACGCCGAGGCAAGGGGCGCGTCTGAAAGGTCTCGTAGGTCTTGCGGCCAGCCACGACCGCATGGCCCCGCGTGACGCGGCGGAAGTGCTTCATGTCGGCCGGATAGTGCCACGGGATGGCGTTGTCGCGGCCAATGACCCTGTTTTTGCTCAAGGCGGCGATGATGATGGTTTTCATGCGGACGAATTGGATGGGTGAAAGAAAGAGCGAACGACCAGGTGCTCCGAGCCCTTGGCCTCGGCGACCGTGCCAGTAAATGCCACTTGGCCTTGGTCTAGCATGATGAGACGGCCGTCGAGCCGCTCAATGCTGAGAAGTTCGTGGGTAATAATAGCGATGGTGATGCCCAACTCGCGGTTGAGCGTGAGGAGCAGCGCGTCGATCCCGGCCGCGGTAACCGGATCGAGGCCCGCGCCCGGCTCATCGCAGAAGAGAATCTCCGGATCCATAACCATGGCTCGCGCCAGAGCGGCGCGCTTGCGCATCCCGCCCGACAACTCACCGGGATAGCGGTCGCAGGCGTGCCCTAAGCCCACCGAGGCGAGGCGGGTGCGCGCGATTTCCCCAATCAAGGATCGCTCTAGGTCCGTGTGCATTTCCAAGGGCAGGGCCACGTTTTGCTCAACCGTCAACGAGTTGAGCAGCGCACCGTATTGGAACATCACGCCTAGCCGCTTGCGCAGGGCCACCAACTCCTCCTCGCCGAGAGCCATCGCGTCTTGGCCGAGGACTTCAACGCGGCCCGAGGCGGGTTGCACCAAGCCGATGACCGCCTTGAGCAAGGTGCTCTTGCCGCAGCCACTACCGCCGAGCACGACGGCGATTTCCCCCTCGTCCACGTGCGCGTCAATCCCGCGGAGAACGGTCGTTTCGCCGTAGGACACGCAGAGATCTTGGATGTCGATAACGCGAGTCACCATTTGAGATAAAAGACAATACCCCAGAAGGCGTCGAGGATGATGATGCCAAACAGCGACGACACGACTGCGGAAGTCGTCGCCCGACCGACGCCCTCGGCTCCGCCGCTGAAATTGAGGCCGTGATGCACCGAAATTATCGTGATAAGCCACGCAAAAGACGCGCTTTTGACCAGCCCAGTGAGCAAATCCTTGAGAAAGAGCGACGATGCGACTTGGTTGAGAAACACAGTAGCCGGGATGTCCAGCGACACCACGCCGATGAAGGTGCCGCCGAGGATGCCAACGAAATTGGCCATGATCGTCAAAAGTGGCATACAGATGACCATAGCCCACAGCTTGGGCACCACCACAAAGCGCAGCGGGTCGATCCCCATAGTCTGCAAGGCGTCCAATTCCTCGGTGAACTTCATGGTGGCGATCTCCGCGGCAATAGCCGATCCGGAGCGGCCAGACACCATGATCGCGGTCATCAGCGGCCCCAACTCGCGGGTCAGGCCAATGCCCAGCAGGTTGGCGACAAAGATATCGGCCCCAAACTGGCGGAGCTGGGCCGCGGACTGAAGGGCCGAAACCGCGCCGACGAGAAAGAGAATCAGCCCGACGATCTGCAACGCTTGCGCGCCAATCGCGTACGCTTGTTCGCCAAAGCTGCCCCGGCGAATTTGCTCGCGGTGGAACAAGGCGCTAACCGAGAAAAAGGTCAGATCGGCCATCAGGTAGAGAAAATCGGCCGCGCGCACGCCATGAGCGCGGACCCAAGCGCCGAGGCGTTCAAGGGCGACGCGGGAAGGCGCAGGTGGGGCAGACGGCGGCGCGGGCGTGGCAAAGTCAAAAACGGGCTGCAAGTGAGCGGGCAAGCCGTCGAGTCGAAGTTCCTTGTCCAAGGAGCTAGCGAGATCGGGCAAGCCGCGCAGGAAGACGGCCCCTGCGGTGTCGAGGTGTTCGACTTGGCGCAAGTCAGCGCGGAGCGCGGAGCGCGGGTGTTCGGCGATGAGACTGCGCGCTTGGGGGACGAGCGCGCCGATGGTGTGCACCGCAAGCGCACCCCCGAGCGCGATCCCCAAGTCGTCGCTCTGCACCCAAGTCATAGCAAATAGTTGAGGCGCAGCAGAACCTGTTGCCTAGATTGCAGCCGCTGGACCGGCGGCTTGCGCTCGAAGTCGAAGACGACGACCACGTTGACGAAGCGACTAAGCGGCAAGCGCAAGCGGTTTTCCCAATTGAATTCCCAAGTGTCGGTAGCTGTCTTCGGGATAAGGAGGTCAAACTCCGAGTCCAAGCTGGGTAAGCGCGAGAAACGCGACTGCAGGAGCAGTACGGCCTCCAAGCCGGTGGTGGTCTTGTCCTCTAACTTGTAGGCGACGACGCTAGGGGACTTTAGGTCAAAGCTATCGGTAACATAGCTTTGACGTGCCCCAAAACCAACGCGCATGTCGAAGTTCAGGGGAAAGCTACTAATGACCTGTGAGTTGATGCCGATTCCTTGGCGCAGTTCGAGAGGGCTGAAGGGCGGAGAGAGGGTAAATTCGCTAATGTTTATCTTGCGCTCGACTTGGTCGCCATCTCGGATCAGAAGATCCTGCGGCGGGTCGAAGTGCTCCTCTTCAGCGAATAACCTAGTGTTGAATACCCCGCGTAAATAGGGACCAATCCGCTTGGAAAGCCGGTAGATATACGTAGCGCGAACCTCAAACTCATCGACGGACTTGCGGAAATCGTCGCCCTCCTCGCGGGTAAAACCCTCTTCAAAGTCCAGCCGCAGATTGGCGTAGTGGCGGTCCGTGTTATAGACGCTGCTGCCGATGAGCTCAGCGGAAAGCGAGAGGATCGAGCGATCCGCGCCGGCAGTGTTCTGCGAGGTGGACAGTCGAGGCGAGCCACTTAGCTGCAAGGAGGTCTTCCAGCGCGAGTCCACTACTTGGGCGAGGAGGCCATACTGAGCCGGGGGGTAGAAGCCGATGAAATTCTTGTCGCCGTCTACTATTAGATTGCGCTGGACCAACTCGCCGGGCTCCAAGCGGACGCTGAATTTGCGGGTAGTTGATACGTTGTCGCCTACTCCCACTACCGAGTAAACGCCCGGGGGCAGGAGCCAAGTTTTGACCGCCTCGCCTCGCTCCTCCTCGACACCGAAACCGAGGCCGTAGTTTTCCTGCGAGGACTCCCGGTACAGTTCATAGGATTCGTTGATCGATGTGCGGTTCTCAGACATGACGTTGATGACTAGTCCGGCCCAGAAGGGCTTTACCAGAGTCGTCATGCTCTCTTGGACTGGCACGGTGTGGATCATCATCTGGAGGTCCGTGCCCGAGCCGACCAGCAATTTGTAGTTGCCGGGCGACAGCAACACGCCGGTGCCGGGGGAGGCTTCGCGAATGGGTTTGTTGCCCTGTAAGACGAGAAAGCTCGGCTCGTTGAGAGAGCCAGTCATCGTCGGCACAAAAAGAAAACCCTTGCCCTTGGGAATCATCGTTGGATCCTGTTCGAGTTGGCCGCGTCCGGGTGGAGCGATCCAAGTGTAGCTATCGCCCAGGATTGGGCTAGCGAGCAACGGCAGGGCGATCAAAATGCAGAATAGCTTGTACATACCAAGTCCTAGGGAGCTAGCTTTCCCGGTATGAGTTCGTAGTGATCGGCTTCAGTTTGCAGCACCGTATCTCGGACCGCCGGTGCGGTTTCTCCGTCGGACGCGATGGGCGCGGGCCGCTGTTTGCTGCTGAACTTGAAGTCGATCTCCCCGATCGCCTTTTGCATCCGCTGACCCAAAATCCCGCTCAATGCGGCCACCGTGTGTATCATGGCCGGGGAAAACACCTGTTTCTCTTCGTCGAAATCGTCCTGCCATATAACTTTGCCATCGGCTTGCCTTACTAGCTCCATCGTCATAACGAGATGGGCTGCCCACAAATCGCCGCTGTCGAAGCGCTCAATGGCTTTGACCGAGCCGCTGAGCACGTAATCCGGGCGGTGTTCAAAAAAATCGCGATCCCCGCCGACATAGGTAAAGAGGTCGGCTTGGCGCAAGTATTGCTTGACCGCATCGGTAATCATGTCGCTGGGACGCTCCATCCAGTAGTGGAGGTTGTCGCGCCGCAGTTCGTACTGGTCGCGGCGGAGGATGATATTGGTGCGGTCATACGCTCGGGGCATCTCAAAGCCTTTGACCTGTAATCGGAAAGGGTACGGGCGCTCGGAATCTTCCACGCTACCGCGCAAGGGTTCGATATGCAGCTTAAAATAGCGCCGCTGCGGCAACTTGGTGTCGCCGCCTAGCAATTGGGCGCAGCCGGATAGAACTGCTGCCAAAATGAGAGCCTGACCGCAGCGGCTCACTCGGCTATTGGGCCTCACTACTGCGACCTCGGATGAGTACCGCGGGGTTCTCGCGGATTAGTTCGGTGGTTTCGCGGATATTCTGCAAAGTTTCCTCCAATTCCTGCGTGGCGCGCAGGAGATTTTGCCGGCTGGCCCCCACGGTCTGATCAATGCCCACAAAGGTCCGGTCGATATGGGTTATCACGGTATCCATCCGCGCGATGAGTAGGGGAACCGGGCCGTCCATTTGCTGGCGCAACTTGTGCATCGTCACTTGCAGGTCATCAACCGTCTGTTGCAGCTTCGCGCCCACGAGCAAGACGTGCAGGGAATCAGCCGTCGTCGCCAAAGTCGCGCTGGTTTTGACGAGCGAGCGACTGGTGGCAACCATATTGGCCGCGGTCTCGTCGAATGCGGAGCGGTTGTCCTCGACCAGCGCGTTGGCCGTAGCCAACAGATTGCTCGCGTTGTTCAGCAATTCATTGAAGGCGCGCTGGTTGTCGCTGCTCAGCAGCGCGTTTAGGTTGTCGATGGTTTGTTCAACCTTGGCACTGATCACTTCGGCGCGCTCTTGCATGCTGCTAAAAAAGGTCTCGCCCGCGACAATGGTGGACCCCGGGGGGAGGACTGGGGCATCGTCGCTGCCCCCGAAAAGCTCGATGGACTTCAGGCCGGTGAGCCCCAGCGAGGACATTCGCGCTTGTGTATCGGTGCGGATAGCATTTTCGGCCAGCCGCCGCTCGATCGAAATCTCAATTACCACGGTAGCAAGGTTATCCTGCGCGATCGCAATGTCCTCGACGCGGCCGATGCTAAAGCCCAAGTACTTGACGTTTGCGCCTTTGTTGAGGCCGCTGACCGGCGAGTTAGACTCAATGTAATAGGTATCGCGCTGGTGCAGGAGATGGCTGCCGGCGACGACGATGAAAAAGAGCGCGAGGACGGCGAGCGAAACCAAGAAGAAGATGCCAAGGCGTATTTGCTGTGCTCGGGTAGCCATAAAGACGCTGTGGAAGAAGTCGTGATTGAAATCCGCCCCTTAGGGCAATATCAGCAACGCACCCCCTGAGAGCAAGAACTCGGCACCACCACCCGCAGGGCCGCCGGGCTAATTTCCAGCACTATTGGCGTCTGGTCTAGATAGTCGCCGTCTGCATACACGCTATGCGGCGAGGCGGTGTGTAGCACTAGGCGGGCCGTGCGCTCGACGCGCACGGCTGGATGGCGGACATGTGTTCGCCAAAAGAGGCGAATCATCAGCGGCAGAATCGCCCGCCTTGGCACCGCATCGACGACGACCACGTCGAAGAGGCCATCGCCGAGGTCGGCATCTGGGGCAACGCACAAGTTGCCGCCATAGTTCCGCGCATTAGCGGTAGATACTTGCAGCACCTCTTGCTCAATCTCCCCGAAATCGCCGCTGAGCCGGACCCGGATCGGCTGGTAGCGAACGAGGTGCCGCAACGCTTCCAATATATAGCGAATTCGCCCAGACAGCGGCCCTTGGGCACTTTCCATGCGGCGGTTGACTTCGGCGTCAAAACCAAAGGCGGCGATTGTGGCAAAGAAGCGGTCGCCGACCCGGCCCAAATCTATGGTGCGCACCTCGCCGCAGAGTAGGTTATCTACGGCCGCTTCCACTCGAAGTGGCACGGCGAGGGCGCGGGCCAAGTCGTTGCACGTGCCGCACGGCAGCAGTCCCAAGGCCGTGTGCGAACCCGCGAGGGGCGCGAGCGTCTCGCCAATGGTGCCGTCGCCGCCGCAGACCACTAGCCGCTCAGCACCCTCGGCCACAGCCTGCTGCGCCAACTCGGCGGCGTGACCCTTAGCTCGCGTATAGCGCAACTCAACCGCTTGACCGGCGTTTTGTACAGCCAAGGCTGCTTGCTCGGCGACGCTGCGAGCGCGGGCGTTGCCCGCGGTTGGATTGGCTATCAAGACCCAGTGTTTGGCCATAGCTTGGGTTGTCCCCTAAGCGGCTTTGCGCGTAGATTAATTATAGAAAAGATAACATCAAAACATGGCTAAACGAAAACGAGACATCGATTGGGCCGACCAGCGCCGCGAACTGGAAAAACAGGTCGAACACCCCTATATCACCAAGCAGGGGCTAGACCGAAATCGGCGCGACAACAAGGGCCATAAGCCTAGGCGTCCGAAGCAGTGAGCCTCCTTGTGGCAGGGCGTCCCGCCTTCTATATTACAGCGTTTTGCGCCCTGTCCTGACGGCCACTCGCTGCACGGGATGGGGCTTTTATCCATTTCCGCTATGATCAGAGAATTCTATCAAGACCGCACCGTGCTGCTAACCGGCGGCACCGGGTTTTACGGGCAGGGGCTGACGGCCAAGATCCTGCGCTATTTGCCCGGCGTGCGGCGCTTGTACCTCGTGTTGCGGCCCAGTCGGGGTCCGGGAGGGACCACGCTGCCGGTAGAGGAGCGGCTGGACGAGCTTTTCAAGCTGGTCGTCTTCGATCGCTTTCGCCGCGAGGAACCAGCCGCTTTTGCCACGATGCGCCAGAAGGTGCGCGCCTTTGCCTGCGACATGCAGCAGCCAAGCCTCGGGCTAGACGAAACATCCCGCGACGAACTACTGGCGGAAGTGGATCTCATCATCGGCAACGCGGCCAGCGTCACCTTTGACGAACCACTCGACTCGGCGATCCAATTCAACACCTTAGCGCCTCAAGAGCTTTTGCGGCTGGCCCGCGAAGGCCGCAAAAATCCCATCTTGGTCCACGTATCAACTGCGTACGTCAACGGTCGCCTGACCGGTGCCGTCCCCGAGCGAACGCTTCCGGTTGACCGCACGATTCAGCACCTAATCGACGGCAGCGCACCGCCACAACTTTTCGTCCCCGAAGAAGAAATCGCCGACGCGCAAGCCCGCTGCCATGCAATCCGCGACCAAGCGCAAAGCGACGAGCAACAGCGTGCATTCCGCCGCGAGATCGTTGAGCAGAGCCACAGGCGCACGCTCTCGGACAGCCGCTTGCAAAAACTGATTGACGACCGCTGTCGCCGCTGGATTGAACGCGAGCTAGTCGAGGAGGGGATGCGGCGAGCGCGGCAGCATGGCTGGAATGACGTGTACACTTTTACCAAGGCCATGGGCGAACAGTTGCTCGTCAAGAACCGCGGCCAAGTGCCGCTGGCCATCGTGCGGCCCAGCGTCACCGAAGGCGCGCTCGAAGACCCGCATCCAGGCTGGATCCACGGGCTCAAGGTAACCGATCCACTGATAGTGGCCTACGGGCGGGGGATCGTCCCGGACTTCCCGGCCGCAGAGGGCGCGCCCATGGACTTGGTGCCTGTGGACATCGTCGTCAATACCGTGCTGGCCGCGGCCACGCAGGCTACGACCTCCTCAGTGGAGGTCTTCCACGCGGCAACCAGCGGAGAAAACCCACTGCCCAACACTCGGATGTTCAAATACGTCAAGGGCTACTTTGAGGAACACCCCTTCCTCAACAAGGATGGCTCACGGCCCGAGCTAGTGGATTGGACCTTCCCGACGGTAGCCCGCTTCCAACGCGTCTTCAACTGGAAGTACCTCTATCCTCTGGAAATAAAGCAAAAGCTCTACGACTACCTACCCGAGCGCTGGGCACCGCCCCAGAAGAAGCGCCGTTTGGCCGCACTCAAGACGCGACTCAAGCGCGTCCAGTACTTCATCGACCTGTTCAGCCCGTACACGACCCTCGACTGCCGCTATGAAGCCAAGCGCATGTTGGCCCTCTACGAGTCGCTGCCCCCCGAAGAGCAGCGAATCTTCAACATGGACGTGCGGCGGATTGACTGGTATC
The DNA here is from genome assembly GCA_028875345.1 of Gemmatimonadota bacterium. Lineage (GTDB taxonomy): Bacteria > Latescibacterota > UBA2968 > UBA8231 > UBA8231. The sequence continues at coordinate 10,322 of JAPPEG010000104.1, forward strand.
AATACTATCAAAAGACCCACCTGCCCGGCCTCCGGCGCCACGAACTGGGCGGGTCCGACGACGACCAAGAGCCGTTGAGCGCGGCACCGAGCGAAGTCGGGGGCGAAGAGCAGCGTTGGCGCATCGAGGAAAGCATCCGCACAATCCCGGATCTGCTGCGTTGGGCCTGCGGCCGCTACGCTGCCAAGACGGCCTTGCAAATCGAGCGCCAATCCGGCTGGACGCGGATCAGCTACGACGAGCTGCTCACCCGCGCCGAGCGCGTGGCGCACGGTTGGCAAGCACAGGGCGTGGCGGTTGGTGAGCGGGTCCTGCTGTGCGGGGACAACGGGCCGGAGTGGGTCGTCGCCTATATGGCGGCCAACCTGCTTGGGCTAGCGGTCGTGCCCATCAGCCCGCAGATGCGCGACGAAGACATCTGGAGGCTGTGCGACTTCGTCCAAGCGCGGGCGCTGATTGCTGCGGAAAAGCGCTTTTCCCAACTCTCCCCCGAGGGCGTGGCAGCCCACAAGGAAATGGCCTTTTTCAATGTAGATCGCGATGGGCTGCCGTTCGGGCACGCTCCCGAGCCAGATGCGTCCGCCAAAAAAGGCCGTTGGAAGCGACCAAGGGTCAATCCAGATGCCACAGCGTCGATCATCTTTACCTCGAGCCTCGAGCCGCGCGGAGTGGTGTTGAGCCATCGCAACCTCATCTCCAACGTCCTCGCCCAAGGCGAGGTGCTGCGCATCTACGAATCCGATCGCATGCTCTCGACCCTGCCGCTGCACCAAGTCCTCGAATGTACCGGGGGCTTACTGCTGCCGCTGCTCGGTGGAGCCACCATCACGTATTTAGAGGCCGTCAACAGCCGCGAGATGCTCCGCGCCCTGCGCGATACGAATGCGACTGTACTGTTGACCGCGCCGCGCCTGTTGCGCGTCTTGGCCAACCGCGTCGAGCGCCTCGGGGCCGAGGCCACGGCTGGGCTAGCCGCTTTGAGGCGGGTTGTCAGCGTCGGCGCGGCCCTGTCCGACGACCTCATCGACGCTTATGAAGATCTCGGCGTGTCGATTTGCCAAGGCTACGGCCTGAGCGAAGCAGCTTCAGTCGTGGCCGTCAACATACCCATGCAGCGCAAAACCCAGTCGGTGGGGCAGGTGCTGCCCGGACAGCAAGTGCAGATCGCCGAGCCGGACGAGCGCGGCATCGGCGAGGTCTTGGTGCGAGGTGCCAACGTCATGGAGGGATACTTCTCCCAAGAGGAGTTGACCCAAGCGGCGTTGCGCGACGGATGGCTACACACCGGAGACCTCGGCCGTCTCGACGACGATGGCTATCTCTTCGTCGAGGGGCGGAGCAAAGACTTGATCGTCAACGGGGCCGGCCACAACGTCTATCCACGCGAAGTCGAATCGCTCTACCACGACCTGCCGCACGTGGCCGAATTGAGCGTGGTCGGCGTGCCTTCGGCTCGCACCGGGGGTGAAGAAATACACGGCGTGGCCGTACTCAACTGCGAAGCCGAGGAAGCCGAGGACTTGCGCGTGGCCATCCAAGCGCGCTCATACGAGATTTCGCACACCTTGCCCAGCCATCACCGAATCCAGCGCCTGCACTTTTGGACCCGACCGCTGCCGAGGCTGGACGACGGCACCGTGGACCGCCGTGCCTTAGCGTCTGCCATCGAGCGCGAGGACTGCCCGGGTACGGCTCTGCCGGAATGGGAGCGGGCGATCCAGCGCCAAATCGGCCTGCTTGCGGGGTTGAGCACCGAGGAGGTAGCGGCTCACATAGATGCACCACTCGACACCTTGTTGGATTCGCTGATGGCAGTGGAGTTCGCCGCGTGGCTCGGCCAGCGGCTGGGGACCCAAGTTGATGGACTTTTGCAGCCACAGGACACGCTCCGCAGCGTCTTGGCACGGCTGGAGGCTCACTTGCAAGACGGGGTGGACTGGGAGGTGGAGCAGTCGCCCGCGTACTGGTCGAGTATCTTGCACGCCGAGCCAAGTGCCGAGCCAGAGAGCGAGGCTGGCAAAAATATGCTGCAAGAATTCCTGTGGGAGACCGGCGGCCCTTTGTTCCGCCGCTTTTTCGATTTCCGGGCTGGCGGCCTAGAGCACTTGCCCCAAGATCGGCCCTACCTGATTGCCGCCAATCACGCCAGCCACCTCGACGGTGCCTGCGTGTACGCGGCCGTGCACTCCCATGTCGATCACCTCAATATCGCAACCAGCGAGCATTACCTTACCGACTCCGAACTGCACTGGTTTTTGTCCACCTTTGTCAATGCCATCCCCTTCGACGGCCACGACAACTTCGCCGCCGGCTTAGTGCGGGCGAGGCAATTGGTGGGGATGCGCTGCCCACTGCTGGTCTTTCCCGAAGGCACGCGCTCGGTCAACGGCCAGTTACAGCCGTTTAAGGCGGGCGTAGGGCTTTTGGCCTACGAGCTAGGCGCGCCCGTAGTGCCCCTGCACATTGCCGGCACCCACGAAGCCTTGCCCAAGGGGACGCGCACGCCATCGCGCCACCCCTTGCGCCTGCTCTTTGGCTCTCCGCTAGAAACCACCTCTTTTGAGGGCCGCGCCGAGGCGTTGAGCCCCTACGAGATTTACTACGAGATCGCCGCCGCTCTCAAACGACAGATCGAGGCTTTAGGCCGGAAAAACATCTGATTATGTACCCCTACCTATTCGAGATCGGCCCCATTAGCGTCGGCACGTTTGGCCTCATGGTCGCCCTCGGTTTCCTATCGGCCCTGTACGTGCTCAACCGCGAGTTCAAGCGCCAAGGGCTGCACAAAGACCTGGGATCGACGATTGTCACCACCTGCATGGTCGGCGGGCTAGTCGGGGCCAAGCTCTACTTTGTGCTATTTGAAACGTCGCCTGAGACTTGGGACGAAGTGTTCGACTTGCTGTTTTCCGGCTACGGCTTGACTTGGTACGGGGGGTTTGTCGTCGCCGCTGCCGGCGTGCTTTGGCAAATTCGCCGCCACAATGCGCCGCTGGGCCACGTCGCCGACGCGGTGGGCATTGCCCTTGCCGTGGGCTACGGGGTCGGGCGGATCGGCTGCCAACTCGCCGGCGATGGCGACTACGGGGTGCCGACGGATCTTCCCTGGGGCATGGCCTATCCCGACGGAGTGGTGCCAACCACCGAAAAGGTCCATCCCGCGCCAGTGTACGAAACCCTCTCCCACTTGGGGATCGCGGCCTTCTTGTGGAAAATGCGCACTCGCTTCGAGCCTCCGGGTCTGTCGTTTAGCTTCTATCTCATTCTCGCCGGGCTAGCGCGATTCTTAGTAGAGTTCATTCGGCTCAATCCGCGCGTATTGTGGGGCCTAAGCCAAGCCCAGCTTCTCAGCCTCGCCATGATCGTCTTTGGCTTGGGGCTGATGCTGTATCTGCAACGCCGGCGGGAGGCCCCTTAATGGCCAAGACGCGCTATCCGCGCATCTCCAGCTTTAAGCAGGCCGCGGACTTCCGCGCCCATCTGGCCCATTTGGGCGCGGAATTGCCCTGCGACGACCGAATCGAAACCGCTCCCAGTTCCCCGCTGGCCCAAGCGGCCCACAGCGGCGGCAATCGCATCGGCAATCGCTTTGCCATTCAGCCTATGGAAGGGTGGGATGGGACTGAAGATGGCCAGCCGAGCGATTTGACGCGTCGGCGCTGGCTAAATTTCGGGCGCAGCGGAGCCAAGCTCATCTGGGGAGGGGAGGCATTTGCCGTGGTGCCCGAGGGCCGCGCCAACCCAAATCAACTCATGGCGCGTGAGGAAAACCGCGCCGGCATGGCCGAACTGCGCGACATCCTCCTATCGGCGCACGACGAGCGGTTCGGCACCACCGACGACCTGCTCCTCGGGCTGCAACTGACGCATTCGGGGCGGTTTTGCCGTCCCTATCGCAAGGACCAATCCGAGCCGGCCATTCTCTATCGCCACCCGATCTTGGACCACAAATTCGGCCTTGACGCGGACTATCCGCTCCTGACGGACGCCTATATCAAGGAGTTGATCGACCGCTACGTCGCCGGCGCGCAAATCGCCCATGAGCTGGGCTACCACTTCGTAGATATCAAGCATTGCCACGGCTACCTAGGGCACGAATTCCTTAGCGCGTTTACGCGGCCCGGCCCCTTTGGCGGCTCCTTTGCCAATCGCACGCGCTTTATCCGCTCCATCATCGAGGGGATCCGCAACCGAGCACCCGGTCTTGGCATTGGCGT
>JAPPEG010000160.1 GCA_028875345.1 Gemmatimonadota bacterium
CTTGGCGCAGCTTTGCCGCACTGAGGAAGGCCGCGCCGAGGTGGAGCGGCTGACCGGAGTGGCCGTGGATGGCAGTCGGCTATTTTCCAAGCACGACCTCAACCGCTTGCTAGCTCAGGTGCTGCAACGCGAGGGTTTGCAGCGAGCACTGGAGGTACTCGACCAGTTGACGCGGCGCGGCTTTGAGGTCTGCAAGCAGTCGGGGGCCTCCTTCAATCCCTTCCTAGGTTCGAGCAAGGAGTGGCCTGAGCAGCCCGAGGAGGCCGATTGGGACGAGTGGCAAATGTACAGTGACGAGTTGGTGGCGGCTCTCTACCAGCAGGCCGATTTCGACGACAATGACTTGGGGCCTTTGGCCTTGTTGTCGCTGTCGGGGGCACGGGGCAACCAACATCAGTTGATCCAATACGTGGGCGGCGGTCTGCTCTATCGGGAAGATGGCAGTCTGTTCGCCCAGCGCGGTTGTCGGCGCGATGGCCTGTCGGTGGAAGAGATCAAAGTGCGGGCACCGGGTGCTTTATGGGGTCTGGCCACCACCAATCAGCGCTGGGCTGAGACGCAGGAAGCAACCCGACAGCCCGTCCGTGCCGATTACCACGTTTTGGGTCGTGCTGCTAGGACCGCGCAGCCGGGCGTAGTCTTTGCTAGGGCGGCTGAGCGCGGCGGGGTCGAGCCGCTGACTAGCTTGTTCAGCCGGCTCTTTGTGGGATTGACGGCGGACTAAACGGGCGGCGTTTACTTCACCACTGCTTCGTCACCCAAATGCTCGCGGATCCACTCTCTCAGCGGCACGTCTTCCTCTTTTGGCGAAGTGTAGCCATGACCGCCGCTCGGGCCAGCACCTAATAGCTGCTGGCGGATGGGATCGCAGCGGTCCATCAGGTGCTCCACCGTCATGTCGTCGCGCGGCCGCAACCAGCGGTAGCTATAGCCGTAAAACAATGCTCTGCGCGCGGTGGGCGAAAAGTTGTGACCGGCCGCGTGCCAGATCCGCCGGTCGAAAAATACTGCGTCTCCCGCTGCCACCTGGATCGGCGTTGCGCCCGCTGGGTCTAAGTCCTCATCCTCGGGCATTTCCAGCTTGTTTTTTAGATGCGAGCCGGGTACCGCGTGGAAGTTGCCGCGATTGGTCTCAGTGCAGTCCGTGAGAAAGTACGCCACTTTGAGCGAGACCCTCGGTCGGGGCTCAGTCTCCATGTCGATGTTGAGCCGTCCGCTGTCTTGATGCCAACCTAGCCGCTTGCGGTTGGGCACGACGCCGTCTAAAGGCGGAGTAACGATCAAGTGCGAGTGGTATAGCTGGATGTGCCAGCCCAAAATCCCGAAGACCTTAGCGAATGTCTTTGGCCAGTCGAGCAACTCCAGAAAGAGTTCGTCTTTGCCGATAAAGTCGAAAAAGTTGTACATCTGGTGCTTTTCCAGCCCCTTTTGCCGCCGGGCCTCGGCGTCGAGGCGATCGACGATGGGGATGAGCTGGGCTACCAAATCCAAGGGCAGCACATCGCGGACGATGAAGAAGCCGTCCTCGTCAAATTGGCGACGCTCCTCCTCGGTCAAAGCATATTGCAGGCAGGTTGCATCCATGGGAAACCTCCTTTGACTGCTGTCTGACTGTAGGCGCTCTAATGGCCGGGCAATCGCCGCACTGATCCTGGCACTACCGACTCGCCACGATGAGCACTCGCCACGGCCGCAAAGCACAGCGCCAAACTCGCGAGATTGGCACGGGCGCTGTTGTTGGGTTCTCGACTCTCCTCGACGGCGCAGAGCAGTTCGCCCATGGTCCCGTGGAACCCCTGCTCAAACCACGTCCCCACAAGCTGCGGACGGGCCACGCCTGCTGCGGTGTACAAGACGACTTCTTGCGCCGTCAAATCTACGCCGCTGGCCCCTATGGTGCCCTCCGTGCCGACGAGATACGTGCGGTCCTGTTGTCCTTGGCGAGTGTTGCCGTTAAAAAAAATCGTCGCCTGCGCGCCTGCGCACTCAATCGCCGCTTGGGCCAAAAGCGGCGGTTTAGCTTCCTGACCGGCTGTGTGCCGGGCCGAGGCGTGAACTCGTTGCGGCGTCTCGTCGCCTAAGAACACCGCCGCCATATCGAACCAGTGCATTCCAAAGTCGTAGAGCACCAGATCTTCCACCGCGTCAAAGGCAGAACCAGCGATCCAATTGTGGTCCCAATGCACGGCGAACTCGACGCTCTGCACTTGGCCGACCAAGTTAGCGGCCACAGCGTGGCGCATGTAGCTAAAATGCGGTGCCCAGCGGCCATTCTGGTTGACAGCCAGTTGCACGCCGCGCCGCTCGGCCCGGGCAATGAGCGCCTCGCCCACATCCAAGTCGAGCACGAAAGGCTTCTGGCTGAGGACGTGTTTGCCCGCATCAATGGCCGCTTCGAGGATCGGCAGTCGATCTTGTGGATGGGGCGCAACGTCCACCACTTCGATATCGTCGCGAGCGAGCAGGTCCCGATAGTCGAGGTATGTGTCGGCCTCGGGATAGAACTCCCGCTGCCGTTGCTCGACGCGCCCTCGATCGCGGCTGCACAGGGCCGCGACCTCATAGCCGGCGTTTTTATAGGCCCGCAAGTGCATCTCGGAAATGCCGCCGCAGCCGACTAGGCCGATCTGCGGACGATAAGCCGCTGGATCTCGCGGCTGGTAGGGCAAGTCCGGGGCTGGTACTTCGGCCTCCGACCCGGTTTTGCCGCGACCGTAGCCGCTGTCTTGGCTTTCTGCCATGAGCTATTGAATCAGCGGTAATGTGCGCTTCTGCGCGGCGCTTTGGTAGGCCGTATCAACGATCTGTTGACCGATGCGGCACAGCGCCGGCGAGAGCGGCCCCTCGATGGGTTGATCCTCTTCAATGCAGTGAATCACGTACTGGACGGGATTCTGAAACGGCGGTTCGAGCGCATCTACCGACCGTTCCTCGGTTGCTGGCTGCGCCCGCGTCTGCACGCGGATTACCTCCTCGTAGTCGTAGGAACTGATCGTGCCCTCGCTGCCGACGATCGCGAAGCCGCATTTGGGCTGGGGTTGCAGGGTCCAAGGGTCGGTAAAGGTGCCCCAGCGCGTCTCGAATTTCGACAGGCCCTGCTCGTAGCGCGCGACGGCAATACAGTGTTCATCTACTTCGAGTCCCTGGGACTGATCTACGGTGGCCGTCACTTCGATAGGTGCCCGGCCGTCCATGTACCAGGTGCCCAATGTGGTGCCGTAGCCTAGGTAGTCCAGCAGGGAGCCGCCGCCCGCCTCCTTTTTGTAAAACCAACTCGTGGGCTTTTCCCGATCGACGTCGGCGGCGGTGCGCTCCACTTTGTCGGCGAGGTGCCATAGCGGCCCTCGGTTGCCGTCGTAGTAGTGAACCTCGATCACCTCGCCGATCTCGCCTTCGGCGATGAGCCGCCGCGCCGTGCGATGCGGTGGATACCAAGCCAGCGGCCAGTTGATCGCCAACAGTTTGCCCGTACCCTCCATGGCCCGCTGCATCTGGTCCGCCTCGGCGAGGGTGGCGGCGAAGGGCTTTTCCATGATGATGTGCACTCCGAAGGGCGCGACCTTCTCGGTCCACTCCCCGTGTTCAGCGGTAGCCGGGCACAAAAGGACGATGTCTGGCTGGGTCTTTTCCAGACATTCCCGGTAGTCGCTGAAAACCCGGTCGGCTGGAATGGCGAAATCCGCGCACGCTTGCCTCATGCGCTCGGGCTGCTCGTCGCAGATGCCGACGATCTCGACGTCTGCGTGCTCAAAGGCCATGCGCAAATTGTCGCCCATGTGCAGATGGTCGAAGTTGATCCCGGCGATTTTCCACTTACTCATTGTGTTAGCTCGCAGAAGAGGCTCTCTCGGCCATCATGGACACCGAAGAGCCGGGCGAGGCCCTTTTTGGCAGTATCTCTAATCTCTGTTTTACCTCCACGCCGTCAACCGCGTCGACGCGACCGAGGACAGCCGCGCCGATGGGGTCCGTTCCATGCACGCGATTTTTTATAGGCGTTATTCTGCCCAACGAGGAACAGACGCCGTAAGCACCTGCAACCCGAGCCTCCTATTTTCCCCTCATCACCTTTAGTGCGGCTCCGCGGTTGGCACGTGTGGTCTCCGAGGTAGGGTCGAGGGCGAGTGCGCGGTCGTAGCATTGCACCGCTTCCTCATATCGTCCCTGATTGTGCAGGGCTATGCCTAAATAAGAATAAGCGTCGGGTGTCTGCGGATTGATGGCGATGGCGCGGCGTAAGTGGGCTTCTGCCTCCTTGGGCCGTCCCAAGTCATTGAGCGCCCAACCTAGATCGACATAGGTATCGCTGTAGTCTGGGTGTTGCTCTATGGCGGTGCGGGCAGCCTCCAAGGCTTCTTCGTGGCGTCCTTGGCTGTACAGTACACGGCATAACTGGGAGTAGGACCATTGCGCTTGCGGATTGAGCGCAATGGCGCGGCGCAGGTGGGTTTCGGCTTCCTCAAAGCGTCCTAGCGCTTTGAGAATAGCACCGAGATTCATATGGGCCTTATAGTAATGCGGGAGCCTATCCACTGCGACACGAGTTACTTCGAGGGCCTCCTCATATTGTCCCTGTGTATACAGGATGTAGCCTAAATTAAGGTGGGCGGTCAGCGCCTTTGGGTTGTGCTCAATGACATAGCGCCAGAGGGTTTCGCCGTCTCTCCAAACGCGCTGCTGCTGCCACGTCGATATCCCCAGCGCAATGACAACCGCCGCCGCAATGACCTGTGCGCCCTTTTGCCACAAGTCGGACAGGCGACCCACGCCGAGCGCGGCTGCACCGCAGACGACAGCTATAATCCCGATACCAGCCAAGTACTGGAAGCGGTCGGCGACAAAAGAATACTTCATGTAGCCGTGATCGACAAAGCCCAAAACCGGCGATAGCGTGATCCCAAAAAACAACGCCCCAGCCAGCGGCCCGCGCCCGATCTGGTGGCGGTAGTGCCAAAGCGCGGCTACCAGCACGACAGCGGCCATGAGATACCCCCACGCCAGCAGGTTTTCTGGGCGGATGTCCCAATGTGGATAGATGACGACCAACTCAGACGGCCACACGAGCTTGCCGACGTAAAACCACAGGGCGGGAGCGGCGATGAGGGCACGCTCGGCCCATGAATAGTCGAAGGACACTGGATTCACAGACCGAGAAAAGGACAGGTCGCCGACGGTATACGCTGCCCCTATTGTGAAGAATGGTGCCAATCTCACCAGATCGGCCCGGGCGATGCGCCCCTGCTTCAACCAATGCCCAACCAGCAGCGTCGCCGGTAGCGTAATCGCAATGGACTTGCTCAACAAGGCGGCTGCATATAAGGCCAGCGCACCGACGTAGCGGCGCAGGCGCGGCTGCTCTACGAAGCGCACCCATGCCGCGAGCGCTGCGAGATAGAAAAGGCCTGAGAGCACGTCCTTGCGCTCAATGATCCAAGCGACCGACTCCACGTGTAGCGGATGGACGGCGAACACGGCGGCCACCAGCCAAGCGCTGGGCGCAGCCAACCGCCGCAGGACGTGCCAGACAAGCAGGGTATTGGCCATATGCAGGAGCACGTTGACAATATGATAGCCAGCCGCTTCGAAACCCCACAGCTTGTGTTCTAGCCAGAACGTTGTGTACAGCAGCGGCAAATAGTGATCCTCTGTTCCAGTGGTGCCCGGCGAGAACCAGATTTGCCACAGGCCCGATACCTCTTCAACCGGGTCAGACTTGATATACTGGTTGTCGTCCCACACGAACTCGCCCCACAGCATCGCCGGCAGGTAGCAGACGACCACCAACAGGCCGAGCGCACAGGCGGCAAGCGCATCCTGCCGTGTGTAGGCGACGGGCACAGGCAGCGGTGAGGCGGTCTCGGTAGGCTGCTTGGCATTGGCGCGGGCGGCGCAGCGGCGTTGTTGGCAAGGGGTTGGTTTTCTGGTGGGCATTTTTGTCTGATTTGCAGGTAATTTAAGGGTAATTGAAGATTTTCTTCAATTTTAAAGAGAGAAATTTGAAGATTTCGGACGAAGTAAAATAAACCGCATAAGATGGCCAAGCCCCTGCGTCGCTCCGTGATCTCTCAGTTGAAGCGGATAGGATACAGCCAAGTAGAGATAGCGGGCATGTTGCGCGTATCCGAGGCCACGATATAGGTGATGTAAAATCGCTGGGCGATCAGGCTTCTGTCTCTGCCGTCGATCCAATGGCCCCTATAAGGCTCTCATTGTCTTAGCTCGCAAGCTGTGCCCAAGCGGTTACATGGGGCGGCAAGGCAAGCGGACGTTTCGCCGCTATCACTTCTTGCCGAACCCGCTCGGCCATCGTTTCTACATCGACCTCTTCCGCCGTGGCAATCCCGAACTCTTCTATGAGCGGGAGCATGCTGCGAAAGCTGTTGGCAGCGAATTGGTACCCGGTCCAAGACTCCGGGCCGCCGACCGGATACTCGCAATGCATGTATGGCTCGGGCAGGCCGGCCTCGACGAATGCGCGGTACAGGTTGAAGCCCATATCAATATGCGCCCCGGCACGCTCAAACAGTCCGATAGCCCAATCGATTAGCTTGTTCGTTTCGGGCATATCTGGATGATACATCTGCCGATAGGGGGTAAAATCAGCCTCCTGAAAAGCTACGATCCCTCCCGGGCGCAGGCGGGTCGCTAGTTGTTTCAAGGCGTCGGCGGGATCGGCCATGTACATGAGGACCAGCCGACCAGTTACGGCGTCGAAATCGTTCCCCAACTCCAAGGTCCGGGCGTCCCCCGCGACAAACTCGACGTTGGAGAACCCGGCCGCTTGCGCCCGTGCCTGCGCCGTTTCGAGAATCGCCGGATTTACATCCACGCCCACGACAGCTCCTTCTGGACCGACCAAATCGGCGGCTGTCAGGGCCACATCTCCGGCACCGCTGCCAATGTCGAGCACCTTCATCCCGCTGCTGATGCCCGCCTCTCTAAAAAAGCGCCGCGTCACGGCGTCGTACAGTTGCGACTGCAGAATCAGACGCTCCTCTTCCCCTTGGGTGCGTCCCATCGTATATGTTGCATCGCTCTTTGACTCGCTCATGGGATTCAATCCTCCTTTTCTGAGCTATTTTTTTGGTGCGACAGTTCCTAAGTATTGGGCAACCACTCAGGCTACCCATTGTCCGCAGAGCATCTAGTGTGCTGAGGGCAATCCGGTATTCAAGATATTTTCGCGCATAAAGTCAAACGCCGCGTTTCTTGGTCGCAGTTGCACTGGTAGCGAATAGACCGCTCTCTCCACCCAGCTTGTCTCCGGCGGCCAATCGCCCAATTTTAGGCCCGATTCCAACAGGGATACAACTATGTGCTTGGACGTGGATGTCCATTGAGGGAGCAGCCTCCGCTTTCTTGCGCGAGGCAGGGCATCAAAAACGAAAAGGATCGCGCCATGAACCAACCCAAAATCATGTACTACCACGACGGCCGGCATCCCCACATCTACCGCTACGAGCCGCCCATGGCCCCCGAGGAATACATCGCCTTGGTCGATGAATTGGCCGGCACCACGGTCGAAGCTATCGCCTTCTGCTTGGGCGAGGGCCGCACCATGCTGCACGACACCCGGGCCAGCGAGTTGATGGGGCACAACGTCGAGGTCTGGGATCACTACGTCTTTCGCCGCGCTTGGCAAAACGCCAAGTCTCTCATCGACGCCGGCCACGATCCCTTGCGCTTGGTCTGCGACCGGGCCCACGAGTTGGGCATTCAGGTGTATCCCCTCCTGATCGTACAGCGCGGCGGCGTTGACCACGCTTCGACGCGCTGTTCCAATTTCCGCATTGAGAATCAGCACCTCGAAATTGGCGCGGCTGGCGATCTCGACTCGGACTACCTGGGCTTGGACGGCCTCGACTTCAAGCACCCAGAGGTGCGCGACGAGCGCTTTGCCATTGTCGAAGAAGTGATGAGCGAGTATCCGGCCGACGGCTTTGAACTACAGCTCAACCAAATGCCCTATTTCTTCCATCCCGACGAAATCGACGCTGGCCGCGCCCTGATGACCGACTGGATCGGCCGCGTCCACGAAGCGGTCAAACAAAGCGGCACCGACAAAGAGCTAGTGGTCCATATCCCCGACCGCTTGGAAGATTGCGCCCACGCCGGACTCGACCCCGAGGAATGGGTCAAACGGGGTCTGGTCGATGTGATTGTCGCGGAAAACTTCGGTGAGAATTACCGCTTGAAAATGCAGGCCGACTACGCCGAATTCCTCGGCCTCACCCAAGGGACGCCCTGCCGCCTATTGGCTCCCTTGAACGGCATGGTTTTTTCCGACCGCCTGCTCGACGCGCCTCTGTCCATGCTGCGGGCTGCGGCCTGCAATTTTTGGGATCAAGGCGTTGACGGCCTCTATGTTTCCGAGTGGTTCCACTTGTGGCCGTACGAGGCGTCCTTTTACGAAAAGCTCAGAGAGTTGCCCTATCCCAGCATTATGGCGGCCAAGGACAAATACTACTTCCTGCTCACTAACACCCAAGACGGTCCTGCGGTCAGTCGGCCCAATCCGCTACCGCGTCAATTGGACCTGGATCAACCCGTCGAATTGGAATTGACCATTGCCGACGATCTGCAAAAATGGGGGGAGGCCGACCGTGTCCACGAAGTTTTGCTGCGCTTCCGCATCCACGGCAATGTCGAGACCGATCGCATTCAGTTTGCGCTCAACGGCCAGATTCTGCCCGCCGACCTGCTGCGCAAGATCAATTCGCTCTACAACATGGACGGCCCGCGCTATCGGGTGATGGGCGGGTACTGGCACATTTTCAAATTGGACGCGGCGCACTGGCCGGTGCGGGGCAAGAACCGCATTGCTGTGACACTATTGGAGCGCGACGCGGATTTAGCCGACCCCTACTGCACCCTGACCGATGTCGAGTTGGAGACCAAATATCTCAAGGGTAGGAACTTTCACCGTTCGTATGTCGATCCGGACTTGGGGCCCTACCAACACCGGTCCTGACAACCGCTCATCGCTCCAACACCGTCCTCTCCTCCATCAACCTCGCCATCATCTGGGCAAATTCAGGCGTGCCGTCGTCATCCCAGTACTCGGTCTCAATGGGCGCGGCGTAGCTGTGGGGCAGCCCGCCCCGGGTCCAGTCGGGCCGGATCAGGAAATGGCGCGTCGTCAGGGGGTCGTATCTGTTGTACATCCGCGTCCCATTGGCGAATTGCGATTTGACTATCCACGGCTTGATGGGCGGCAATTCCCGGCTCGTTAGCCGTTCCAACTCGTCGCGGTCCAAGGTCAAACCCAATCCCGGCTTTTCCGGCACTCGGATGAGACCATTGATCGGCTCTAGGCGCTCGCTCACCACCTCGTCCTTGAGAATTTCGCTGCTATCGACAAAGTGAAAGGTGGCGGAGGGAAAGGTCGCCATCATGTGGCAAACCATGGCCCGGGTGATCGTGCCGCCCACGTTTTGCAACATGAACGGTATATTGCCAGCGGCGAACAGACCGGCGGCGCGGATCGCATCGCCAAATTTCTGATGGCCGCGCATGTACACGTCTCCCGCCCCCATTAGCACCTCGTACGTGGCGTCCAGCGGCGCTTGGTGGCGCACGATGGGCAGGGGGATGCGCCGGCGCAAGTCAATCGACGCCAAGGTGTCGCCGGCATTGATCGAGTCTTCAAAACAGCCGGCAATGGGATACTCGGCCAACCTAGCCAGCAGATCCGGCATGTAGTCATCGGTGCCGCCGCCAGTGAAATCGTAGTGGATCTTGAATCCGGGCGGGGCTACGGCCTGCATGGCGTCGGTCTGGTCGAAGACGTTCTCAAAGGGCGACAGGTGGAACTTGAGCCAAGTGTAGCCTTGGGCGGCGTAGTTCTCCACGGCCTCGGCCATGTGGCTGGGAGCGCTCGACACGGTCCAACTGCCCACCGGCACCCACGAGCGGTACTTCTGGCCGAAGAGCTTGTACACCGGCACGCCAGCGGTCTGGCCCATCAAATCGTACATGGCCGTGCCTAGCCCGATAGAGACTTCGTCGCCCATCCACTCGAAGGGATTGCTGCCCACATACTGATCGATTATTTCCTGCGGCTCAGTGCGGCCGCTCTCGCCTAGGCCGATCAGACCGGTATCGGTGTGGGCTATGTACACCGTGCGCCGGGTTACGCCTTGGTAGTGGCTGACCGGATAGGCGATCCAGTCTTGGTACTCTAGGCTGATTTCGTGTACTTCTATCTCAGTGACTTTCACGACGCCTCCTATTGGTTGCTCGTTAAAAACCGCAGGTCAGTTTTTGACTGCAAAGAGAATTTTATAGAGCACCGGCACGAACAGCAAGGTGATCACAGTGGCAAAAAGCAGGCCCACCATGATGGCCACCGCCATCGGTTCCCACATCAGCCCACCACCCAAATAGAGGGGAATAAGCCCCAGCGTCGTCGTACAGGTGGTCAGCAGGATGGGGCGAAAACGCTGCTGCGCCGCGGCGACAATCGCCTCTATGGGTTTTTCCCCGGATTGGTTCAATTCGATTTGTATGCGATCTATGAGCACGATCGCGTTGTTGATGACGATACCGGCCAGCGAGATCAATCCGAGGAAGGCGAAGAAACCAAAGAACGAGCGGAAGACGAGCAGTCCGGCGATGACCCCGATCAGGCCGAGCGGAATGGTGCTCAGCACGATAAAGGTCTTGCGGAAGGAGTTGAACTGGACGACCAACAGCGCCAGAATGATAAAGCCGGACAGCGGCAGCTTGGCGACGACCGCGCTCATAGCCTCGCTGCTCTGCTCCGACTCGCCGCCTAACTCGTAGTGATAGCCCGGTTTCCAAGATTTGCTGTCTTCTTCGAGCCAAGGGATGAACTCGTCGGTGATATCCTGCGCCGTAAAACCGCTTTTGGCGTCGCAGGTCAAGGTCAAGGTGCGGTACAGGTCGCGCCGTTTGATCTTGGCGAGTTGCCACTGAGGCACGATCTGCGCCACTTGTCCCAGCGGCACGTTTTTGCCCGAACCTTGGGCGTAGATGTTGATGCTCTCCAGTTGGCGCACATCGACGTCCTGACTGCTTTCGTTGCGCAGGACAATGGGGAGACTCTGGTCGCCCTCGCGGAAAGCTCCCGTATTGAACCCCGTGAGCGCAGTCTGCAACGAAAGGGCGATATCTTGGTTGGTCAGGCCGGCGTTCCGGGTCTTGGACTGGTCGATGTCAACGACGACTTTTTTGATTTTAGGCCCCCAATCGTCGTCGATATTCTGCGCAGTGGATATTTCGTTGAGTTTTTGCTTGATGCGGTCGGCGAGGCCGAACAGCTCGTTTGGATCCGGCCCTGTTATCCGCACGGCCACGTCACTGCCGCCACCGCCTCCGGCCAACCGCGAAACTCGTATTTCGGCATCGGGAAAGGAGCGGAAGCAAAAGGCATCTAGGCGGTCAATTACCCACTGGTTATCGTCGCCCGAACTGGTATTGAGCAACATATGGGCGTACCCCGAGTTGGCTTCACCCGACTGATAACCCTGGTCGTAGGAGGGCGGCCCCTCGCTGACAAAGGTCGCCCAGTCCGTTACTCTGCGCTGGCGGTGTGCGTTCACTAGGAGGCTATCGGCGATATACGACTCGAGCCGTTCCACCCGGGCGGTCGTCGTCTCGATCTTGGTCCCCAAGGGCAAATTCAGATTTACCGTCAATAGGTTGCGCTCGCTGTCGGGAAAGAAGATGAACGGCAAAAAACCAAAGCCGAAAAGCGACAATACGAACAAGCCGGCGATGAGCCCCATGAATGAATAGGGACGCGCAAGGGCCTTGAGGAGCAGCTCTTTATACTGGCCGTTGAGGCGATCGATAAAAGTGCTTTTCTCGGACTGAGAGGCCTGCTGTTTCATCCGGATGAAAAACACCGCCAACAACGCGACCATGGTCAGGGAGAGCAACCAGGAAGAGAGCAGGGCTATGGAAATTACACTGAATAGCGGCCCCATCATCTCGCCCATGATGGACGCGGCCAGAAAGAAGGACAAGAACGCGGCTGAAGTGGTCAGCGAAGAGACCAAAAGCGGTACGGCCAGTTCCCGAGCCGATTCAATAGCAGCCTCTTTGGCGTCGGTACCCTTTTCTATTTTGACCACAATCGCTTCGGACACCACGATGGCGTTATCCACCAACATGCCCAGCGCCATGATCAACGCCGCCAGCGACACCTGATTGAGACCGATATCGAGCACGCCCATGATGAAAAGGGTCGCGATAATGGTCATGGGAATGAGGCTGGCCACTACCAGACCGGTGCGCAGTCCCAAAAAGATCAGCATGGACAACAGCACGATAGCGACGCTTTGCAAGAGATTGTTGGTGAAGTTGGCAACCGATTTCTCTACCTCAAAGTCTTGGGAAGCCACTCTATTGAGGGTTATGCCCAGAGGCAGCCGCGCTTGGTGGAGGGCGACTAGTTGGTCAATCTCTTTCCCCAACTTGATGATATTGGCCCCTTCGCTGAGCGCCACCGAGAGCGACAGCCCCGGCTGACCGTTGATTTTGACTAGGCGCTGCTGGGGCGTTTCATAGGCCCGCACGATGCGGGTTACATCGCCGAGGTACACGCTCCCGTCCTTGCCCACTGCAATCAGCGTCCTCCCCAGATCGTCTAGGTCGGCGTAACTGCCGGTCGGTTCGAGCACTAGGCGTTCATCCTCTAGGCTGACCTCGCCGCCGGAAAAAACGATGTTGGTACTGGCGATGCTGTTTTTGATCTTTTGCGCTGAAAGGCCCAACTCGGCCATCCGGGCGTCGTTGAATTGCAGGTATATCCTCTCCTCTTGGATACCGCTTATTCTTACTTCGGCCGCGTCGGGTAGCTTGATCAGGTCGTCGCGCAGGTCTTTGGCGTAGGTCTCGAGTTCGGCAAAGGTGAAACCATCCCCTGTTAGGCCGATCACAATGCCGTACACCACCCCGATCCCATCGTCCTTGACCTCGGGACCACGGATGCCTTCGGGCAGGTCCGAGCGAATGGTGTCGATTTTGCGACGCAATCGGTCCCATACGGCTTGGAGTTCGTCCGGCGATACTTCCTGTTTGAGTGCTACCGACACTACCGACAGCCCGGTCCGCGATTCACTAGTGACGGTTTTCAGCTCGGGCAACTCTTGCGCGACTTCTTCGATCTTGCTGGTGATCAGAGCTTCGACTCGCTCGGGACCGGCACCGGGAAAGCTAGTCACCACCGAGGCGACGCGGATCGTGTAGGGGGGCATACTGTCGCGTGGCATCGTCTGATAGCCAGCTAGGCCCAGCAGCGCAACGACGAGCAAGACCACGATGGTGACGCGGTTGTTTTCTAGGGCAATTTGGGTGAGGTTCATAGTATAGTTCCTACGTACACGACAGTAGAGGTGGTTTGAGATGCTTCGCTCCGCTCAGCATCTTAGACCTCGATGTCCGTGTATAATGTTACTGTCGTGTACTAAGGTATAGTTCTATTCAAACCGGGCGCGTCTCACTCTGCCAAAAGGCGCACTTGCATCCCGTTCAAGAGCGACCTGAGGCCCGCGGTCGCGACCAACTCCCGGTCGGCGAGTCCCTCTTCCACGACAAAACCGTCTGCCAACAGTTTGCCGATCCGAATCGGCCGGCGTTGAACCGTCCCCAAGCCCTTGGCGACCCCGTCTATGACAAAGACATATTGGCCGTTGGCGTCTTCCCCTACCGCTTTAACGGGCACCACAAGCGGGTCCTCCGATGGCTCGCCGATGCCAAAGCGAAATTCCACCTCGCCGGCCATACCGGGCCGAATGGACGAGGAAGGGGCGTCGAGTCGCACAATGACCGGATACGTGCTGGAGGCGTCGAGCGCGTATGCTATCTCGCGCACTTGGGCGGCAAAATCCAGTCCGGGCAGAGCTGAAAAACGCACGCGCACCGGCTGTCCGGTCTGGATTTGGGCGATATAGCCCTCGGGCACCCCTACCTCCATTTCGATGTCCTCGCCCGCGCTTAACTCCACCAAGGGCGCGCCAGCCTGGATCACTTCATTGACCTCGTTGTGGACCGCGGTGACTATGCCAGCGACAGGGGCGTAAATCTCATTGTATCCTAGCTGGCGCTCCTGCAAATCCAAACTCTTCTGGGCCGATTCGTAACTGGACGTGGCCGAGGCAAAGCCGTTTTTGGCCTGTTCGTACTCGGCGAGGGAGATATTGTTGGCCTCGTAGAGCTGCCGCACGCGAATGAGCATAGACTGAGCATTGGCCTTTTGCACGCGGGCGTTTTCTAGCGCGGCCTTGGCCCGTTGATGCGCGAGGATCGCATCCCGGCTATCGAGCGCGGCAATGCGCTGACCCGCTTCGACTTGGTCGCCCACCTTTACGCTGATCGATTCGATAAGCCCACCCGTCCTGAAGCTGAGTTTGGCTTCGATACCAGCTTTGGCAGTGCCGGCAAAACGCTGGCTCTGGACGGCGCTGGCGGGACGGA
>JAPPEG010000220.1 GCA_028875345.1 Gemmatimonadota bacterium
CAAAGCCGTGCTTGGCAGCTATCAGCAGGTGATTGCGGTCGCGGCGGAAAGGTGGAGTCGGCCAATCGGAGTGAGGATCGTGACCCATCAAGGTCATGCCGCAGGCATCGGTCGCCACCGGATGATCGCCGGCCATCAAGGCATTGCAAATCCGGCCCTCGCCGCCCCATTCGCGGCCCCATTGGCCGGTGAGGGCCTCGACGATATTGAGGCAGGGTTTGGTAATCATGCCCAAGTCCGGCAGGACGTAGGAAAGCCGGATGAGATGGTGGTAATACGACCGCGTCCGCCCTTCCGGCGGGATCATCGGCGGCAGGCCAAAGAGGTTTTTCAGGGTCAAGGTAATGCCCATAAAGGCGTGATTCTTCATCTTGGCGATGGATACCACCTCGTCGGCCTCGGCAAAAATGGCATTGAGCAGATAGCGGTCGAACATGCAGCCGCCACCGGGCACGTCGTACGTGGCAAAGGGAGGCAAATTCGAGTCCACATAGCGGACGCCAAAGTCGTCCAGAATATAGCGGTAGTTAAAGTCGTCGGGGGTTACATGACCGTTGCCATAGGGGTAGGTGTCGGTGGCGATTAGCTCGGCTGTAGTCCGCTCCCGCAGCAGGCGCAGCACCGCGCGGGCCACAGCATCATCTACCAACTCCCTGCGGCGGCCAGCGAAGTACTCGATGCGCTCCGGCGGCTTGATCATATTGAATTTTAATACGATCCGCTGCGCCTTTTCTAGCTTCTTCCAAGAGCGCTCCAGCGGATCGGTAGTCCGCTTGAGGACTTCGTAGATTTCTTCCTCGCTCGCCCGATGGTCGCAATGCGAGGCCCTAACTGTGTACTGTCTATTGGCCATGATGCCTTCCCCCTTTTTTGTTAAGTGTTTGTGGCTACTCGCCGAGGACGCCCACGGTCTGTTCGAGCCGCATCAGGGCAAGCGCCTTGTCGCGGCGCGCGACAGCGCTTTGCGTGCGCGCCTCTACTAGGGCCAATTGTGCATCCAGATTTTCCAATTGCGTGCCGACTCCGCTCGCATAGCGCAACTCGGCGACTTCCAGCCCCTTCTCGGCCTGTAATACTGCATCGCGGTGGGCCTCAATGCGCTGGCTGGCTTCCTCAACCGCATAATAGGCCTGCTGGATTTGCAACCGCACTTCTCTCGCGATTCGCTGATGGTCGTACTCTATCCGGCGCAGATCCTGCCGCGCCTGCGCTACACGGGCCCCAGTGAGCCGCCCGTCGAAAAGCGGCATTTGCACTACTAGCCCAGTGTTCCAACTCTTGCGCCACTCCCGATCGGCTAGGTCGAACTCGTCGCTTTGGAACTGGGTTTGCCCAGCGGCTACTAGCTCCACGCTAGGCCGGGTGGACGCCTGATCGGCTGCGATCTTCCGCTCGTGCCATCCTATTTCCTGCTCGACGTGTGTCAACTCTGGTCGCTCCGTTAGGCCCAAGGCAACGAGAGCGTCCAAATCATCAAGATCCAGTGTCGTCTCGGTGCGGAACGTTCCCCTTACTTCTATGGCTTGGTCTAAGTCTAAACCCACGACATCCTTGAAGGCCATAGTGGCCAGTCGCAGGTTATTTTCGGCGCTGATAGAGTCGGCCCGCATGTTTGAGACCTGTACCTGAGCGCGCAACTGATCCAGCTCAGCGGCCCGACCAGCCTGCGCCTGTGCCTCCACTTGGGCCAGATTGCGTCTGGCCCACGCCAGCGCCAAGTGCGACACGGTGCGCAATTCCTCGGCTAGGAGCAGGTCGTAAAATCGCTCCTCGACCTCGGCTAGCACAAGCTGAGTTGTCTGCCGCTCGGTTTCGCCGAGCATGGCAAATTGGCGGCGAGCCATGTCCTCAGTAGCGCGAATGCGGCCTCCGGCATAGAGCGACTGACGCACGCTCACGACGCCCGTGAGATTGTTTTCCGTGCCGATCCTGACGGCATTACCGGCAAAAACAAAAGAAGGCAGCAGCCAATTGCGGCTATACGTGAGGGAGGCTTCGACTTGCGGCAACCCCGCCGCTCGCGCTACGCGGAGCTCCTCGCGCCCGCGCAGCAGGTCAATGCGGGCTTGCAACAGGCGCTCGTTGTTTTCTTGCACCAAAGCCAACCCGGTCTGCAAGTCGAGAATCAGCGGCTCGGCCTCTGCTTGAACTGGACGATTGGAGACTGCACACAAGACCATCAAGCAGAACGACCCCACCCCGGTCTTGCTCAACATGGCAAACCGCGCTGCTGCAACCACGCCTCAACCTCCGCTCCTCCGACATCGGCCAGCATAACGCCGTCGATTTCGACGCAGGGAGAAGCGTATTGCCGGCTCTTGGCAACCATTTCCGCAAAGGCTTTGCGGTCGCGGGTAATATCCAGTTCCTCGTATGGTAATCCGGCTCTATCGAGTACCGTCCGCACGCCTGGACTCCAAGGGCAATACGGATTGAGATACGCTTTGATCACAGGAGTAGTCTGTTCCACTTTGGCCTTTCCGATGTACAAGGGACGCGATATATTGAGAAAAACATATCGTCCGCCTCTCGTCCCTGTCAAGGAAGGGGCCTCAATCTATGAAACCTCTGGTCTTGTTCCACGGCGGCTGTAACGACGGCTTCTGTGCCGCGTGGATCTACCGGCGCTACGTCAACCCACAAGCCGAGTTTAAAGCGGTTCAATACAACACCGACCCGCCTCCTACGGCTGACCGCGATGTTGTCATCCTCGACTTCAGCTACGAGCGGGCACAGCTCATGGAGATGCACGACCACGCCCGCTCGCTCTTGGTTTTGGATCATCACGAGACGGCTGCGGACGCCTTAGCCGGGCTCGACTACTGCGTATTCGCCGAGGACAAGTCTGGAGCACGCATGACTTGGGAACACTTTTTCGATCCCCGCTCTCAGGTCAGTGCTAGCGATGTCCCTTGGCTGGTGTCCTATACTGAAGACCGCGACCTGTGGCGGTGGGCCTTGGCTGATTCCAAGGCCGTCAACGCCGCCCTCGCCTCGTACCCGCGCGACTTTGCCGTGTGGGACGAAATCGCCGTGCGTGGGCCACAAGCTCTCGCCGTGGAAGGCCAAGCCATTCTCCGCTTCCAACACCGGCTCATTCGGCCACGCGTTCGGTACCACGGTTGGACCACCATCAGTGGGTTTCGCGTCCCCATTACCAATGCCACGTTTATGACTTCTGAAATCGGCAATGCCCTCGCCGAAGGGCATCCTTTTTCCGCGGTGTTCTTCATCCGCCCCGACAGCAAGGTCGTGTACAATCTGCGCTCCAAGGGAGACGCGGCCGCGGATGTGGGTCGCATCGCGCGCGATTACGGCGGCGGAGGGCACAAGCATGCGGCGGCTTTTACCCTAGAAACCATGCTGCCGATGGAAGCGGGGACGTAAAATCACAATCCAGCAAAACAGGCACCTGCGATCGGTCGCAAGTGCCTGTTTTCTTGGTGAGCCCACTGGGAATCGAACCCAGGACCTACGGATTAAAAGTCCGGTGCTCTACCAGCTGAGCTATAGGCTCTTTGGCGCTGTATCTAATTCAAAATAAGCGGTTTGCGTATCTATCGCAAGACTTCCTACCCCACGCGGAGGCTTTTGCCCTAGGCCAGCGGTACCTGCCTATAAATTCAGTAAGCCAAAGCGATAATTTTGGTCGTTTTATGCGTCTGCGCATCGCCTTGTACCACAACCCGCAAAATGTAGTTTCCCGGCGCGGCCAACTGCCCGGATTCGTCCTGGCCGTCCCAACTCAACGTTATCGGCCCGGCTGTTTGCTGCTGGTCGTGTAGCACCCGGACTTTCCGTCCGCTCAGGTCGTAGAGTGCCACGTGCAGCAAGCGGGGCTGGAGGACGTTTAACAGGGCGAACTCTATCCGCAGCAAATCGCCGATGCCATCTCCGTTGGGCGTCACGAGCGCGGCCGATACCGAGAGTCCGTCAATTAACGCAGAGCCGACCGGCAGCGACACGGCAATCGCTTCGCTGGCGACCGCGTCGCTGGCATCACCTACATCCACTCGTTGCCTTACCTGTCGCTCTTCTCGACCACTGGCTAAGAACGCCTCAAAGGGCATCTGTTGGCGGTATATCGTGCTGGCGAAGTCGAGTTCAATCAACCCGGCCCGGACGAACGGATCGGCAAAGGCAATGTCCAAGCCGCCATCTACTCGGGTTATCTCCACATCCAATACCTGCCCCCCAGAGCGGAGCTCGCCAAGCTCAATGTCTGCTCCTGAACGCATGAGCAACTGATCGAAACCCGTGCTGCCAGCACCGATATCCCAACCAAGATAATAGGTAAACTCCGTACGCTGCCCTGGCTGAGCCTGGATCGGGTAGATCTCCGCTCGCGTCGTCGCGGCCAAAGGCTCGGCGTAGCTCAGGACTAGCTCGTCGAGGACCGCCCTCTGCATCGGGTCGTCGCTGAGCAAATAGGCTTGCAATTGGACGAAACGCCTTGGCGTCGGCGAGAGAAAACCCCGATCCGACCGCTCGTACGCCTGACTCCAGATACTCCAGTCGTCGCCGGGCGAACGGACGGTATCAACCCGGCCTTTGAAACTGGGAATTAGCTTGTTGTATTTCCTCTCGGTTACTTCCTTGCCGTTTTTGTCGTGGAAGACATAGGACTCCTGTAACAGATTGCCCGTCCGCGAGCGAATTTCTACGCGAGTCCTCTCAGGGGCCTCGACCTGCCAACTCAACCCTGTGGCGTTGCGCACGGCCCCCAGATCGTAGATCGGGGATTGCAAGATGGTACCAGCGGGAAAGCCTTCGCCAAAGACTTGGAATTCGGCTGTCGTACCCGTGATGCAGCACTGTCTGTTCGGGTAGCGCATCCGCAGATAGCGCAGCGGCCGGAGTGAGAACTGCTCTTCAAAATGGACGATATCGCGCAAGTTGCGGGGGTGTTCGGGCAACTCCCCTAGGATCTGCCAGCGCAGCGATCCGTCCGGTGCCAGCGATCCGTCCGACCCCCAGATGATATACCAAGGGAAGTGAATGGCGTTGCGCCGAGTCCAGCGCCAGTCAACGCTGCTGGGTGCAATGCCGGCCAGATCGCCCAAAATCCGCACGCGATCCACCCAGTATAGGGCACCCAAATCAAAGGTAAATTCCGTGTCGCCCGGTTGGGAAAATCCCCAGTAGCGCCAACTCGACACGATATCGCCGTCGATCAGCGCATTGCTATTGCCCGTTGACTCGTAGCCTTCGGCCCGCGTGCCGATTTCGTTGAGGATATCGACTTGCCCACCGCGTTCCCGCATCCCCAGCGAGATATTGTCCCCCACGGCCTCCACCGCAACCGAGCTGATCCCCGCTCCCACAGTGGGCAAGTCCACTTCAATGCGAATGAATTGCAGCGGTTTAAGGCCGTATTCGATAACCAACTCCCGTTGTTTGTTGAAGCTGTAGCGGACGCGATCACTGTAGCGCACAATACTCGGCAGGGGCAGTCCGGTCGAATCAAAAAAGCGCTCGCCATTGGACAGTAGAACCTGAAAAAGCTCCAGCGGCAGCCCAGCTTCCCGGAGCCGCAAGATCACTCGCCGTGCGGAAACCACGCGGCCTAGATCGACCTCGACGTACATGTTCTCGGGATCGTCATTCCAATCGGGAGCCCAGAAGCTGCTCAAGCTCCCGTCGATCAGGTTGCCAGCATGGTCGCTGTTGGATCCCGCAGCGCGGATGCCACCGCCGAAATCCCCAGCATTGGCGACCGCGTCGATATCCCTCCGCACAAATCTGGGGCCGACTTTTCCACGGCTGATTTCGATTGCGTCGCCAGGCCGCTGCCACTCCCTCCAATCCGCGCTGGTCCCAATCCTCAACTCCTCGCCTGTCGCGGATTTATATACCATGCCGCAAAGCAGCAGGACCCAAAGCGCAAACCCCAACTGGCGTTTATTTTCCACGGTACGACTCCCGCGCTCGGGTATAAAGTGCCCTACCCCACGCGATACTTCTCCACGGCCTCCATGTCCAGTTCAACGCCCAATCCGGGCGCGTCCGGCACGGTAACGAGGCCATCAACCGGCGTTAAGGCTCCGCCGATTAGGTCGTTCTCGCGCGTGAAATGCAGGCTGTCGGAGGGAATGGTCGCATTGGGAATGGTCGCGTGGACGTGCGTGCCATACGCGCCCGACACGCCCAGCCCCAGCCCTACGACCTGCAACCAGACCGGCATCCCGGCCGCCGCGGCCATGCCGGCGCAGATCTGCGCGCGCTCGACATTGCCGCCCAGATTGAAGCAATCGGCCGCCTCGGCGCGGATCGCGCTCAACACCATCTGCGGGTCGCCTAAATGGGGCGCGAGCCGGATGCGGGTATGACGGCGAAAATCGCGGTACTGATGCCAGCCCGGCAAGTACTGGAAGGGATCCTCAAACGCCTCAATGTTATACGGCTCTAATGCCTCGGCCAGCCGCAGGCTGGTGCTCAAATCGCCGAAAGTGAAATTCGGATCGACGATAATGCCGTAGTCCGGGCCAGCGGCTTTGGTCATCAACTTGACGGTCTCGACGATATTCCAAGGCCGTGCCTTGAGCTTGTGGGTCTTGAACCCTCGCTTGGCCCCTTCCTCGGCCATGGCGGCGAATTCGCGCGGCTCCAGCGGCGGCGACCACCAGCCCACCGGCACTTGGGCCCAGTGCTTGGACCCCATCAGCTTCCAGGCCGGCACCCCGAGGGCCTTGCCGACAATGTCGTACAGGGCCATGATCATCGCTCCGCCCTTGTCGCCCAAGTTGACCTGCATGGGATCGACGCCGACCCACTCGGCCTCCAAGCTAGCCAACGAGCCACCGCGCCCCCCTTCGCCCACTCCGCAGATGCCCTCGTCGGTATACACCTTAATCAGGCTGATGGGCTGTTCCAAGTAATGGCCGGGACGACTCTTTTCGATTGAGGGAATATGCGGCACTGCGGTGACAAACTCTTCGATCTGGGTGATTTTCACGATTACACCTCCCTTAGCCAGTCCTCGGGAATGTCGATTCCAAAGCCGGGGCCTTTGGGCAGCCCGAGCAGGCCGTTTTGTGGCACGTTGGTCCCCGGCGGAATTTTATAGTGTCGCTGCCCCGATTTTGAAGGCGTCCCGATGTAACACTCCGCCAACGGCACCCCGGGCAGAGATCCGACGAAAAACTCGATCAGCGGGGTATTGGGCATCGCCGCCGTCCAGTGCTGGCCATACGGGTCGTTGCCCCCAGTGTGCAGGCACATCTGGACGCCTTGCGAATCGGCGTAGTGAGCCAGTTTCATCGCCTCGGTAAAGCCTCCTATCCAGTAGATATCGGCCTGGACCAAATCGACGAGCCGCTCCTGAACGGCCCTCATGCCGGGATGGCGAGTAGACCAGTGCTCGCCGTCGGCTAGCGTCTGCCAAGGAACGCGCTGGCGCAGGGCGCGATGCCCCTCCCAGTCGTGGGGCATCAGCATTTCCTCCATCCAGCGCATCCGATACGGCTTGAGCGCCTCGCAGATGCGCACGGCAAAGTCGAGGTCAAAGGTCATCCAGCAATCTAGCATCAAATCGGCATCCGGACCAATTAAATCGCGGCACTTGGCCATCAGTTCGACCGTGCCGTCGATTCCGGCTTGGCCATCAACCGGTCCGTGCGGACGAGCCAGCTTGAACTTTTTGAAACCCAACTCCAAGTACCAATCCACATCGTTGCCAGTAGCATAGACTTCCATCTGGGTGCGCTGCGGTCCTCCGGCCAGCCGATAGACGGGCTGGTCGAGGGTTTTGCCCCACAAATCCCACAGCGCTAGATCGACCCCGGCGACTGCCCGCGCCGTAAGCCCTTCGTTGCCAAAGGAGAGCGTCCCCCGCCACATGCGATCATTGCACCGGTCAATGGCCCCAACCTCTTGCCCGATAACTAGGGGCGCTAGGCATTCGGCGATGATCGGCTGAGCTGCATGGCCCGAATCCGTGCGACCCAAGCCAAAGGTGCCGTCCTCGGCGATGGCCTTAACCCAGATCACACCACCCGGCCTAGGCATGATCCGCTCCTCGGGCGCGAATTTATCCATCGGCGTGGCCTGCACAGGTGCCCAAAGCCACGTCTGCTCGCGCAGCGGTTGGGTTCCCTCCTCGCTGGGTAGTGGAGGTGATAATTCAAAAGTTTGGATAGCGACTATTTTATTGGCGCACATGATATTATATATAAAAAGTAACAGTCAAAATGAATTGACAATCAACGCTGCTGCCAGCGATCCCGCACTGGATGTTCCTGAGCCTGAGCAAACAACTGCTGCCACTCCTCGGAGCCATCGTCGGCCCGCGTTTCGAGGCGCACGCCTTCGGCTTGGGCCGGTCCATTCCCACCACCGAAATAACTGTAGCCCTGCCCTGAATGGGAAATGTGTACGCAACTGCCATCGGGGTAGACGACCGAACAGATGGTCCTCGGCTCTGGTAGCGCGTAGGGCGCGCCCTGTAGCGGCTTGAGCGTCTCTTCTGGCACCCGGTAGCGAGCGATGGCTTCTTCGTCGATCTCCACACCCAAACCCGGCCCCTCGGGCACCCGGTGATAGCCGCCGACCACGTCGATTGCCTCTTTGAGGAGTTGGTGACTGTACAGATTGATACAGGTTATGGCCGGCCAAGCCGCATGCGTGAACACAGCCCCCAAGTGCGCGGCCCACGTCGTCGTCAAGCCGTTGCCGACCAGTTGCAGCCAAAAGGGCATGGCGGCCTCGGCACTGAGCTCGGCTTGGCGCATGAGCTGCGACTGGCCAGCGCAGAGCACATAGCCGTCGCAGACCTCTTCCCGAATCTGTGTTACGTACGGCGGCGAGCCAAAGTGCATGGCAACGGGCCGATTGCTGGCCGCGCGAATCTGCCGGTTGCCGAGTATGTCGCCTTGGGGAATAGGGGTTTCGTAGATGGCCACGTTGTCGTAGGCTTCGAGCCGTTTGATGATGGGGATCGCGGTAGCGGCGTTTTGCCAAGTGGCATTCGGGTCGAGGTCCAACTTGAAATGCGGAGGCACGACCTGGCAGATTGCGTCGATCTGTGCGACGATGTCCCACCAAGGCCTCGGTTTGAGCTTAAAGCTGGTATATCCGGCCTGCACCGCATCTTTGGCCTCAGCAGCCCAATCCTGCGGCGAGGCGTCGATTGACCACCAAGACAGGGGCACCCAATCGCGACACTTGTTGCCCAGAAGTTGGTACACTGGCACTTCGAGAGCCTTGCCGACCACGTCGAAAAGCGCCATCTGCAATCCCGCCCCCAAGGAGTCGTCGTGCATCAGGGCCGCTGGGCTTTGGCCCACAACCCGCTCGACCGCCTCATCGGACACCCTGGCCCACGTGTAGTGAATGACCGTCTCTCCCCAGCCTACGTGGCCGCTATCGGTTTCAACGCGGCATAGCTCTAGGATACACCAGTTGTACACTTCTCGGGCCGTGATTTTTTGCTGGCGTTGGGTAAAGGGCACCTCGACTACAATCCGCTCGACATCTACGACTTTCACGGGTTGCCTCCTGAAGTCAGGTTATTTCGGCTATTTAGTTCTTACAGTTCGAGTTGACATCCTCGCTCAGCCGCACCATACGCCGCATCGACAAAGCGCATAGCCTGCCAAGCATCGTCGCCATTAGTGATAAAAGTACCCTGCCCACGGCTAGCGGCGACAAAGTCGGCGATGAAACCCAATCCGGCCGCCCCGCCGTACCCGGGGGCCTCGCCGACCGAGAGGTCGAATTGGCGGTACTCGTCCTCGGTCCAGCCCTCGGCTTGGCTCTGGACGACGAGCTGGTCGCCGCGTCCTTCCCAATCTTGCATCACCCAAGTTGCATCCCCTGCAGTTCCCCTGAAACACAAGTAGATATCGCCGTAGCGGCGCGGCAGAACATAGCCAGCGTGCAGGCTGCCCAGCGCGCCGTTGTCCATGCGAAACGAAGCGGCGAGCACGTCTTCGACGTCGATACCGGTGCCGCTCAGGGTCGCCTTGTGGGCGCTGACGCCCTTGTACTCTAGGCCGCTGATATAACGAACCATATCGACCGTGTGAATCGCCAGCCAGTGCAGAATTCCCCCGCCCGCCCGCGCGCGATCAAAGAGCCAGTGGTCCGGATTGCGCTGCTGGACGGTGCTGGTGACCATCCGCCCCTCGATGGAGACGATGCGGCCCAAGACGCCGGCGGCGACGAGTTCGCGCGCTTTTCCGGCAATCGGATGGCAGCGATTCAAAAAGGCCGTTGCCCACAAGACCTGCTTTTCAGCGGCGATTTCGTTGAGACGAGCGATATCAGCAGCTGTGCGCGCGACCGGTTTCTCGGCAATAACCGGCACGCCAGCCTGCAAAAGCTGCGCGATGAGGTCTGGCGCGTGATCATTGCGCGTACACACTATGGCTACTCCCAACTCCTCGTCCGCCAACAGCGCGTCTAGGCTGCCATACACCTGATCGACGTCAGTACATTCTTCGGCCGTACAGACGACCAAGCGGCCCACGGCCTCGCAATGCTGTAGCGAGGTCAGCCATCCACGACTGTGGGGATTGTCCAGCCCAACGAGGGCAGCGCATACTTTATCCGTCATGGTAATCCACCGCCTTTCCTTCCCGCGCCGAGCGGTAGATGTTTTCCAACAGCGCCACCGTGCGCCGGCCCTCGCGGCCATCCACCCGCAGGTCGGTCCCGTTCTCTAGGGCCGAGACCACGTCCTCGACGACGTTGGCCAGCGGATTGTCCATGGCCAGCAGCTTCTCTTCCAATCCATCGCCAAAGACCCGCATCTCGCCCGACAGCACAGCGTCCAGCAACACCCCCCCTTCGCTGCCGTGTACCTCGGCGCTAAAATAGGGGCTTTCTGGGAAGGTCGTCGTGCCCAAGATCCCTCCCTTGGCTCCGCTTTCAAAGTTCAAAATGGCCTGACCAATATCCTCGGTTTCAATGTCGTGGCTCATAATCGCCGTTTCGCCATAGACGGTTTTGGGCACACCCATGAACCACAGTAGGAGATCGATCAGATGCGACCCCTGGTTGGCCAGCGACCCACCCCCGTCCATCGCCCAAGTGCCGCGCCAGCCGCCGCTGTGTTCAAAGTACTCCTGCGAACGAAACCACTTAAAGCGCACCTCGCCGAGAATGGGCTTGCCCAACAGGCCCTGCTTGAGGGCTTCGGCGACGCGGTAGTTGTTATCGACGTAACGGCTCTGGTAGTCGACGCCAAGCAAAAGTCCTCCCGCGTCGGCTGCGACGAGCAGCTCGTCGCAGGCTTTGGTGCTGACGTCCATGGGTTTGGTGGTGATTACGTGCTTGCCGGCATTGAGGGCCTCGACGCCGATGGACGCGTGCAGCCCGCTCGGGGTCATCACCAACACGACATCCACATCATCCCGACCTAAGGCGTCTTCGAGGGCCGTACACCACGCGCAGCCCATTTCCTCACCTACTTGGCGGGCCAAGTCTTCGTTGAGATCGACGACCACGCGCAGTTCAGCCCCTGCGGTCTCGGCCACTTGCCGAGCGCGATTGCGGCCCATGCCCAGCCCTACAACAGCAAATCCGATCATTTTATAGCTCCTTAGCAGATTCTTAAATTGGCTACATAATAGACTGTGGCCCGCGTCCGTCAATCTTCCACCACGTGCAACCGCTGGTTGGCGGCCAAGTCTTCGAGCACTTGCACCCCCCCGGCCGGCCAGTGAATCTCCAGCCGCTCGATGCGCTCGGCTGTTCCCAGGCCGAACACGGGGTCGCGTTGACTGGTCGAGAGGAAACCCGATCCCGCCTTTACTTCCCTGAGCTGCCGCCGACCGCCGGCCCATAAATACAGGCGGGCGCCGATGCCATCGTGGTTGCTCTGCCGGCCCTCTAGCGAGACCTCGAGGTAGTTGCCTCGGGCACCGTCGTTGCGCAGCAGGGCGAAGCGGCGGCCGTTGTTGACGAGGGCAATGTCCAAGTCGCCATCTTGGTCAATGTCTCCAAAGGAGGAACCGCGCACCACGTAGAAGGCGGAGAAAGCCGGGCCGCTTTCAGCAGTCACTTCGCGGAAGACGCCCGCGCCCCCATTGCGAAAGAGCTGTGCCTGTTGCGCGTAGGTCACCAATTCGTCGTACTGTTCGATGTTGTCGTGGACGTGTCCGTTGCCCACGAACAGGTCGAGGTACCCATCGTTGTCCGAGTCGAAAAATCCCGTGCCAAAACCAAGATAGTTCAGGCTGAGGTCGCCGAGGCCAGCTTTGAAGCTGATCTCGGAGTAAAACGATCCGTCGTTGCGATACAGCCCGTTGTTTTCTAACTGGTAGTTGGTGACGAAGAGGTCGAGATCGCCGTCTTGGTCTATGTCGCCAGCATCGACGCCCATGCCCGCTTGGCTCGCTCCGTCTGCGCTCAATGCGGTCCCGGCCAGCAAGCCGGTCTCGGCAAAGGTGCCGTCGCCTTGGTTGACGTAGTGGAAATTGGGCGTCAAGTCGTTGGCCACGTACAGGTCGGGGTCGCCGTCCCCATCGTAGTCGCCAGCTACCGCGCCTAACCCATTGCCTGCGCCTGTGATACCCGCTTGGCGGCTGATCTCGGCAAAGACGCCGTGGCCCTCATTGCGGTAGAGAATATCCACAGTGGGCTCAAAGACCCTCGGATCGCAGTAGAAGCGCAGCCCCATGTCCTCGCGTCCACACCAAGGCTGCTCCCCCAAAACAAAGCGGACGTATTGCGCGGCGAAGAGGTCGAGGTCGCCGTCGAGATCGTAGTCGAACGCAACGGCGCTGGTGGTCCATCCCGTGTGGCCGAGACCAACCTCTTCCGTCGCATCGACATAACCGTCCTCTCCGCGCCGGTAGAACTGATCTGGCCCCCACGCCGTCAGGTAGAGATCTGGGTCGCCGTCTCCATCGTAGTCGGCCGCGGTCGCCCCCATGCCATAGGAGGTGCCGGACGCACCGGCTGCGCCGTCCACTCGGATAAAGGCGCGCCCGTCGTTGCGAAAAAGTTGGTTAGAGGCTGTGCCCCGCCCCTGCTCCATGTCCCCGCTGTTGACCAAGTACAAGTCCCAATCTCCGTCATCGTCGTAGTCGAGAAAGGCACTGCCAGCGCCATTGGTCTCGGGCAATCGCTTTTGCGGCGAGGCCCCGTTGTGGTGAACGAAATCAATGCCCAGTTCGCGGGCGACCTCGACGAAGTGGCTCTGCCCATAGCTGGCTGCCGACAGCAGGAGCACGAGAAGCAGAGCACTCACTGCTATCCCCTGAGCAGCGGCTCAATATGGTCCTTGGCGCGCAGCAAACCTTCCTGTTGCAGCTCAGGCGTCTGCCAGAAGTAGTGGTCTTCGAGTTCCACCGAGAGCACGCCGTCGTAGCCCACGTCTTCGAGTCGGCGTATTACAAAGTTCCAATCCACCTCGCCCTCGCCGGGAATGGTATAGCGCCACCAGCCCTCGCCGCACACGTAGGTCGAGCTGTATGCCTCGCCCAAGTTGCCGGATTCGTAGAGCTTTTCCGGCATAATCTCGGTATCCTTGAGATGGACGTGCCGCACGCGGTCGCCAAACTCGTGCAAGAGCCGCTGATAGTCTATCTGCAAGCGCACGAAGTGGGAGGGATCGTAGCAAATGCCCAGCCGTGGCGACGGGCACGCTTCAAAAATCAAGCGCAGACTCTCGGGCGAGCAGCCCAGATTGGGGTAGTAGGGCCGACCGCCTGGCCAAGGTTCGATGGCGATATTGACGCCCACCTTCTCGGCGTGGGCCACGACCCGGGGATAGACCTTGGCAAAAATCTCGAAAGTCTCGGCTTTGGACATGCTCGGGTCGTCTGGGCCGAGCACGGTAAAGAGCGTGTGGCCGCCGTGCCGGGCTATCGCGCTCAAGCTCTTCTTGATCTCGCTCAAGCCCTTGCGGCGCTTGGCCGCGTCGCGGGTGAGGACCTGGCCGCCGCCGTCCGAAGAGCCAATAGCCAAGTCTAGTCGCTCGCAGGTACGGGCAATCTGACGGGTCAAAGGCGGGGTATCGACCGCACCAAAGCCGTTCTCGGCCAACCACGCGGCATAGGCGTCAAAGCCGATCTGACGGGAAAATGGGGGCATGCGGGTGCCAATTTTCATGGTGTGTTCCCTTCTATATGGATTAAATGGGTATGCGGCTTTGCTTATCTGGATCGACCCACTGAGTTACCACCAGCGAGACAAAGGCCAAGAGCGCGCCGCTGATAAAAATGATCTCGTAGCCAAAAAAGAGCCAGACGTAACCGCCGACTAAGGGCGCGGCTACCGCGGCTACGTGGTTCATGGTCACCCCCATGGAGAGCGTGGGTTTGAGTTCGTCTGGGGGCGCGATCTTGTGCGCGT
>JAPPEG010000097.1 GCA_028875345.1 Gemmatimonadota bacterium
ACCACTTTCGCAAGGCGCGGGAACTGGACCCCGGTTTTGCCATGGCCTATTGGGGTGAGGCCATGACGCACGACGCGCCTCTGCAGGGGACCCGAGGCGTGCAGGATTCAAAGGCGGGCCAAGCGATTCTCGACCAGTTGGATGAACTGCAAGCGCAGGGAAAGCTGCAATGGAGCACGCGCGAGCAGGGATTCGTCGATGCGCTGCGGCCGCTCTATCGCGAGCGGGGCAGTCCAAAAGGTCGCCGGGCTTTTGCCGCGGCTATGGAACAACTCGCCGCGCGCTACCCAGATGACGACGAAGCGATCATCTTCGCGGCATTGGCCCGCATGAGCGCCGCCCGGGTCCAAAGGGGATTCACTTGGGACGATTCCTCGTTTGTGGAGCCGCTCGCCGCCATTTTGGAGGAAGTGTACCAGCGCCGTCCCGAGCATCCCGGCGTGGTGCACTATCTCATCCACGTGTACGACTCGCGCACTTTCGCTCATAGAGGCTTGGACTTAGCCCGGTTCTATGCTCGTTTGGCACCGGCCTCGTCGCACGCGCTGCACATGCCGAGCCACATTTTTCGCTGGCTCGGCATGTGGGAGGAGATGGCCGCTTCAAACGAGGATTCCTACGCGGCGACCGTGCAGTGGCAGGAGCGGACGGGGCGGCCCCTGTACAAGCGCGACTTTCACTCGCTCGACTGGCTGTTGGACGCCTATTTGAAGCTCGGCCGTTTGCAGGACGCTCAGGGCGTGCTCGATGAACTCGACGCCGTTGCGCGCGAAGCCCAGCGGCGGGGAGAGAAACTGGACCTCATTCCCTACAATGCGATCATGTTCAAAAGCCGATACCAACGGGCCGCGCTGGCCGTGGGCCGCACCGACGTGCGGCTTCCGGTTACAGAGGAGGTCGATGTGGCCTCCATGCGGCCGGGCGAGGGCGCGCGCTTTATTGGCTATCGCGCCGCGGCAGCGGGGCAGGACTCGCTGTTTCGCCTCTCCGTCGGACGCGTGCGGGCCTACTCGCACATGCCGGTCTTGGGGAGATTCAAAAATTACCTTCAGGCCGTGGCCCACTATCTCGACGCTGTCCACGCCCGGGCGCGCGGCGATGCCGCTGCCGCGCTGGAGTCGGCGCGACGGGCCATGGAAGGGGAGCGACGGGAAAAAGTCCCGCCCGACATTCTGGGCAGTGAGCTGTACGCGGAACTGCTCCTAGAACAGGGGCATGCCCAAAAGGCCCGCCCGTTGTTTGCCCAGCTTTTGGAGATGCGGCCGCGAGACCCGCTATACGTACTCGGTCTGGCGCGGGCCGAAGCAGCACTGGGCAGCAGGGGGGAAGCCGTGCGTTTTTATCGCGAACTCCTCGACATCTGGCGCGATGCCGATGCCGATTTGCCCGCGCTCAAAGAAGCGCAGGATTACGTCCAGCAACACGGCGCTCAATGAGCCGTTGACCCTCGCCCCGCGCGAGAGGGAGGAATCGGATGAATAGCTGGCAGAAAGCATGCTTCATCGTCGCCTTGGGTATGGCCACGGCGACAGGCCTCAGCGCTGATACAGTAATAGAGCCGCTGGCGGGAACGAACCTAGCCTTGGGCAAGAGCGCGACTTTTTCTTTAGAGCCCAACTACAGCTTGTGTGCCGGGGGAGACGAGACCGATCTCTTCGATGGCGAGTTCTGGCAGCCCGGCGACACTGGCTTCTGGACCGACAAGGGAACGGTCGGCTGGCAATTCGGTCGCAAGCCTGGCGTCCTCATCTCTGTCGATCTGGGGGATGTTTACTCTATCGACGCTCTTGGTTTTGATACCACTTCCGGCGCGTCTCAAGTCACTTTTCCCTCGGCGCTCTTCGCCTATGTGTCTGACGACGGTCAGACTTGGCACTATGTGGCTGATCTGATCAATGAGGCGATTCCCCAGGACCAGTACGTGCGCCATCGCTTTGTTGCCCAAGGCCTGAAAACTCGCGGGCGCCATCTGGCAATATACGTCGCCAAGGGAGGCTTTTACGGATTTGTGGACGAGATTGAGGTGATGCAGGGCCGCGGCGATCCGGCGGCTGTTTCTTTTTCGGCGGCCGGAATCGACCAAAGCGCGATCGAAAGCGACGCGTTAAAGCGCGCCGAGGGCGCCGTGCAGAAGAATATCGACCTCTACTTTGTCCAGACTGCCCGCGATCAGGTGATGTCCATGCCGGGAGCAGACGCGGTCGCTGTTTTGCGTCAACTCGAAGCCATAGAGCGCGTCGTTTTCGCCGATAGCGGTGGCGAAGAAGTGGATTACTCCGAGGGACTGCCCTACACCGAAGTCGGTCGTAGGATTTGCGCGGCGATGGGTGCCTATTTCAGCCGGCGCGACGACCGGGCCGCGATCGTCTGGCAGCCGACTGACTCGATGTGGTCGCACCGGACCAACCCATTTGCACGACCGGTAAGCGAGGTTTTGCCCACGTTGCACGCGGACATGATGATCGGCGAGTACGAACCGGTCGCCTTCAACGTGTCGAACAACACCACTGAGCCGTTGAATATCCAAGTCGAAGTGGGCGCATTGAGGGGAGTTGGGGGAGAGGATGTCTGGCCGGACGCGCAGATTACACGACATATTGCAACTCATGTAGTAGGCAGTGGATTTCTGTTTTTCGACGACGCTCTACCTCCCCTTGAAGACGGCGGCGCGACCTTGCCGCCGGGCATGACGCGCCAAGTGTGGCTAGTGCTTCACTCGCGGGGCGTCGAGCCGCAACAGTACGAGGGCAAGGTCGCAGTCTCCGTCGGCGATGCGCATTTTGAAATTCCACTCAGCGCCACCGTGTTTCCGGTGGAAATGCCGGCCGACCCGACGTATATCGCCCAGTCATGGGGCTACTTTACTTGGACGCCATCACAGGGGTACGAGCAGCAGGCCGCCGCGGAACTCGAGCGCTGCTATGCCAATGCCCACGTGCTGCACCACGCGTACATCCCTTGGCCCAAGGTCGATAAGGCGACTGGTGAGTTTGTCCAACCGATTGAGGTTGATTTCGCCAAACTCGACGAGATGCTCGCGTACCGGCCCTATGTGAGACAGTGGCTGCTGTGGACCGGTTTTGAATTCGGCTTCATGGACCTCAATTATCACCGCGCGACTCATGTGCCGAAGGTCGGCACCCCCGAGCACGAAGCCCTATTCAAAGAGTGGGTGCGGCAAATCCGCGACCACATGCAGGCGAGGGGCTATCCAACGGATAAATGGGCCTTTTACTGGGTCGATGAGCCCGGCGACGATGGATTTATGGAGTACATTGTTCCGTCGTCGAAATTCGCCAAGGAGGTCGATCCGACGATCCTCATTTGGGAGGATCATCAGATTTCGCTGGAGATGCTGGAAAAGTATCCCGATGCCATTGACATCCACTGCTGTCCGCTAAAGTACTACCGCCAACACCCCGAAATTCTCGCCCACGTGCTGGCGGAAGAACACGCCGGCTCCCAATACGTCACGGGAAGTTCCAAAGCCAGCGATCCCCACCGGTACTATCGCCTGCACCACATAGCCACCGTCGAGCTGGGGTTGGACGGTGCTGGCATGTGGGTCTGGGGAGACGACGGCGGACAGTTCAACGACTACGCGGGCCGCTATCCCAGCTACGGCATGGTCTATGCCACCAAGCACGGGCCGATCACTAGCAAGCGGCGGGAGGCTTGGCGCGAAGGCATTGAAGATGTCGAATTGTGGCGTCATCTGGGCAGTGTCGCGGCAAAAACTGGCGATGCAGGTCTGACACAGCTCCATCGGGAAGGTCCAGGCCGCTTGGTCAACAGGCAGGATGGCCGGGCCGATCTAGTGCAGGTGGACCTGCACAGCGGTACGCCCGGGGAATTGCTTGAGATGCGGCTGGAGGTGCTGGAGGCCGTGGCTGCGGCCCTGGCAAAATAGAAGGAATTCGCATGATAACCGAAGAACAGGTAGCCCACTATCAAACGTTCGGCTTTCTGGCTCTGCGCGAAGCCTTCAATCGCGACGAGGTAGACCTCGGGCTACCTTAGGAGGGCAGACGATGGAGGAATGGACGCGCAGGACGTTTATCCAGCAGGCGCTTGGCGCGGGTGGTGCGCTGGCCTTGGGCCTGTCGTGCGCCCGTCCAGAGGGTGATCCCGATCTTTTTGCCGACGGCGAATTGCTGGGGAATCAGAGCTTCCTCGACGGCAAAGAACCTCTGCAACTAGGCGATGGACTCGACGCGCGGTTCCACACTGATTTGACCGCTCTCAAGCCCGCCACCTTGATCACTTCCAATGAGCACTTCTTTATACGCACGCGCTGTTCCGACCTGATCGATTTTGCCCAGCCGTGGAAGATCGCGGTGCGCGGACTGGTCGAGCAGCCAGTGGAAATTGGTCTGGACGAGTTGAAGCCCTTGGTCAGACCGATGGGCACTGTGCTGTTGGAGTGCGCCGGCAATCAGCGCCGGCCTTTTGGTTTGATGAGCGCGGCCCAGTGGTCGGGCGTCCCCCTGACCGAGGTGGTAGCAAGGCTGAATATCAAAGCCGAGGCGACTCGCGTCCTGATCTCGGGCTTTGACGAGTATTCAACCAAACCGCACTCTTCGATTCCGGGGGCGAGTTGGGTTTTTACCTTTGCAGAGCTTGAGAAATACGGTGCCTTTTTAGCCACCGAGATGAATGGCGAACCGCTGCCGCGCGATCACGGTTTCCCCGTGCGCCTAGTCGTGCCCCGATGGTTTAGTTGCGTGGACATCAAATGGGTCAATGAGATCGCGTTGGTCGACGACGGCGCAAAGGCGACGAGTCAGATGCTGGAATTTGCCAGCCGCATCAATCAGCAGGGTACCCCCAAGTTCGCTAGGGACTTCGACCCCGCGCTGATCGACCAAGCGGCACTGCCCATCCGCGTTGAAAAATGGCGTGTCGCCGAGCGGATCGTCTATCGGGTGGTCGGTCTGATGTGGGGAGGCGAGCGGCCGACCGACAAATTGATGATTCGGTTCGGTCAGGACCAAGATCCCGTTCCAGTCAACATGCCCTACGCGCAAGAGACCAACAACACCTGGACGCTCTGGTCGCATGCATGGGAACCCGCACGGATGGGGTTCTACGATATTATCATGCATATCGACGACGCTAGCATCAGGACGTGGCGGCTCGACCGGGGGTTGCACCGTCGGCGGCTCTACATCAGACAGGTTTGATGGCTAATGTTGCGACACGTGATATTGGTCGCCGGCTTATTGTTTGGGTCGGGGATGTGTGCCCTGATCTACCAGATGGTCTGGCTGCGCGAATTCCGCTTTGTCTTTGGCGCTTCTACCCTAGCATCGGCCGCGGTGCTGTCCGTCTTTCTGGGGGGCCTTGGCGCGGGCGGGTTCTGGTTCGGGCGGCGCGTTGACCGCAACCCGCGGCCGTTAGCCCTCTACGCCTACCTCGAATTGTTCATTGCGGCCTCGGCTGCTCTCACTCCATTGCTGGTGTGGATGGCGCGCGAGTTCTACGTCGCCTTGGGCGGAGTCCTGTCGTTGGGGCCGGTCGCGGCCACGCTGGTGCGACTCGTGCTAACCGCGTGTGCGCTGGCCGTTCCGACCTTTCTCATGGGGGGAACGCTGCCCGCTGCGGCCAGAGCTGTCGGGGGCGATGAGGATGCTGGAAGACGCCGGGTCGCCGTGCTGTACGGAATCAACACGCTCGGCGCTGTGACTGGGGCTTTGCTGGCCACTTTCGCGCTGTTGGAACGCCTAGGGGCCGATGCGACCCTGTGGGCCGCCGCCGTGCTGAACGCCGTTGTCGGCGGCTGTGCTCTCTGGATTGCGCGCTCTTACCCCACCGTCTTTGACAAGCAGGTGTCTGTTGCACAAGCGCCAGATGGAGAGGTGCGGCGTTCCGGCTACGTGCGGCTGCTGATTTTTGCGACTGCTGCGGTGGCCGGGATGGCCTTTCTGCTCATGGAATTGGTCTGGTACCGGATGCTGGCACCGCTGCTCGGGGGCACCACCTACACTTTTGGTCTCATCTTGGCCGTGGCACTGCTGGGGATCGGTTTGGGAGGGACCGCCTATGCGTTGTGGGGGCGCAAGCGGACTCCTGCGCTCGCTGGGCTGGCGTTGACCTGCATTCTGGAAGCGCTGTGTGTAGCTATACCCTTTGCGCTGGGCGATCAATTAGCTGTGCTGGCGGGCGGCCTGCGCGAGTGGGGGACGTTGGGTTTTGGCGGACTGGTGCTGTCGTGGTCCGTAGTGGTGGGTATTGTAGTGCTACCCACGGCTATTGTTGCGGGGTACCAGTTCCCGCTCCTCATCGCGTTGCTGGGCCCCGGCGCGCGCCAACTCGGGCTCGACGTGGGCTGGACCTATGCTTGGAATACACTGGGTGCCATTCTGGGTGCCTTGCTCGGAGGCTTCGCCTTGCTGCCGTGGCTTTCTGCTCTAGGCGCG
Source organism: Gemmatimonadota bacterium (assembly GCA_028875345.1). GTDB lineage: Bacteria > Latescibacterota > UBA2968 > UBA8231 > UBA8231. The sequence goes on from JAPPEG010000097.1 coordinate 6,420, forward strand.
TGGCAACTCGTGGTAGTGCTGCTCGCGGTTTTGGGAGGCGGTATTGCTGCGTTTGCGTGGGCGAGAGATGGACGGGAAGAGAAAAGTGCAAGATGGATTGGCCTGCAGTCGGGTATAGCTGTCGTTTTGGCCGTGGTCGCCGCGTCCTTGTTGTTGGCGACCGGACCCACGGCGGCGTGGCGGCACACTCCGATTGGAGCAGGGCTGAAAATGTTGGCCAATTTGAATGCCAACGAGATACAGGGGTGGATGCAAGGGCAGCGGCGCGCCGTGCGCTGGGAGCGGGAAGGGATTGAAAGCTCGGTAGCCATTCGCGTGTCCGACAGGGGGCCGGTGCTCTTTTTGAACGGCAAGAGCGAAGGATCTGCGGTGGGGGACGCCTCCACTCAGATTATGAGTGGGATGATTGGAGCTATTCTGCATCCACAGCCACGCAATGCTCTAGTCATTGGACTTGGGACTGGATCTACGGCTGGTTGGCTGGCTGCTATCGATGCAATGGAGCGCGTCGATGTGGTGGAGTTGGAGGCGGCTGTGGTCGAAGCGGCCAGTGCCTTTGGAGCGGTCAATGTGAACGCCGCCGGCCATCCCAAGGTACACACGGTGGTCGGCGATGGGCGAGAGGTCGTCCTGACTACTCGGCAATCCTACGACCTCATCTTCTCCGAGCCTTCCAATCCCTACCGGGCGGGGGTTGCCAGCCTGTACACGCGAGAATTCTACGAAGGGGTCGCCCCGCTGCTGCGCGACGGCGGCCTGTTTGCGCAGTGGGTGCAAATGTACGAGGTGGACGAGCAAACCATTCGCACCATCTACGCTACCCTGAGTTCGGTTTTCCCACACGTGGAAACTTGGCAGACCCAGCGCGGGGATTTGCTGCTGTTGTCGTCGGCCGGGCCGGTGTCGTACGATGTTCCCAGACTGCGCGCTCGGATTGCCGAGGAACCCTACCGCAGTGCATTGGCCGCGGTCTGGCGCACCGCAGACCTCGAAGGCTTCCTCGCTCACTACATAGCCGGTCCTACAGTGGCGCGCGACTTGGCGCGCGAGCAGGAATTGAATACGGACGATCGCACCTTGGTGGAGTACGCCTTTGCCCGCCATCTAGGGCTCGGGAGGCATTTCAATATCGAGACAGTGGAAAAACTGGCACGTGACCGAGGTGAAGATCGGCCTCACGTGACGGGAGGAGACGTGGACTGGGGCTGGGTTATAGACCAGCGCCTCGCCTTTTTGATTGGCCAAGGGGAACAAATTCGCCCGGCCCGGTACCCGGATTTGACGCCGCACCAGCGATATCGCCTGAGAGCCTTATCGGCTTGGTGGGACTCGCGGTCGCGCAATGGGTTGGCGTGGTGGCAAAGTCAGCCGCGCCAGCCACGAGGGCTGCACGAAGTGTCGGCTGTGGCCTACATGATGGCGGTTAACCAGCGCGAGGAAGCCGCTCAGTACATAGAGCAGTTGCGCTCCCTCCAGCCTGTTGAAGCGGATGTGATCTTGGCCATTTTGCACGCGCGTCAGGGACGGATGCCGGAGGCAGTCGCCGCATTGGAGTCCGCTTTTGAAGGGTACGGCCGCGATCCTTGGGCTTGGCCAGCACTGATGCAGCGCGGCTTGGCGCTAGCGGTCAACCTCGGCGGTCGGGATGCAGCTCATGCCGAGCGGTTGTACGCGGCGTTGCGTTCTCCGTTTGTCATGGATTACGCTAGGGAGACGCGGCTGAATGCATTGTTGAATTTGGGCTATGAGCTCAATTTTCCGCAGAACTGCATAGAGGTGCTCAACGAATTGGAACCGCACGTGCCTTGGAAGCGCGATTTGCTCGAAGCGCGCGTCAAATGCTACCAAGCCGGAGACCATCCATTTCTCGACAGGGCGCGCCGCGATCTCGACAAATATCTCGCCTTAGAGAAAAAGTAAACGGACTGGATCAATTCGACCGCGACAAAGGAGGATAGCTCATGCGACCTGTGATGTTCATAGGACAGATTCAGGCATTTGAAAACGACGGCGCGGACTATATTATCGAGCGCCTGTGGGACGGGGGCATCAGGGAATTGGTGTTGGGCGATCTGATCTTGCGGCAAGGCGAGACCCAGGGCCCTTCCTTTGCCCCCAATGCGGATTTTTACCAAGGCTATGAAAAACAGCCGCCGCAACTGCCCACCAACCTAGAAGCGTCGAGTCGCATTTTCGGCGATGCGGTGAAAGCCGCGGCCGACAAGGGGTTTGCCATCTACTTCCACGATTGGGGACAGTTCGGCTGGTTCGAATCGGGCTCGTGCCTGAACAATCCCGAGCAGGTGCGCTATGGCTTGGCGCGCACCCGGGATACCTTTGCCCAATATCCCGACACTGGCGGTTTTGTGCTCGACGGCCCCGAATACGGCTACGAAATTGAACCGGGACACCGCAGCGACGTATTCACGTGTTTCTGTCGCCACTGCGAGAATAAGGCGCGGGAATTGGGCTGCGATTTCGCCGCCATGCAGGAAGCGGCCGAGCGCCTGCGGGCTCATCTGAGCGCATTGAGTCCGGCCGTGATGCGCGGTTTTATCGAGGCGCAGACCGGGCCTTTTGACGCGGTGGATTTGCTCTTGCAGGATCCCGCGCTCTTCGACTGGATTCGCTTCAAGACTACGTGTATCGAGCACTATGTGGGTGCATTTCACCGCGGCGTCAAAGAGATTGACCCGAAATTAAAGCTGGCCTGCGGACCCCGAATCTCGGCCTTTGCGCCGCTGACTGGATACAATTATCGGCGTTTAGGTGAAGTGACCGATTTTATCGCCCCCAAGCTCTACTTTTGGCAGCACGGCATCGACGGGCTGAAGGGGACGGTGTACCGCTACGCCAAAACGCTGGTGGAACTGAACGAGGGCGTGGACGAAGGGTTGGCGCTGGATTTTGTCTTTAAACTGTTCGGTTTCACCATGCCCGGCGTGCGCACCTTAGACGAGTTGTCGGCACCGCTCAACGAAGCCTTTTTTCGCGAGACCGTGCCAGGGGAAATCGCCAAGATGATCTTCCGCACTGGTCCGGTGGAGCGCCTCAAACCTTGGGTCGGCCTGCACCACGGCGGGGTGCGAATTTCGTCCAACGAACTCGAATTGCTCTTGCAGGCCATTGTCGCCAGCGGCCTGCAAAGCCTCATCTACTGGCACTACTCGGACATGAGCGAAGAGGAGTGGCAGGTACTGCAAGGATTTATTAGCTGACATGACAGAATTCGTCTTTGCGCATTCCCGACACTTTCCCCGCACCGACCTCGCCGCAGATACGGTCCTGGTGGTGCCGGACGGTCTTCAAGCGACCTCGCCCGTTGTGCAACTACAGGGCGCTATTGCAGCCGTGGGGGGGCGGGCACCCGACGTTGTCGCGCAGCGGGATTTCACCGAGACGCTTTTCAGCAGTGCGCAGGTGATCGCCTGCGGCAATATGACGAACAATGCCGCGCTGTGGCGGCTCTACACGGCCCGCTGCTGTTTTGTCGATACCTTTTTTCCCGGTGGGGACGGCTATTTTGTCAAGTCGATTTCAGATCCCTTCGGCTATGGCAAAAACTGTATCGTCCTCGGGGCCAGCAGCGGGGAAGGGCTGTTGGCGGCCTTTGCGGTGTTCGAGGATTTGGTCCACACCAGTGATGGGGAGTTGCAGCGGGTACACGCCGCTCAGTTCCAGCATCCTCTGCCCTCGTTTCCCGAGGAAGTACAACTGGAGAAGATGGTGCAGGACGATCTCAAGACTTGGGAAGGTGCCTGGGTCTCCACGCCTTTTCGGGGCGGTCGGGTGGAGAGCTACGCCTGGTATTACTATCTGACCGATCATCCGGTGTGGGGCCGCGCCGTGCCGGCTATCTTCGCCGGTTCCTTGGAACCCTGGCTGGCCCAGCGGCGCGACTATCCGGAGACCTACCACTGCTTTTTCCACTTCCACAGTCTCATTCACCTCTGGGAACTGATCGAGGATAGTCCGCTCTATACCGAGGCCGACCGCCGCGGGGTGGTGACCATGGTGGGCGAGATGCTGCGCCATTTGGCCGGCTTGTTCTATATGGAGGAAACAGTCAACCCTCCCGACCAGATTCGCCAGAACCACACTACTTATATCGCCATGGATTTGGCAGCAGGCCACAACTACCTGAGCAAGCGCTACGGCATTCGCGAATTCGATCCCACTGAGGAAGTGGTGGAGCGGATTTTTGATGGCCAGAGCGATTGCTACAGATCCAACGACGACGGTGGCGTGGGGTACGCTTGGCTCGTGCCCCAGGAGACGCTCTCGTACGGGTTGCTTAAGAACGACTACGGGTATATCGAGAATGGCCACATCGCCGATTTGTGTACGCTATCGGTGGTGACTACGGACAACATGCGTAGCGAGAGCAACCACGGGGATACCTCGGGGTACGCTCCTTTTTCTCCGTCCCAGGGATGGGAAGGCCGTTTGTGGGCACCGATGGTCTCCACTTGGTATGCGCGCAACCCCGAGCATCTGTGGATTCTCAACTGGTTGGGTGCGGGCAAGAGGCCGACACTGGCGCACGTGTTGCGGGGGCTTTATGCCGGCGTCGAGTGGGGGGAAAATGAATTGGCGCTCGCCGATTGCGTCCCCGAGGAACCAGTCGGTCTGCTCGGTATATACGCGATGAAATTGCCGGCCAAAGCGCTGGGCTGGGTGCGCGCGTACGCCCCGGCTGATAACCAGCCCGATCCACAAAAAGACTACTTCGACAAGCTTTCGCTGCGGCGCGACTTCGACCCGATGAGTGAGTACCTGTTGCTCGAAGGGAGCGGCACGTTCTGCCACGGGCACGAAGACAGCAATACTATCGTCCGGCTGACTTGGAATGACCGAGCTTGGTTGGGGGACGGCGACTATATCCGAGCGGCACCCAAATTTCACAACTCAATCGCCGTCATCCGCGATGGCGTGGGCGTGTTGCAGCCGCCGGGAGATGGGCTGCTGATGCCGCTGTTGGCCTCGCTGAACTACCGCAGCGAAAGTGCTGCTCTTGGCTTGGTGCAGACCGAGGCTGCTGGGTACAACGGAGTGGACTGGCGGCGCAATATCTTCTGGGGCAAGGGGCGCTATTTTGCGGTGATCGATCAACTGCAATGCACCGAGGCCGGGGACTACCGCTGCTACTGCTTGTGGCGTCTGGTCGGCGAAGCTGAACTCACAGGATCCAGGGTGTGTCTGCACCAAGAGGGCGAACACTTCTACATCGACAATGCCGATGGATCGGCCCAGGAAATCGTCGCCGACTTGCACGTGAAAAGCCGCTGGTCCAACTATCCACACGCCGGGGACATCCTCCACGTCCTGCACCAGCAAACTGCCCGCACTATGCAGCCGGGGGAGAATCTCGTCTATATCAATCTGCTGACGCCGCATCCCGACATCCGCATAGCGCGCCTGAATGAAAGGACCGTCGAGATCCGCGACGGGGAAGAGAAGACCATTTTGGGCGTCGGCTATACCCGCTTGGGTGCGCTGGCAATTGAGGCCGAAATGTTCGGCATCTCTCTAAAGGGAGATAGCCTGACTTTGCAGGGCATTGAACGCTTGGGCTTTGCCGAGGGCGAAGATTGGGACTGGCAGGTGTTTGACGGGTCTCATGCGACGTTCCAAGTGGGACAGAGCGAAACGGCGCAACGCATTTGCGACGCCCTAGACGCCGTCGCATCAGAACCTCCCCCTGCTGTGGTGGAACCTTCTCGACTCCGGCCAGAAGGTGGCTTGGCCGTCAAGTGGAGCCGGGACTTGGGTTCGACCGAGATAAGCGCTGTAGCGGTCCACGATGAAATTTTACTTGCTGGCACTGAGGAAGGGGAGGTCGTCCAACTGGGGCTTGAAGACGGTGCGGCGATATGGTCGCACCAACTGGGCCCGGACCGTGTGGCCAGCGCCCTGCTCTTGGCCGATATCGACGCGGATGGAGCAGTGGAAGCGCTGGTGGGCACGGATGATGGTCAACTGGTTGCACTTGAAGGCCACAGCGGCGAGCAGCGTTGGGCACAGACCTTGAAAAATTCGGGATGGGGTTCAAAAGTCTCCGGTCTCGCTGTGGCTGATTTGGAGGACCAGGGCCGCACGAGTGTTTTGGCGTCAACCGTGGGTTGGTACATAAACGCCTTTGCTGCGGATGGCACGCTCGAATGGGCGGAGTGGGTGCGCTACCACGCGATCACGGCGCTCGCCGCCGCGGATATGGACGGCGATGGGCAGGTCGAAGTGATTGCGGGGACCGAGTATTCCACCCCGCTCAATGTGCACAATAACGATGGATCCTTCCGCTGGACTACCTTTGAAGAGGTGGGGTCCGAAGGCAATGCCACCACGCCGCGCCGCGGCATTGGCCTCACCCATCTGCAACTGGTCGATGTCGATGGAGACGGCGTGCGCGAAATCGTCTACGGCACGCAGGACGGCTGGCTCTACGCGGTCAAACCGCAGGATGGGGCCGAGGTCTGGCACGCCAATATCGTCGGCGAAGTTGTGGGACTCATCGCCTTTTCTTGGGGCTTGGTCGCGGCCAGTGAATTCGGCGAACTCTACGCCTTCAGCTACCAAGGGGAATTGCGCTGGCACGTCCAGATCGGCGAGTGGATTCGAGCCATCGCCCCGGTGGGGGGACACATTGTCGCAGCCGTGGAAAAAGGTACGCTGCTAGCCTGTGATGCAGACGGCAAGTGCGTGGAATCTGTGGCGATGGAAGGGGAAATTCGCGGTTTGTGGCCGTGCCGCAGCAGCGTGGTGTGCAGCTTGGCAGGGGGGCGGCTTAGTTGCGTGGAACTCGGCGTTTACTAAGAAGCGTAGAGGGCAAATAGTTTAGCGCGGTCCAGGTGCACTTTGACCTTGAGCTCCCCGCGCATCTGCGAGACCATCTTCTGTTCGAGACCGCCTACTTTGCTCTCGTCTGCGTCTTGCGGATCGCCTTTCCATTGTATCTGGTATTCTGTCTCATTGCCCGAGAAGGGTACGCAGTCGTCGCGGCCAAAACCCGGCACGACTCGGTCAAACGGATCGACCAGTTCTACTTGCAGCGAGCCGTCGCTCGCATCGGCGTTGATCCACAAGGCATGAGGATCAATGCTCAGTGGAACCGTAGTCACAACTCCCTGAGCGTCCGTTTTCAGACAGATCAGTCGGTCCTTTTCGATTTTTGCCAGATTGATTCCCCGCTGGGATTTTTCGCCGCCACGCGGGGACTCGCCGTGCAGATCGTTTGAACTGCCGTGATAGACCCATATCTCCTCGTCTATGACAAAAGGGGCATGCGGGGGATAGACACTTCCACAATCATAGCTGCCCGGGGGGCCGCAGAGCAGAATGGGTTCGCGGTTGCCCGCTCGATGCCAGGTGCGGCCGTCCTTTGAGTAGGTCAACTGAACGTCCATCTGGTTCATCCATTCGGGCATCCAATCTTCGATCTGGTTCTGGGCGATCCACCCCTCGTAGAGCGTGTGAAACACGGACAGGAAGCCGATGCGAAAGTCGCGATACGCCAGCGAACTCATGCCGTAGAACTCGTGATCTTGGGGGGGATCGAGATCATCGGGAGCGACGATGATCTGGCGCGGGGTCCAGTTTTCAAAATCACTGCTCTCGGCCATGCAGATGATGCGCACGTTGGGCCGGCCCCGCAGATAGACGACGTAGCGGTGGATTTTGGCATCCCAATAAGCGACTAGATGGGTGTCCGATCCCTCGGGAATGACCGGATTGAGCCAGCGTTGGGGCACGTCCCAATGGATCCCGTCGGCAGAATACGCCACGCAGACCGGCTGGACAA
>JAPPEG010000053.1 GCA_028875345.1 Gemmatimonadota bacterium
AATATTCACATCACAGGCAGTGAGTGTTAAAATCAGCAGTGCGCCGACCGTTAAAAACCAATAATTACACCTTTTCATTTTTCCTCCTATGAATCTCGATGGAAACAAACCCTAGCCGCCAGCGGGCCGCCCTCTAGCAAGACCAACGCCTGAACCAAGAGCGCCGCGCAACGCACAGCCAAGCCGCTCCAAAGACGCCGACACCGCTTGACCTGTTCCCTGAAAGGCCCTTTATAATTTCTATACAATTCCGGGAGTTGCTGCAAGCTTTCTCGAATTAGAATCCGACTACTTTTTAGAAACCGCTTAGACGGCAATGCACCGGTGACCCTGACCGAGGTGCGGTTGGGGATCGACTATCGCTGATACCGCATTCAGTCTCTAGCATCGAATAGGCTCGTTCATGGCCAAGTACATATTGGCAAAGTATGAAGAGTTCGCTAGATTCTTACTGTAAAGTTGGAGTTTTCAAAAAAGTAGGAATCAACGAAAGGATCACGTGATGGCCGTCGCCAAACTAACCTCCAAAGGACAACTGGTCATTCCCCAAGCCATACGCCAGCACCTGCACCTACAGCAGGGCGACAGCGTGGATTTTATCATCCAAGACGATGGCGAAGTGGTCGTCAGACCGGCCACCCGGGATGTGCGAGACCTAAAGAATATCCTGCCGAAACCCAAGAAGGCCGTATCGCTAGAGGAAATGGATCGCGCGGTGCGCGAGGGCGCGGCAAAAGCGCTGTGAGGGGGCTGGATACCAATGTGCTGGTGCGCTATCTAGTGCAGGACGATGCGGCACAGGCGCGGCGCGCGGCAAAAGAGATCGAAGCGGGATCGGATGCGGGTGAGATCTATTTTATTGCCGATGTCGTCGTCTGCGAACTAGTATGGGTGCTCGATCTGGCCTATGGATACAGCCGGGCGCAGATTGGCGACGCGCTGGAGGGCATTTTGCAGACGCGCTCATTTCATTTTCTGGACAAAGACCTGCTCTGGCAGGGGCTGGGCGATTACAAAAAGGGTAAGGGCGACTTTGCCGACTATGTGATTGGGCGCGTGGGCGAAAAGTCTGGGTGCGAAAAAACGCTCAGTTTTGATTGCGCCTTAAAAGGCGATGTACGATTTGAAGTGCTTTAGGGAAGTCCGCATGGTATGCGAGTGATTAATCGGCAAGTCGGCAAGTAATCCAAATGAAAGTCTCTGAATTGGAAGTGGCGCCTGCCGAACTTCGTGCTCATTGGTTGACGAACCGACTTCGAGGTAACGGACATCTGCCCCAAGGAAAGGTCGTTTCAGTCGGCATCAAGGCAGCTGAGAAGCATCATTTTGCATTGGAGGTTGCATACTCCTCAGACGCGCCGGACTCGTCACCGCGGAACTTCATTCTGAAATGGTATCACAGTGAGTATCCATTTGGCTTGGGTGAGGGGCTCTTCTTTGATCAGATTGCACCGGAGATGTCTGACCCTCCTGTGCCTTTGTGCTATGATGTCCGTGTAGGTTGGGATGCTGGTGAGACGCATATTCTGCTGGAAGATCTGTCGGCCAGTCATTTTGTCGCATTACCTCCCTACGATTGCCTGAGCAGGGAGACTTTTGAGCAGGTTATGGATGCTTACTTGGAGGTTCATGCACGCTGGTGGGACCACCCGCGGATTGGTCAGGCGGATGTTCTAAGAGATACCGGGGCGGGGGTCGCGCATGAGGCCATCTCAGCGAAAGTAATTCGCAGGAATGAGCAGCACTTCTCTAACGAGGTTTTGCCGGCACGGATTGATCAGTTAAGGGAAAAGTTCGGGGGCGGTTGGGAAGAGCTCTGCGAAAGGGTGATCGCATCGTGGGCAGACATGTATGTGGAACGCATCGGGAGGGGGACGGGATTGACCCTAGTCCACGGCGATGCGCAACTGGGAAATGTGCTGCTGCCGCGCAACCCACAATTAGATCGGCCCGTGATCATAGACTGGGAAGGATGCATACGAGGCATTGGAGTATGGGATTTGGCCCGAACTATGATCCAGACCGAGTTACCCTCGAATAAGAGGCTAGAAATTGAGAAAATGCTCCTGTCCCGTTATCAGGCTGCGTTGGTAGAACGCGGAATAAAGGATTACAGTCGTGCAGCTTGTATTGCCGATTACCGCTTGAGTGTGTTGGCCAATATTCCGCATGCTTTAGTCTGGGAGAGTGACTCCTATATTGAGTCCGCGATGCGAGCCTATCGAGACTGGGAATGCGATGAACTACTGCGTTAAGAAGCAAAATTCGGTCTACAGCGAGGAACATCCCATGCCACTGCACGAACCCTTTACAGAAGAAGAACTAGCGCCGATTCTCGAAGATTTTTACAAAAACGGCGCAACCATCATCCGCAACGTCTTATCCCGAGAAGAATGCGAGCAAATATGCAGACGCGTCGACCAGATCTTCGCCGAACCCTATTTCACCGAAATGCGGAATGTAAAAATAAGGCCAGAGCTCAATGGCAAAGCGCCCATCGTTGTCCATCGGCTATTTGAATGCGACCGGATGTTCCGCGATCTGCTCGTGCGCGAGCCTATCATCTCCATTGCCGAAACAGTCCTCGGCCCACAGTGCCACTGCATGGCGCAGGGATGCATCTTGAACCGCAAGGATATGGGCATCAACCGCTTTCACCTAGATGACAGTCTAGAATTTCCAATCTCGGACGACAATATCAGCAGCCATGACCGGCGTCTGCAGATGCCCGTTTTTCGCATGTCGTTCCAGATCGCCCTGACAGACCAAGACGAAGACCAGTATGGCCCCAGCCAATTCGTGCCGGGCAGCCACTATGCGGGCAGACACCCCAACGATCCAGAAAATCCAACCTTCGATGGCCAAGGCCCCACGTCCCTGCTCATGCAAGCGGGTGACCTCTACCTCCTCAGCAGCCAAACCTGGCATCGCGGTGCCCCCAATACATCGGATCGCGTCCGCTATCTCTTTCATCAGGTCTATGGTCAGCGCTTCGTCGCCCAGCGCTTCTGGCCCTATCTCAACTATCACATGCCCGATTACGTCCTTGAAGACGCCGACGAACGCCTCCTGCGCGTCCTTGGCAAACACCCCGAAATGGCCTATGGATAACCCGCGACGACAGACATAGCGCGCGCCTGACTCGCCGGTACTATGACAATAAATCAAGCCAAGAGAGGAGATCACTAGTGGCGTACCAATTTCAGCCGGGCGTGATGTACCTCATGCCCACTCACTTCGGACCGATGACGGGACCGCGGCGCGGCCCCGACGGCAAGGGGTATGACTGCATCGACACCCCCAAGAACACCAGCTACTCGGTCAGCTTCCTGACCAACGCCGAACAGCTCGAAGAACTGCTGCCAGAGGGATTCGCGCTGCACGGCGAGCCGGTGGTGACGGTGTACCAGATCCACATGAAGGAGATCGAGTGGCTGGCCGGACGCGGCTACAACATTATGGGCGTGACCTTTCCGGCGACCTACACCGGCAAGCGCGACCGTGCCATGGGACCGTTTCTGACCGTTCTGTGGGAAAACATGACCGAGCCGATCCTCACCGGCCGGGAACAGCTCGGATTCGCGAAGATTTACTGTGAGATGCCGGAACCGGCCGTGTGCCGAGGCGAGACCCACATCACAGGGCACTGGCAGGGGTTTCGCTTCCTCGACATGAAACTGACCAACATGCGCGAGGTAGCGCCCGCCGACTATCCAGCGTCGGCAGCGCCGCGCACCGACGGCGTGCTGACCGGGCTGCTCCATTACAAGTACATCCCTCGCACCGGCCACTGGGGCGAAGCGGACGCGGCCTACGCCTGCCTGACCCCTGAGGAGGGCAGCAACAGCCGCCTGACCGGGTTGTGGAAGGGCGACGGGACGGTCGAGTTTCACCCGGCGCGCTGGGAGGACATGCCGACCCAGTACATGATCGTCAACGCTTTTCACAACCTAGAGATCAAGGAATTCCGCGGCGGCACCATCAGCAAGACCGTAGGCAGCAAGGATCTCAGCGACCAGCGCATGCTGGTGTAGGGATTGAGCCAATATTCACGGCACCTGAACCGATTCTTCGGTGGGCACGTACCGGTTGAGCGCGTCGAGTGGTTGCTTGACATCACTCCATGCAACCTGATGAGGAAGCACACCGGTCAGAGCTGCTCGGGCCGCACAGATGCCCGCCGCTTGGCCCATAGCCACGGCGTTGCCGGTGACCCGATAGCTCGAATGAGCGATGAAATCCCCGCTGATGCAGCGCCCGGCCATGAGGAGCCCGTCCACGTCTCGGGCGATCAGTGACCTCAGGGGAATGTCGTAGGGCTGTGACCGATGTGGCTTGGCTTCGACCGCCTTGGTCTTTGCCGGATCGGTCGAATGCACATCGATTCCCATGGTCACGCGGCAGACAGCGTCGTCGAAACGCGCGCCCTCAAGCAGATCCTTTCCCGTCACCTCATACCGGCCGTGTATGCGACGGCCTTCCCGCACGCCGATCTGCGCCGCAGTGGATACAATGCGGATACCGGCCCAGACTCCGCCTAGCTGCCGCAGCGCGGCCACCTGCTGGTGGACTTCGCGTCGGCCGCTGATGGTCGCCTGCGTAATCCGGTCTGGCTCGTCGCAGGTCACACCGTATTGATGATTCGACATCAACGCGAACAGGTCGTCGCGGATGCGGAACAGCGTCGGGTGGCCGTACGACGCTGCCACGCCAATTTCGCTCATCAGCGCACCCAAGCGCTCTTTGGGCTCGCGCAGGGATCCGCCCACATAGGACTCCACCTCGTCGAACTGAATGCCCCCAATCAGGGCCATCAGACTCATGGGTTGAACTGCACCTGTTTCCGGATGGCCCATGTCAAACCCACAGCCGGCTTGCGCGCCCAGATCGCCATCGCCGGTTGCATCAATAAAGGCCCCGGCGTGCCAGGCTTCGCGCCCCGCCTTCGACTCCGTGATGACAACGGAAAGCCGATTATTCGAATCGCGTCCCGCTGCCACAACCCGCGTCAGCAGCCGAACATCGACGCCGGCCTCCAGACACATATCGTCGAGCAGCCGCTTCATCTCCTCCACATCATAGGCGTAGTTCTTGCCGCCGTCGTGCCGCAACCGCCTGGCATCGCGCCGATCCAGCCGCGCCGTGATCTCGGCCATGATCCCCGGCTTGTTCGCCGAGTCGATAATCCAGCTAAGCGCTCCCGTGGTCCAAACGCCGCCCAAGCAGCCGTGCAACTCGATCAGCCGCGTCTTCACCCCTTGGCGAGCAGCGGCAATCGCCGCGGCCACACCCGCAGGTCCCCCACCACAAACGACCACGTCTGTTTCCTCAACGATGGGAACGTCCCGAGCCTGTTCCTGATGCGATCTCAAGCTCTGTCCTCCTACTTCTGCCCCTGAATATACAGTGGATGGTGCGGCGGAAACAAAACGACCGACCGATGATCTTAACCCTCTGTATCGTTTGCAGTATAACCAATAAAAATGTTGCAATTGCCTTAGGGAGACAGGTGCATGATTAAATTAGGTATGATCGGCTGTGGCGGCATGGGAGGTGCTCACATGCGGCGGTTTCACACCCTGAGCGATCGGGTCGCATTGGCCGCGGCAGTCGATGTGGTTCCCGAGCGCGCAGAAGCCGTCGCGCAGCAATTTCCGGGAGCCTGTGTGGCGACGGATTACCGCGAGATTTTAGACTCGGTAGATGCCGTATTGCTCGCGCTACCTCACCATTTGCACGCTTCTGTAGGGTGCGAGTGTCTCAATGCGGGCGTTCACGTCTTGCTCGAAAAACCCATGGCCAATAGTGAAGCCGCCTGCAAAGAACTGATGGAAGCATCGGCAGCCTCGGGCAAAGTGCTGATGATTGCGTATTGCATGCGCTTTCATCCCATTGTCCAGCGTCTGAAAGAACTATTAGATGAAGGCGCGTACGGCGATGTATTTCAGGTGTCGATCTGGACCGAGCAACTCACTCGCTATCCCCCCGATCACTGGGCTTCGAGCCAAGAGCGCTTGGGCGGCGGGCAGCTATTTAGTCACGGGTGTCATTACATCGACTTGCTGCTCTGGTTTTTGGGGCGACCCGTGCGGGGCATGCACATGGGCACCAATTTTGGCACGCCGTGGATGGAGCGCGAAGGCACGAGCAATGTGACGATGGAATTTGCCGATGGCCGCCTCGGCTATCACTTCGGCACCTGGGGCGCGCGGGGCACCCGGTTACGCTACTCAATCCACGCGCATTGCACCGAAGGTATGCTCGACGCCGACGTCTCCGGCGGCAAACTCGTGCACATCCTGCGCGGCCAAGAGGAAGTTTTGTTCGAAGCAGAGCCGGGCAAACACACGGAAAACGAGATGGCCCATTTCCTCGACTGCATTGCAACCGGGCAAACGCCGCTGACCGATGGCAAAAGCAGCTTGCAGGGCTTGCGCGTAATCTGGCGACTATACGAAGCCGAGCAAGCAGGGCAGATTGCAGATTTGACGGGCTTGGGTTTGGACGAGGCCTAATACCTACGAACCGTATTGCTCAATTTTCGCTTCATCTACTTCAACGCCTAGTCCCGGCCCCAACGGCACGCGGATGCGCCCATTTTCAAACTGCAACGGTTCGGCCAGCACGTCATCCGTCAGGCCGTGGTAGCAGGTATCATTCGGCCCGGAAAAATTGGGGGTTGAGGCCGCGATATGCGTAATAGCGGCGGTCTTGAGTCCGAGGTCGTGCGAACAGTGCATCAGGCACGGCACGTCATACGCTTCGGCAACGATAGCGACTTTCTTGACAGGTAGCACTCCGCCCGCCGCTGGGGTATCTGGCATCAGCATATCAGCGACCTCGTTGGCGAGCAGGTTCACAACGGCGTCCGCAGTGCTAACGCCCGTGTTCACCAAGATACCCATGCCGATTTCCGTTCGGCATCGGATCAGCGCATCGGGGTACTCCGGCGAGCACGGATCTTCAAAATAGCGAATTCCCATATCTTTCATTTTTCGCATTGTAACTTCTGCCTCTTCGGGGGAATACCCACTGTTTGCATCTGGGCGGAGTATGGCTTCGTCGCCCACAGCGGCTTGTATCGCCTCGGCAATCCGCAGATCCTGTTCGGAGTCGTCCCCCGCTTTTGTTTTTAAGAACCGAAACCCCCATCGCTCCATGTACTCGCGGGCAGTTGCCGCGGACTCCGATGGTGCCTTGAGTCCCATGCAGGCGCAGAAGTCCACTTCCTCCCGTACCACGCCGCCGAGCAGTTTACAGACGGGCAAATCCGCTCCCTTGCCTATGGCGTCCCACAGTGCCATCTCAATGCCGGACATCGAGCCTTTGCTAATGCCCCCTGCTTCCAGCGCGGCAATGGCCCCTTCAATGTTGGCCACATCTTTGCCAGCCAGAATTGCATTTGGGTCCGTTTCAAATCTGCCCGTTCCTTCACCCCATCCCACTACATCCGCGTCTGTTTCTATTTTCACAATAAGTCCGGCTGCACCCAAAGTGCCACTGCCGCCACCGCGTCCAACGTAAGGGCCAACGGGCGAAGCGTATGGGATTGTGACGTTGGTTCCTGTAATCCGCTTGATTTTCATTTTCGCACCTCTACATGAGATTTGTGGTTTCCGCTTGGCGTAGCCTAACACCCTTCGCGCCTTGTTGTCAATGTTTGACTGGTTCCCGTTGACGAGTGTGCGGGGGATGTTACCTTACGGCGTGATTTCACGGGTGCATCGAACGTAGCGCAAAACTAACCTCTCACGGAGGTCAATCCGCCGGTAATAATGATCTCGGAAAAAGACAAAGAGACGTACGCCGAACAGGGGTTTCTCATTCTTCGTCAAGCCTTTGCGCAAACCCGCATCGCGACACTTCTCGAAGGGATCGAACATCTGATCGACAAGGGGCTTGCGGGAGAGTGCGAGCTAGGCTGGATCGACCGCGAGCGCCGTCTGCCGTCCCGCACCGGCCACCTGCTCAACCCCGACAAGTACCACCCCGCCTTTGCTGACTGGATTGACGCGGATCTCGCCCCCCATCTGGAAGCCCTAATCTGCGGCTCGGGAGTGCGCCACAGCCTGTTCGGCATGCTCTCCTCAGGCGGCGGGAAACCGTACACCCAGAAATGGCACCGCGACCTCGGCAGACCGGGAGACCCCAACTAAACCGCGTACCTGCGCCGACACGAGGGTAGCTTCGTGCAGTTCAACGCCCCGCTCGTTCCCAGAGACCACTTCCTCCACATTCGTCCCTGAGAGTCACCTGCGGGCATCGACGGCGGCGGAGATCGAAGCGTCCCGCAGCGAATCGGGGGAAATGCCTAACGCTCACGTCGTCAAATTGGAACCGGGAGACATCGCCTACTACAACGCCAACCTCTGGCATCGGGGCTGGAACCCAGAGGGACACAAGCGCTGGACCATGCACTGCGCCTTCTGGAACGCTGGGGCGACGGTGATGACTCACGAGTACGGACAGCGCGAGACGCTGACCCAGCAGGGACATCTGGAGCAAATGCCCCCCATTACACGGCAGTACATCCAGAGTTACCTCGACAACTATCCCGAGGGAGACCCGCCCTCCCTGTTCGACCTGTAGCCATGCACAGCTTGAACATCTTCGCGGGACGTGCCGGTTCAGCAAGGGGGATCAGGGAATGCCAAGAATATGTACGAGACGATTTTCGATTTCCGATCCCTGCCGGATGTACTTGTCGCTCTCGGCGTCGAATCTGATGTCTAATACGATTCCCTCTAACTTTCCCTGCTCAAACGGGGAAACCATCTCTTCGCCTTTCTGGGGAAGATCGGAATGAGAAATTTCTATTCTCACTCCCCGCCGAAGCCTCTTTATCGGACTGGTTCGTAGACGAGGCGGACGACTCCGTTGTCATAGGTTTCCGACGAGACGAGCTTGAGGCAAGTCTGTCTCGCCGAGGCCTGAAAGAGGGGGATGCCGTCTCCCAGCAGGACAGGCATGACGAAGATGTCGTAGAAGTCAACCGCGCCGAGTTCAGCAAAAGATTCAATACTCCTTGGGCCTCCTATCAGCCAGACGCCCTTACCCTGCGGCCGCTCTCTCAGATGGGTGACCAGCTCTGCTGTCGTGCCTTCCCAGAGCTCGGTGTCCGGAGGAAGGTTATCCAACGGCCGGGAGCTCTGAACGATGACCCTGTTTCCTTTGTAGGGCCATTCCCCGAACGTCAATGACTGTTCGTAAGTAACTCTGCCGATGATAATGGTGTCGATTGAGGCGATGAATTTCTCGTAGCCGTAGTCGCAGCCGTTGAAGGGTTCGAGCCACTGAACATCGCCGTTGGGAGCGGCGACGTATCCGTCGAGGCTCATGGCTATGTAGGCGTGGAAGCTCATGGCTTGTTCCATATGATTGGGGATTAAGCGAAGGCCCAACAAGCTAGGGCAACCTCCGCACACGTCAAACGGGTAGCTAGCCGAAAATATCCGCAGCCCCGTCCAATCTTTCGCTGGTGCCGATCCAACACAATTAGCAAATTTGACAATCAGTCAGACATATCAGCTTGATTAGAGGAGTTAGGGATAAACGGCGATGAACGCAAAATACGAGTGGTGTTGCGTCACTGAAAACGCTGCCTTCGCGGCTCGCGATGGCGCTGGCGCATTGGTGTTCCAAGATAAAATGTGGCTACTCGGCGGCTGGAATCCCGGCGATAAAGTCCATTTCCCGCTGATCTGCAACAGCGAGGTCTGGTCGTCGACCGATGGTGCCGCCTGGACGCTTGAGAATCCCCAAGCGCCCTGGGAAGGAAGGCATACGGCCGGATATGTGGTGCACAACGACCGGATGTGGATCGTGGGCGGCGATTGCAACCAAGGCCATTATCAAAACGATGTCTGGAGCAGTGCGGACGGCATTCATTGGGATCTAGCCAATGCTCACGTGCCGTGGTCACCCCGAGTACTCCATTATACCTTGGCCTTCGACGGTCGGATCTGGGTTATGGGCGGACAAACCATTCCCAATTTTGCCGACGCCGACGAGGTCTTCCACAACGACGTGTGGAGTTCGGACGATGGAGTAAACTGGACCCAAGTTACCGAGAGCGCTCCGTGGGTACCCAGAGGGATGATCGGCGGAGCCGCTGTGCACGACAACAGGATGTGGATTCTCGGTGGAGGCACGTACGATACGCCTGCAACTCCCATGCGCAATTTCTACAACGACGTATGGAGTTCGGACGATGGGATTAACTGGAAACAGCACACAGCGCACGCCCCGTGGACGCCCAGACAATACCACGAGGTGGCCGCGTTCGATGACCATCTGTGGGTGCTAGAAGGCTACGCCGCAGAGAGCGGCAATCGCCGCGATGTGTGGTATTCACCCGATGGCGTAAACTTGACCGAATTGCCCGATACCCCTTGGACTCCCCGCCATGCCGGGAGCGTGTTCGTGTACGACGGGTCGCTGTGGATGGTGGCCGGGAATAATATGGAGCCGGATGCTTGGCGGCTTACACGCAGAGAATAGGTGTCTTTATGGACCAAAGAATGGAAGAATACCGCGCTCGGGGTTATACCGTATTCGAGGGGCTGTACGACGAAACCACCATGCAGGCCTGGCGCGACGAGCAGGATCGCCTACAAGCCCTCTCCACAGAAGGGCCCCATGTGCAAGAACGGACCCATTGGTTCGGCAATATGCTCGAACGAGCGCCGCAGCTAATGTGGCCAGCAGTGGCTCACCCGGTCATTCTCGACTTTGCCGAGCAGGTGGTGGGACCTTTCGTGCAGCTCGACAACCTCACCTTGGCCGCCTTTCCCTCCATGGATCCGGAAGAAGCCGCCGGCAAGGCCAGTGCTTGGCACCGAGACCGCTGGGGCCGCATGCCCAGCGGCGCGTACGAACGCCCTCTGGCCTTTAATGCCATCTGCTATCTACAGGATCTGGACGACGAGTACGGACCGCTCAGGGTGCTGCCCGGTTCTCACGTCGAGCCCATTGCCCTAGCCGAGGAGGAGATCCGCAAGCCGCACCAAGACGAGCTGTTGATCTACATGAAAGCTGGCGATGTGGTTTTGACCCACAATGGCTTACTTCACTCGGGGACGCCCAACACCTCGGGACGCAAGCGCTACTTCTTCAGCGTGTACTACAATATCTCTTGGCTCAAGCACACGGATACGTTCACCGGCCCCAACTGCCAACAGCTCATCAATTGGGCCCGGAGCCAGCAGGACCACCGGGCCTTGCGATTGTTGGGTCAGGACGAGCACTTGCAGAGCCGCGCCAACAGCGGTTTTCAGCAACCCGACGAAGCGCGCTGGCATCAGTGGGTCCAAGACGACCAGCGCTCGCTGGAAGAGGCCGCCAGCCGGAAATAGTGCCCGCGATGCTAGCTTTCAAACCACCCAAACCGAATGTGACAGCGATTCAAACTATACAAGCCCTGATACCGCTTGTGAATCGCTTGTATTTGAAAGGGCTAACGCTGGACGTTGACGCAGAATCCATCGCTCGGTTAGAGGCAATACGTGGGCATTCTACGGTCTTAGCCCCTAACCATCCGGCGCACGAAGATCCTATGGTTATGTTCCTCTTGTCAAAGCGGTTATCGCAACCGTTCTACTACATGGCAGCTCGGGAAGCCTTCGACAGGGGTAGATTCGGGGCTATCAAATGCTATCTGATGCAGCGGTGCGGTGTGTACTCAGTCGTGCGCGGCACTGTAGATAGAGATGCCTTCCGGATGACGCGGGCGCTTTTGTTTAAGGGCGACTGGCCGATTGTCATCTTTGGCGAAGGGGAAATTTCGCGCCAGAATGATACCGTCATGCGTTTTGAGAGAGGCATTATCCAGATGTGCTTCTGGGCCTTGGACGATATGGAAAAAGCGCAAGTCGGCAAATCGCTCTACGCCGTGCCCGTCGGCATTAAATATCACTATCCGCAAGACATGTGGAACTCTATTGATGCTGCTCTCACGAGGTTAGAACGGTATATCCTCCCGTCTGCCGAACAGACGCCAGTAGAACGCTACGATCGGTTGCGCCGCATTGGTGTCGCGATAGTCAGGACACTCGCAGCGGAATATCAGTATAAGATGGACGAAACTGTGTCCCTTGATGTACATATCGAAAAGTTGAAAGATGCGATCCTGTCCCATGCTGAAGGAATTATGGGTATCCAAACTGAAGCCGACATACTCACGAGGACGCGTGCGTTGAAAAACATAGTCGATGCCGAAATCTATAAGGACGTTGAGCAGATGACGGAGTACGAGCAGAAAATACACGGAGAGCAACTCCAGAAATTTCAACAATTCTATCCCGACCTAGAGCGGTTGATCAATTTTATATCCATTTCTGATGGGTATGTTGCTGAAGAACCGTCGCCAGAGCGGTTTCTCGATGTGATTCTCCGTCTTGAAAGAGAAGTCTTTGGCAGGTCGGAAATGCGCGGGCCGCGAGTGGCATCAGTCCGCGTCGGCGAACCGAAAGATCTCCGGGAATGTTACGCTACCTACAGAACTCAGAAAAGAGAGACGGTAGAACAGATAACCCATGAACTTGAAACATCGGTTCAGAGTTTGGTCGGTGGGTTATCCTAATTTTATGCAGGTAGCGCCCCGCCAGTTACCTTGACATCAACGACAAGCGCTAGCTACTTTCCCTCTTGTACATAGAGGATCGTCCATGCCCTTCCAAACCCACTTCGACTTCCGCCACCCCACTCGCATCGTCCACGGCCCTGGGTCTATCGCCTGCTTGGCGGATTGCTTCTCACCGGCCGACAAGGTCCTGATCGTCTCCGATCAGGTCTTAGGAGAAATCGGCACCGTGGAAGCAGTCACTGCCTCTCTCGGCAACATCCCTCACGCTGTCTATCTCAAAGACGGTTCGAGTGAGCCGACCCAAGAATTCGTCGAAGATGGAGTCCAAGCTTACCGACAAGAACGCTGCACCGCCATCATCGGCCTCGGCGGAGGCTCGCCCATGGACGTGGCCAAGATGATCGGCGTCCTCGCATCCAACAACGGACGCATTACCCAGTATCTGGGCAGCGACAAAGTCGCAAACGACCTGCCCTATCTCGCCTGCGTCCCCACGACCTATGGCACTGCCAGCGAAGTCACGCCCTTCGCCGTGCTGGACAACCCCGCCAGCGGCAACAAAGACCCGGTCATTAGCTGGAAGATCGCGCCTCAACTCGGCGTCCTCGATCCCGACCTGTCGGTCGCCCTGCCCGCTCTCGTCGGCGCGGCCACTGGCATGGACGCCCTGACCCACGCGCTCGAATCCTATATCAACTTAGCGGCCACACCCCTCACCGAAGGCATCGCGCTGCACGCCATCCGCCTCATCGGCGACAATCTGCGCTTAGCCTGCGCCAACGACCACGCGCTAGCCGCCACCGAAAACATGCTCATCGCCAGTATGCTGGCCGGCGTCGCCTTTTCGCAAACGCGCCTCGGCAATGTCCACGCCATGTCTCACCCAGTCGGCGCGCACTACCACGTGCATCACGGGCTGCTCAATGCCATCTTGCTGCCCTATGTCATGGAGTTCAACTGGTTCGCCTGCCCCGGCAAATTCGCCGCCATCGCCGAGGCACTCGGCGTACACACTTCCGGGTTAGACCAACGCCAAGCCGCACACGCCGCTATCGCTGCGGTGCGATACATCAACTCCGACTTAGGCATCCCTGCCAAGCTAGGGGATGTCGGCGTCGATACGGCCCGCATTCGCACTATGGCACAAACCGCCATGCAGAGCGGCAACATCGCCGTCAATCCGCGCAAGACCAGCCAGCGCGATCTCGAAGTTCTATTCCAACAAGCCATCTAGGAGGTCCACCATGTCCTTACCCCGCATGCTCCGCATCCGCCAAATTTTTTCCGCGCCCACCGTCGAAGACATTCCCGCGGCCGTGCGCGCCGAAGTCCAGCGCCTCGACTTAGGTCCCAAAATCAATCCCGGCGAGACCATCGCCATCTCCGTCGGTAGCCGAGGCATTGCCAATATCGCGCTCGTGATCAAAAGCCTCGTGGACGAGTTCAAGGCCCTCGGCCTCCAGCCCTTTCTCGTCCCCTCCATGGGCAGCCACGGCGGCGGTATCGCCGAGGCGCAACAGGAAATCATCGAAGGCTACGGCGTCACCGAGGAGTACA
>JAPPEG010000384.1 GCA_028875345.1 Gemmatimonadota bacterium
CAACACCACCTTGCCTTCGTTCACCGTTGCCATAATGTCCCCTTTAGGCGAAGCGCCCGCTCGACGCTACGTGGGCCAGTAACCAGTCGTGTCCTCTGCGCTCAGCGGTAAGGGCTTGGCGCACCGCTTCCACAGCGTCGTCGGCCGTGGTCTCCGCATCCAATTCGCCGAAGCGCAAACAGCGCACCTCGATGCGTCCAGTGCGGGCGATCTCGCGGCCGACGAATTCAGCCATAAGCGGTGCCAGCGACCCGGCTTCCGCCTTCGGCAAGGCATTCCACTGCGGATCAACTAGATATTCCTCCGGGTAGTCGCGCAGCAAATCGAGGCGACTCAACAGCACTGCTTTCTCAATGCCAACGGCACAGGCCGCCGTTAGCGCCACATAGGTACTCCGTGCCGCAGTGTCGAGCACGGCCCCTTCGTCGCCGCCAGCCGGATCGCCGCCCGCCGCGTGAACGATGGCCTCCACGCCTGCCAGCGCCGGATCTAATTCCTCGCGCTGAAGCAAATCGACCTGCCGATAGCCAACTAAGTCACTCGTCTCTTCTGCACCAATCGCCACCACCTCGAACTCCGCGCTCAATTCAGCCGCTAGCAGCGCTCCCCAAGGGCGATCCGCGCCGATTACCGCCACGCGCATAGCATCTCTTCTACCAAGAAAGTCATCGTACTATTCAGAATCATGACACTGTTTCAGTGATATTTCTATCATCCAAAAAAGCAACCGGCTCTTCTTCTTTACCATTCTCCCACATAAGGGAATAAAACCAAATGCCACTCTCACCAATGCAGAAATCTGCGGGAGTAAAGGTCATTTTTGAGTCTAGTGGCGGATCAGACGTTTCGGGACTGTATTCTGCCGGCCAGCCAAATGCCTCACCGACCCATAGCTGTCCTTCGTCATGGAGCTTTTTCGCAAACATCACGACATCCTCAATGTTTGGAATGACGACGGGCACAATAGGTGCTCGTTCTCCATTTTGCGTTTGTATTCTAACTTTGACTGTTGCCACGTTTCGCCTGCTCCTTTAGCCATGCGTCCATGATATCTTCACGATGGGCCATTAAAATGCCTTTGATTTCGTTTAACTCATGGGGACGAAATCGCCTAACTTGCGCCAATCCAATTGGATCAACCCAATACTTCGCTTCCTTTCCTTGTTTCCCTACATGAACATGGGGCGGTTCATCAAGGTCTGCCTGATAAAACCAAAACCGATAACCTCGTATTCTTAAAATAACAGGCAAAGCCTACACCCTGAGTGCGTCCTTATGGTGGAGAACCTCAGGGCGATCCGCGCCGATTACCGCCACGCGCATAGCATCTCCTCTACCAAGAAAGTTTCTCAGACAAGTTGTGAAAAAAGTAATTATCGTCGAGGTATATCAGCCGCGCCGTGTGCTCCGCTTGGCCGACGTACACCTCCTGCTCGGGGGCTAAGCTGCATATCTCGCGGCCATCGGCAATGAGCGCCACATGGCTGTCTACAGTCTCATCGCTGACGCGCAATCGCACCCGTTTTTCGGCTGGCAAAATCAAGGTTCGCGACGTGAAGTTGTATTCGTTGATGCCGTCGAGCAACATGCAGCGCACTTCGGGCATGACCAGCGGCGCGCCCATCGACAGCAACAGCCCAGTGCTACCCGTCGGCGTGCCAACCACCACGCCGTCGCCGCGAATGGTGCGGATTTTGGCGTCGTCAACGAAGACGTCCGTCGAAAGCATCTTGTGGTGCGCCCGCAAGGTCACCTCGTTGAAGACCAAACTCTCGCCGCAGGGATGGCGGCAAGAGAGCACCAAGCGCTCGCTGACGAAGTACTGGCCATCGACTAAGAGCTGGACGATGCGCGCCAAATCCGTGCGATCCCCAGCGGTCAAAAAGCCAACAGTGCCGAAATTGATCGCCAGCACCGGCCACTGCGGGAAGCGCGCAAAGGCGCGGAGCACTGTGCCGTCACCACCAAGCGCGACGACTAAGTCCAAGTCGCCCGGGTGCTCATCCCCCTCGATAAAGCGCACCTCAATCCCATGCGCGGCAAACAAGTCGCGCACCTCGGCGACCGGATAGTCCAAATCCTGGTCGCGCAGCAGAACCCCGACCTTTTTCAGTTCAAGTTGCACCGACGCCCACCCCGGAGGGCTACTCAGCCCGCGCTTGTCTGCCGGCCTGGGCCTCGTAGGCCTTGATCAGCGCCTGGGTCCCCTCTTCAGCGCAACCAGCGCGCTCGACGATGTTGAAAAACTGGTGAGCTATGCTCACAGCCGGTAGGGCCAACTTAACATCGTTGGCCGCCTGCAAAACCAACCGCAAATCCTTTTGCTGCAAATAGACCATAAAGCCCGGGTCAAAATCGCCCGCGGCAATGCGCGGGCCTAAGTTGCTCAACTGCCAAGAGCCAGCCGCCCCGCCGCTGATCGCGTCGATGACCTTTTGCACGTCCAAGTCGGAGGTCGCCGCCAACATCAGGGCTTCGGCCATAGCCATGTTGTTGACCGACACCGCGATCTGGTTGCAGAGCTTAGTCGTCTGACCAGCGCCGTTGGAACCAATCAAGTTGATGTTAGTGCCCATCGCCTCAAAGACCGGCAGACACTGGTTAAAGACGGCCTCGTCACCGCCGACCATGATCGACAGGGTGCCATTGATCGCGCCCACATCTCCGCCGCTGACGGGTGCATCGAGCATGGCCACGCCTCGCTCCTGCAAGGCCGCGGCTACTTCGCGGGTGACTTTGGGCGACACCGTGCTCATATCGATGACGACCGCGCCCTCTTTAACTCCGTGAATCGCACCCTCCTCGCCCACGAGTACCGCCTCCATATCGGGCGTGTCCGTAACGATACTGATGATGACATCCGCACCCGTCGCCGCCTCTTTGGGCGAACCGACCCGCACGCCGCCCGCAGCGACGACCTCGTCAACGCGCGGCCGGTCACTGCGGTTATAGACCCTGAGTTGATAACCGGCTTTGAGCAGGTTCTTGGCCATGGGCGCGCCCATGATCCCCAAGCCGATAAAGCCGATTTGCGTTTGCCCCGGTGCTGCTGACATGATTCCTCTCCAATCTAAAACGTGAAAAAGCGATGTCTGTTGTCTTCAATCTCGGCCGTATCGTACAGGTACGCGAACCAGTTCTGCACGGCCTCCTGCTCGCGCTGCGCCTGCAGTTGAGCGACGACCTGCTCGCGCTGCGCGGCGAATTGCTCCTCATCTACCGGCGTCTTCTCCAGCAGCTTCAGCAAGTAAGCACCTCGATTGCTGCCCTCGGCGACCTCGATCACTTCGCTGAGCCGGCCCTCTTCCAAGCGGAAAGCCGCGCCGATCACCGCGTTAGCGCGACCTAGACCCTCCACCGATTCGGTGCGTGCAAAAGCCTCGGGGGTATGGAACTCTACCCCGGCGTTTTGCGCCGCCTGCGCCAAGGTGGCCCCGGCTCCTACTTCCCGCCGCACGGCCTCCAGTTGGGCCGCGGCGCGGGCGGCTTTTTTGCGCGCGCGCACCAACGGCTCAAGTCGGTCCTTTAGCTCATCTAAGGATGCTACGCCCTCAGGCCGCTTGGCCACTAGCTGCGCCACCCACAGCCCCGAGTCGTCCTCGACGACCTGACTAACGGTCCCAGGCTCCTGTTCAAAAAACCAGTTGACGAGCCACGCCGTATTCGCGCTGATGCCCGGCACAGCTTGGCTCTTGCGCAGGAAATTTGTGGGGGTCGCCTCGGTGCCAGAGGCTGAGAGCGTGGCCGCAAAACCCTCGGCTGTGGCCTGCTCTTGGAACACCTCGGCCCGGCTGCGCAGGCTATCTTCAGTCGTGCGCGAGGGCTGGTATCTGAGTAGGATATGGCGGGCGTGTACCCTCTCCCCGCTGCTTTCCTCCAAGCGTTCTTCCACCTTGATCAGATGCCAGCCATAGCGCGTCTGCACCGGCTCGGAGAGTTCGCCGGGTGCCAAGGCGAAGGCTGCTTCCTCAAAGGGCGCAACCATCTGGCCGCGACCAAAAAAACCGAGGTCTCCACCTCGGGCGGCGGATCCCTCATCGTCGGAGACCACCGCAGCCAACTCGGCAAAATCCTCACCAGCCTCGATCTCTTGGCGCAGGCGGCCGATCTCTTTTTTGGTCTCCAGCGAATCCTCAGCGCTAGCCACTTTGGGGAAGTACACGTATTCTATCTTTACCTGATCGGGATGCTCGTAGTCGGCCACGTTTTCTTCATAATAGGCGGCCAAATCTTCATCGGAGACCTCAATCTCGTCGTCCGCAGCGTCGCTGGAGGCAAATGCGTATTCAACGCGCACCTTTTCGTTGGCCTCAGCAAAGTGCTGGTGTGCTTCGTTAGGACTCACCTGCGCAGTGCCCCGCAGCATCCGCTGTAGCCGGTACTCGAGCAATTGCCGCTTAATCGTGCTCTCGATCCACAGGACTAAGGCTTGGTTGTTGGGGTCGCTGAGATTGGCCGGATTGCCGATGAACTGGGCGTACTTGTCCATGTCGAACGCGCCGTCGGTTTGAAAGGTCGCGAATTCGCGCACGGCCTGCGGGGGGTTATTCCGCGTGTAAAAGGCAATTTCCCCATCGGTCACCTCGAATCCCAAGCGCTCGTATTCTTGATTTAGAATAATCTCGCGGACGTAGTAGTCCCACACCTGCTGCACGAGCAGGGCCTGATCGGCGCGCTGCTCCTGCGGCATCTGGCGCGCTATCCGCCGCAGCGCGTCTTGGAACTCCTGTAGCGAAATGGTCTCGCCATTGACTACACCGACCGCATCGCTGGCGGCGTTGGTGCCCGCACCCGAGTAGTCGGCTCCCCATTCGACAACGATTAAGCCGATAAAGGCGAATATCACGAACCACAAAACGAGCACCGTCTTTTGGCGCAACAAAGTCATCATAAGCTATAGTTCTCCTGCTATCTTGCGTTTTTTTCTTTGGCCTCGGCAACCAGCCGATTTTTTAGCTCCGCGGGATAGCGGAGCAGACAAGCCGTGCAGTGGCCGCCGCCCAGATCGACGAGGCGTGGCACCACGCGAGTGCATATCTCTTCGCGCTCTGGGCAGCGCGGATGAAAGGCGCATCCCGAGGGTACGGCCGCCGGATTGGGCGCGTCGCCCTCCAACAGGACGCGCTGTCGCTTAGTCCGCGGGTCGGGCGCGGGCACGGCCGCCAGCAGCGCGCTCGTATAGGGATGGGACGGCTGGCGGTAGAGCTGATCGCGAGCCGCCACCTCAACGATGCGCCCCAAGTACATCACGGCCACCCGATCCGAAATGTGACGCACCACGCTCAAGTCGTGGGCAATAAACATATACGTTAGGCCCAAATCGCGCTGTAGGTCTTGCAGCAAGTTGATAATCTGGGCCTGCACCGAAACGTCCAATGCGGACACTGGCTCGTCGGCGACGATAAATTGCGGCCGCACCGCCAAGGCGCGGGCAATGCCAATGCGCTGGCGCTGGCCGCCGGAAAACTCGTGCGGGTAGCGCCGCACGCCGTCCGCCGGCAACCCAACCATCTCCAGCAACTCCCCTATCCGCTCGTCCAACTCGGCGCGCTCGGCCAGCCCGTGGACCTTCAGGGCCTCGCCGATGATGCCGCCCACCGTCATCCGCGGATTGAGCGACGCATAGGGGTCTTGGAAGATGATCTGCATGTCCCGCCGCTGCCGCCGCATGGCCTCCTTGCCCAACCCCAACAGGTCAACTCCGGCAAAACGCACCTGTCCGGCCGTGGCCTCGACGAGCCGCAGCATGAGCCTGCCCAGCGTGGTCTTGCCGCAACCGCTCTCGCCGACTACGCCCAAGGTCTCGCCGCGCCCAATCGCCAGATCAACCCCGTCAACAGCCTTGACGTGGGCCTGCACCCGGCCCCAAAACCCCTGGCGCACGGGAAAGTATTTTTTCAGGCCCTTGACCTCGACCAAGGGCGCAGCTTGGCTCATGCGTCCCCCGCTTTCCAACAGCTTGCCCAGTGCCCAGCCTCAATCTCCTCCAGTGGCGGTGCTTCGGCCCGACAGTGGGCGTCGGCCAGCGGGCAGCGCGGGGCAAAGCGACACCCCTGTGGAAAGACGCGGGCATCGGGTACCACGCCCGGGATGATGTCCAATCGCTCCTGCTCGGCATCCAGTCGTGGGATCGAGCGCAGCAAGCCACGAGTATAAGGGTGCTGCGGGCGGGTAAATAGCACTTGCGTTTCCGCGTATTCGACGATTTGGCCGGCGTACATGACTGCCACTTGGTCCGCGGTCTCGGCGATTACGCCGAGGTCGTGAGTAATCATCACAATCGCCATTTGCAGAGATTCTTGCAGCGACTCCAACAGCGCGAGTATCTGCGCTTGAATCGTCACGTCAAGGGCCGTGGTCGGCTCGTCGGCAATCAACACGTCTGGGTTGCACGACAGCGCCATGGCGATCATTACCCGCTGGCGCATCCCACCCGATAGCTGATGGGGGTATTCATCGATCCGCTGCTCGGGCGCTGGAATTCCCACCAACTGCAACATCTCGACCGCTCGGGTGCTCGCTTCCTGCATGGGGACCTGCTGGTGCAAAACCACGGCCTCGGCGATCTGAAACCCGCAGGTCAGCACCGGGTTGAGGCTCGTCATCGGCTCTTGGAAAATCATCGCGATGTCGTCGCCGCGCACGCGGCGCATCTCCTCCTCGTCCAGCGCGAGCAAATCGCGCCCCTTGAGCAGGATCTGTCCGTCCTCAATGCGGCCCGGCGGATCGGGTACCAAGCGCATGATCGAGAAGGCGCTGACGCTCTTGCCGCAGCCGCTTTCGCCGACCAACCCTAGCGTCTGGCCCCTCCCCACCGCAAACGACACCCCATCGACGGCGCGGGCGACGCCCTCTTCCGTGTGGAAGTAGGTCCGCAAATCGCGAACCTCTAGCACGGGATCTTGCGCGATCATGCGCTGTCCTTTTCCCAAGCATCAGCCCGGCGCACCTCGTCGGCAACCAGCGCGCCCCAACGCATTTTTGCGCCGAGTTGACTCCTAAAGCCCTCGACCAAGCAATTGACCAATTCGGCCCGGTCGATTGGCCGACCCATACAGGACTGCAAATCAGTGCTATGCGCTCGCACCTGCCGAGTCCATCTTTGCCGTGCGCCCTCGTCAATCCGCATAAGCTGCGGCAAGCGCTCGTGCGCCCGGCCGAGCAAGATCGACCCGTGTTGCAACAAGCGACGTCCATAGCGCCGCTGCGCGCTGCCGACCAGCTTGCGCTGCTGGCACTTGAGCTCCCAGCGCGCCGTGCTACCAAAACAAGGACCCGACCGCAAGCCGCCAACGCAACGACCAGCCCTTTCCAACTCGACAGAGGCCCCGAAAAGCCGTAGCCCCTCGGCCAAACACGCGCCGATCTTGCGGTGGGTAGCCTCTATCCCACCGCCCTCGACCAATTCCTCTGGGACGCAGGCGACGCTGTAAGTCAATTCCTCCCAGTGCAGCACCGCGCGCCCACCTGTGGGCCGACGCACCACGTCAATACCCAGCGCACGGCAGGCTTCGACATTGGCCTCGCGCTCGGGCTGTTGGTTCCAACCGCAGGAGACAGCCGGCGGGTCCCAACCGTAGAACCGCAGTACCGGACCTTGAGCCGCGTTAGCGGCGAGAACTTGATCGACGCCCATATTGTACGCGCCACAGTTCGCACCCGTATCGACGACGCGCCAAGCAAGGCCCATTAGAGCAAGCCCAAACTCTCGAGGGCGTCCTTGGCTGCCATCTGTTGGGCCTCCTTCTTGCTCCGCCCTTGGCCCCGGCCCATGCACTGGCCAGTGATGCACACTTCGATGCTAAAGATCTTGTCGTGGTCAGGCCCCTCTTCTGAGTGAAGCGAGTAGCGGGGGTGACCGTTGCCCTTGCTCTGCGAGTATTCAAGTAGCTTGCTCTTGAAGTTCGCATCCGGTTGGACTATTTGGTGAAAATCCGCTAGTACCGCGCGCCGGACAAAGGCGCGGGCGGCCTCCAAGCCACCGTCGATATAGATCGCCCCAATCAACGACTCCAAGGCGTCGCAGAGGATCGACGGCCGCTGTCCGCCGTTGGCCTCGCGCTCGTCCGAACTCAGCAACACAAAGTCCCCCACCCCAAGGCGATCTGCTTGGCGCGCCAGCACCGTGCGGCTGACTAACTGCGACTTCATCTGGGTCAACTCGCCCTCGCCCTTGTCCTCAAAGCGGCGAAAGAGGTAATCGGTGACCAACAGTTCCAACACAGCGTCGCCGAGCAATTCGAGCCGCTCGTTCGACTCGATGCGGTCGCGGCCCTCCTCTGCATACACATACGATCGATGCTTGAGGGCTTTGACCAACAAATCCTTGTCCTTAAAGTGGTAGCCCAACAGCTTTTCCAGGGTGCGCCGCGAACTCAAGGCAAGCTTTTCTGGGTCGCCTGCCGGCTTGTGGCGATTCCACAAAGTTGAAATCCAGCTCATTTGCCTAATACCCGATTGAAAACCTCGTTTGCACGGGGAGTGCTCGGGGGATGCTGGGGAAGGGCGTCAGCCGGTGAAGCGACCAAACACCAGCGCCACGTTGTGGCCGCCAAAGCCAAAGGAATTGTTGAGGGCGTAGTCGATCTGCACGCGGCGCGCCTCGTTGGGGACGTAGTCGAGGTCGCAGTCGGGGTCGGGGTTTTCGTAGTTGATCGTCGGCGGCAAGACCCCGCTTTTGAGCGCCATGATGCAGGCGATGCTCTCGATGGCCCCGGCTGCGCCCAACAGATGCCCAGTCATCGACTTGGTCGAACTTACGGCCATGCTGTCGGTGTGGCCAGCGAAGACCGTCTTGAGCGCCGCGGTCTCCTGCTGGTCGCCCATGGGCGTCGAGGTGCCGTGGGCATTGACGTACCCGATGTCGCTCGGGTCCAAGCCCCCGTCCTGCAGCGCAATGCGCATGGCCCGCGCACCGCCCTCGGCCTCTGGCGCCATCGCCGTCTGGTGATAGGCATCGGCAGTAAAACCAAGCCCGAGGAATTCGCCGTAGATCTCGGCCCCACGCCTTTGCGCGTGCTCCAATTCCTCCAAGATGACGGCCCCGGCTCCTTCGCCGAGCACGAAGCCATCGCGCTCGGAGTCAAAGGGCCGGCTGGCCCGCTCGGGCTCGTCGTTGCGCGTCGATAGGGCCTTGGCCGAGGAAAACCCGGCCATGGAAATGGGCGTAACGGCCGCTTCCGAGCCGCCAGTCACCATCACGTCAGCTTCCCCGTACTGGATCTTGCGCGCCGACTCGCCGAGCGCGTGGGCAGCCGACGAACAAGCCGACACCGTGCCGTAGTTAGGCCCTTTGGCTCCTAAATCCATGGAGATCATGCCTGGGGCCATGTCGGAAATCATCATGGGCACATAAAATGGGCTGATGCGCCTAGGGCCTTTCTCCAGCAGAATGGTGTGCTGTTCTTCGTGGGTCTGGATTCCGCCAATACCCGAGCCCCAGATGACACCTACGCGCTCGGGATCAACCGCTTCCATGTCGAGCCGGGCGCGGCTAGCCGCCTCCCTGGCCACGCAGATCGCGTAGTGGGTGAAGGCGTCGTTGCGGCGCACATCCTTGCGGTCCATAACCGCCCCTGGGTCGAAATCCTTGACCTCGGCGGCGATCGTAGTCCGGTGCTGGGAAGTGTCGAACCTAGTGATCGGCCCGACCCCAGAGCGGCCGGCTAGAATCGCGTCCCAGAACGTCGGCAGGTCATTGCCATTGGGCGCTAAGACCCCCAAGCCCGTGACGACGGCTCTGCGCTTCTGCACTGGACTGCCACTCACGCCTTGCTGTTCTCTTCTAGATATTTAATCGCGTCGGCTACGACCATTATCTTCTCGGCATCCTCGTCCGGGATGTCGATCCCGAATTCCTCCTCAAAGGCCATGACCAGCTCGACGGTATCGAGTGAGTCGGCACCCAAGTCGTCGATGAAAGATGCTTGGGGATTTACTTGATCCTGGCTCACGCCGAGCTGTTCGACGACCAGATCTCTCACGCGCTCTTCAATAGAAGCCATGGTGCATTCCTCTTGGGATAAGAGTGATCAGTTTTACCGCTGCGGCCAATAGCCTGCGGTCTTAAAATTAGAGTCTAAATATAGGCGATGGGCAAATTCTTTTAACACCTAAATTATATGGCCATGCCGCCATCCACGGACAAAACCTGACCGGTGATATAGGCGGCTTGATCTGACGCGAGGAACGCCACAGCGTGCGCCACGTCTTCCGGCGTCCCCGCCCGGCCCAGCGGCACTGTAGCAATCATCTGCTCCTGCTGCTGTTCCGTCAACCCGTCCGTCATGCCCGTTTCCGGCACCAACCCCGGGGCCACGGCATTGGCGGTGATCCCGCGCGAGGCCAACTCCCGCGCCAAGCTCTTGGTCAGGCCGATCAATCCAGCCTTGGACGCGGCGTAGTTGGCTTGCCC
This sequence comes from Gemmatimonadota bacterium, assembly GCA_028875345.1. GTDB lineage: Bacteria > Latescibacterota > UBA2968 > UBA8231 > UBA8231. The sequence continues at coordinate 10,415 of JAPPEG010000384.1, forward strand.
GGCATTGCCCAACAATCCCACGACCGAAGTGATGTTGACGATCCGCCCCCCGCGGGCTTTGAGCATGGGGCGCACCGCCGCGCGGACGCAGTTAAAGGCACCCTTGAGGTTGATCGTCAAAACCTCGTCCCAATCCTCTTCCTTCATCCGCATCAGCAAATTGTCGCGGGTGACGCCAGCGTTGTTGACCAGCACATCCAACCGGCCCAACTCCGCAATCGTCGCCGCCACCAACTCAGCCGCCTGCTCGGAGTCAGCGACATCGGCCTGACGCACGAGGCAACGGCGGTCCAGGGCCTCAATGGCCGCGGCCACTTCGCCAGCCGCCGCAACATTGCGGGCACAAACCGCCAAGTCCGCGCCCTCTTCCGCCAAGCGCAGAGCAATAGCCCGGCCAATGCCCCGCGACCCACCCGTCACCAGCGCGACTTTCCCGTCCAAGAATCCCATATCATTCCGCTCCTTTTGCCGCGGCGATTTCTTCCACGGTACCCGCCAGTGTGACCGCGAGCTTGGGCACGGTGCGGCGCACCAGTCCCCTTAGCACAGCCCCCGGCCCCACTTCAAAAGCGTGGTTAATACCCATAGCTGCCAGCCGCTGCACTGTCGCACTCCAGCGAACCGGACCCGTGATCTGATGGATCAGGTGCAGCCGCAGTTTTTCTGGATCTTCCACAGGTGCAGCCGAGACATTAGTCAGCATCGGCACGCGCGGCCGCGCAAAGGGCACCGCCTGCAACAGCGACTCCATCTCCACGGCCGCGGACGCCATAAGCGGCGAGTGAAAAGCCCCGCTGACGGCCAATTCGACGACGCGCCGAGCGCCAGCTTGAGTGGCCAACTCGCTCACTCGCGCCACCGCGGCCCGCTCGCCCGACACCACGACTTGGCCCGGAGCGTTAAAATTGGCGGCGACGACGATCCCCACATCGGCTACTTGTTGACACAAGGCCATGACGTGGTCGTCGTCCAAACCGATCACTGCCCCCATCGTCCCCGGCCACTCGCTGCCAGCCTCCAGCATCAATCGGCCGCGCGTCCCCACCAGCGTCAGGGCCTCTGCAAAGGAGAACACCCCGGCCACCACCAGCGCCGAGTATTCCCCGAGGCTGTGTCCGGCCACGGCTACAGGCTGTAGTCCAGCCGCGGCGAGCAACTCGTTGGCGGCGACGCTGTGGACAAAGACAGCCGGCTGCGTGACGTTGGTTTGCGCCAGTCGCTCGGCCGGCCCCTCAAAGCAAAGCGCACTGAGCGGAAAACCCAGCACTTCGTCGGCCTCGGCAAAGCGCGCCCGCACCGATTCGTGCTGCTCGTAGAGGTCACGGGCCATACCCACGGCCTGCGAACCCTGTCCCGGAAACAAAAAGGCGCGCCCGCCCACCTTACTGCCCCCAGCGAAACAAGGTGCTGCCCCAAGTGAGGCCGCCGCCAACGCCGGTCATCAGCACCAGGTCGCCGCGCTCCAACCGACCTTGATCAGCGGCTTCTGCCAAGGCAATGGGAATCGTCGCGGCCGTGGTGTTGGCGTAGCGGTCGATATTCATCATCACTTTTTCTGGGGGGAGATCCATGCGCTGGGCCGCGGCGTCGATGATGCGCTTATTGGCTTGATGCGGCACGAAGAGCTTGAGGTCTGCGCCCGTAAGACCGTTGCGCTCTAGCAGGCTGACCGACACTTCGGCCATTTTTTCCACGGCGAACCGAAATACCGTGCGCCCCTCTTGGCGGATGTAGTGCATGCGCTGATCTACGGTCTCGTGCGAAGGGGGATGCAGGCTGCCGCCGCCTTTGATGTGCAGGCATTCGACCGCGGCTCCGTCGGCGTATAGCTCAAAGTCGATCATGCCGGCTCCGTCCTCCCCACGCTCTAACAAAACCCCACCCGCTCCGTCGCCAAAGAGCACGCACGTCGCGCGGTCCTCAAAGTCGAGGATGCTGCTCATCTTGTCGGCTCCGATGACCATCACCCGGCGATGCGCGCCGCTTTCGATGAACTGCGCACCGGTCGCCACGGCAAAGACAAAGCCAGAGCAAGCCGCCGACAGGTCGTAGGCCCAGACCCGGCTGGCGCCGATAGCGTGTTGCACCAAGCAGGCCGTCGCCGGAAAGATCATGTCTGGCGTAATGGTCGCGACGATGATTAGGTCGATGTCGTCGGCGTCGATTCCACGGCGCACCAATAGCTCTTGGGCCACGGCAATCGCCATGGTGGAGGTCGGCTCGTCCTCCGGCAGGAAGCGCCGCTCGGAAATGCCGGTGCGCGAACGGATCCACCCGTCCGAGGTATCTACCAGCCGCTCCAGATCGGCGTTGGAGACCACCTTGTCGGGCAGGAAGTGCGCAGTTGCCGTAATGGCCGCGCGAATTCTTTTCCCCTCTTCAGTCACGCAAGCATCCGCCCCGAGCAGCCTAGACTTCAGGCTCTACGTATTCGCGGCCCCGATAGAAGCCGCAGCTCGGGCAGACGCGATGGGGCAGGGCAGGCTGTCCGCAGTGGGAGCAAGTAGTCCTCGCCGCCGCCTTGATCTTCCAGTGAGTGCGCCGCTTGTCGCGGCGGGTGCGCGAAATTCTCCTCTTAGGTACTGCAGCCACGGGGAACTCCTCTCAAGAATTTTCTTTGGGTTGGGAAAAATCGATCTGCGCGAGGGCGGCCCAACGCGGGTCCACTTCTCGCTCCTGTTCGGCGGTGGGTTCAGCGGACTCTTCTACTCCGCAGTGCGGGCATCGCCCATCGGCCTCCGAGGTAGGTATTCGCATCGGCAAGTCCAGGATCACGGCCTCGCGGATGTGCGCGCACAAGTCGAACTCGCGCGTCCCCGGATCGACGATCTCGATAAACCCGTCTTTTTCGGCTGATGCTAGCTCTTCGGGGGTCGCGAGGCGGCGCTGTAAGAGCAAGCGGAACCGCGCTGCGACTTTTTCTTGTACTTCCTCTAGGCAGCGATAGCACTCGCCGGCAATCCGGCAGATGACGACCCCGTCAATCCTGAAATTGTCGAGCGCGCGCCGCACCTCAATGCGGGCTTCAACGCTGGAGGGAAAAGAGAAAAATTCGTCTTTTAACTCCAGTTCCTCTGCGCGCAGCTCAAAGGCGAGCGCATTGGGTCCCTCTGCGAGATCGTCGAGTACTAGCAAGGCGCTCATGGGATTGCTCAGTCGGCAAAGAAAAACGCGATCTCGGACTTGGCGTTGGCCGCTGAGTCCGAGGCGTGCACGGCGTTGCACTGCACGTCCGTGCCAAAGTCGCCGCGAATCGTGCCTGCCGGGGCCTCTGTGCTGTTGGTCGGACCGATAAAATCGCGCAAATGCGTCACGGCGTCGGCGCGCTCTAGCACCATCGGCACCGCTGGCCCGGAGGTCATAAATTCTACCAACTCGCCGTAAAAGGGCCGCTCCCGATGCACGGCGTAGAAAGCCCGCGCCTGCTCGGCGGATAGCTCGACCATGCGCAGGGCGCGCACCACAAATCCCTCGCCCTCGACGCGGGCAATAATCTGACCGATGGCGCTTTTGGCGACCGCATCGGGCTTGACGATCATCAACGTGCGTTCCATAGATATAAAATTTATTTCCTTAGCAAGTGTTTCC
>JAPPEG010000226.1 GCA_028875345.1 Gemmatimonadota bacterium
TATCGAGCATGGCTTGTATGACGCCCTGAGCGAGTTCGGCCGCCTCCTCGGCGTAGGGCGTGCGATCAGTCATCAAGATAAGGGCACCGTACGTTACGTACGGGTTGGGCTGTCGCCCGTACCGGACCAAGCCGCGCACCGCCTCGGCGAGTTCCTCGGCCGGAACCGGGTTCATGGCGCTTAGGGAACTAAGAAGCGCTCGGTACGGCTCCTCGCGGAAGCTATCGTCGTAGAGGGGTTTTTCGAGGAACCTATAGGCCGCGTCGCAGATGAGGCGAAGCCGATTTTGGTACTCGGGCGCGTCCCTGCGGACGATGCGCTCCAACTCGGACTGTAAGCGTCGGTACTCCCGTCGGAACTTCTCTTGGTGAACCCGCGACGCATGCCAACTCGCGGGAGCCCGCGCCACCAGCTTCGCCTCGAACGCCGCGGCCTGCTCTTCGTCCTCGAGTACGTTTCTATAAGCCATGGTGAGCAGGGCGAGGCCGCGTATGGTTTCCGGCACGGCCTGCCGATAGGCGGCGATGCTGGCCTCAATGGCGGCGCGCCGCTCGTCGGCGGGGAGCTGATCTGTCTCGTTGAGAATCTGCCAATGCAAATAGCGCACATCGGCGGAGCTTGGGGAGAGACGAATGGCCTCTTCAATTAGCGGGAGTGCTTCCTGCGACTTGTCGGCCCGGTGTAGCTGTTGCGCGGCGCTGAGGTAGCCGCTGACGTGGTCGGGCCAACGCGTTCGCAGCGTGGCCAAGGTAGCGAGGCTCGTGTCCGCATAGGCGGGATTATTCAGCGAGTACTGTGCCCGGTACTCGAGTTCCGCGCGGGCATGGAGGACTTCGGGATGGTGGAGCGTCGCCGCATCCACTGAGTCCAAAAATGCCATTCCCGCTTCCGTGTTCCTGAACCGAAGCGCCTGAAGGTACGTCGCGGCGAACTCCGGTCGGGGCAGCAGCCTCCAAGCGCGCAAGCTAGACTCGGCCGCCTCGCCGAAATGCTGCCAGTCCGTCAGAAACGCGAGTGCTTGCGCGTAGAGTCCCCACGGGTTGTCCGGCTCCCGTTCCAAGATCGCGTCGGCTTGCTCCTGGATCTCTCGGCACCCGTCCAATTGCCCCTCTAGCTGACGCGCGTAGAGTGCCCGCAGTTCGGCGTCCTCCGGTGCGCGGCTCGTCCATTCACGGCCGAGGATGGCTCCCTCCTCGAACGTCCAAAGCCGATTGTGCTCGCGCAGTTGTGCTTTCGCTGCTTTTAGCTCTTGGGGTGAGTAGCGTTGCTCGGCTTCGCTCAAGGTGCAGACGCAGACGCTCAACATCAATCCGATGAGGCTGCCGAAGGCAAGCACCTTTAGAAAGGGTTTTGGGACGGCTCTTCTTAGAGACGATGCGCGCGTAGGCTGGACAGACATGGCAACTCCGGTGGCTTGGGCCCCTGCTGTTCAAACATAAGGAATCGGGATTTTGATGTTCAAACTCGTAAAAAGGTTGCGGCGGACAGTATTGGATCAATCCGTCCGCCGCTTTATCGCCGACTACCCATGTCCGCGCCCAATAACTTGCGCCTCAGGGCACTAAGGACTTTCCTTGGCACCGCGTAGCGCCTCGACGATCCATGCGAACTCCTCCTCCAGATGCGAGTCGCTGCTCCCCCCCATTTTGACGAACTGGATATAGCCGTCGCCATCGACAAACCAAGTCGTGGGCCAACCATTGATACCGGCCTTTTGCACGTACCCGTCGTCCACCAAGACGGTAAAATCGTATTCATTCTCCACCATGAACCTGTCGAGCACGTCGCGCGATTTGTCGTTGCTGATGGAGATCACTTCTACTGCGGGGTCGTCCAGATAGCGCGCGTGGAACTTCTGATACTCGGGTAGCTCTACGACGCAGGGGCCACACCAAGTCCCCCAAAAGTGAAGAACGGCGATCTTGCCATCGAGCTCGGCGGAATCGACCTGCTCTCCATCGAGCTTGGGAAGAATAAACGATTCGTAGGTGCGGGCCGTATCGAGCCGTGATTCCAGAATCCGTTGATGTCTTTGGGATCTATCCCGCTCGTAGAACACGGCGAGATACTCGTCGAGCCCTTCGCGTGAGCCGTGCCGGCGCTCGTATAGCGCTTCTAGCGCCTCCTGGGATGGATTTTCACCCCAGCTTCGGGCCTTGAGGCCGGCGATGTAGGACTCCTCGGCCTTGTCGAGCCAGTTGCGGACTGCCTCGGCTGCATCCCGATCCTCGGCTTCGGTCGCCATGTGCTCGAACACCTGGCCCAAGTGGTAGTGAACGCTGGTATTCACCTCCGAGAGCTCCAACGCCCGCTCAAGCTCGTTGCGTCCTTCTTCAATACGACCCGCTTTGTAGCTAGCCCATCCGATGGCGTCGTGGACGAGGCTCAAGTAGTAGTTCAGGCTATCTTCCTCCCACCCTCTCTCTTCGGCTTTATCGATCATAGCTTGTATGCCGCCCCGAGCGAGTTCGGCCGCCTCCTCGGCGTACGGCGTGTGGTCGGCCATTGAGATAGGGGCTACGGAGTACGTTGTGTGCGGGTTGAGCTGCTCGTAGCGGACCAATCCGCGCACCGCCTCGGCGAGTTCCTCAGCCGGAATCGGGTTCATGGCGCGGAGTGCATAGAAGAGATCTAGGTACGCCCGCCCGCGGAAGCTATCGTCGTAGAGAGGCTTGTTTAAGAACCGATAGGCTGCGTCGCAAACGAGGCGAAGCTGGTCTTGGTACTCCTGGGAGTCCTCGCCATGCTCTTGCTCGATGCGGTCCAGCTCGGGCTGTAATCGTTGGTACTCCTGTTGGAACTTCGCTTGGTGGATCCACGACGCATGGCGACTCGCGGGAGCCAGTGCCATCAACTTCGCCTCAAACTCCGCCGCCTTCCCTTCGTCCTCTAGTACGGTCCTGTAGGTCGTGGTGAGTAGGGCTAGGCCGCGTATGGTTTCTGGTGCCGCCTTCCGGTACTCGGCGATGCTGGCCTCAATGGCAGGACGTCGCTCGTCGGCGGGGAGCAGGTCCGTCTTGTTGAGGATATTCCAGTGCCAATAGCGCACCTCGGCAGAGCCCGGTGAGAGGCCAATGGCCTCTTCGATCAGCGGGCGCGCCTCCTGCGGCTTGTTGGCCCGGTAGAGCTGTTCCGCAGCCTGAAAGTAGCCGCTAACGTGATCGGGCCAACGCGCGCGCATCGAGGCCAAGGTAGCGAGGCTCGTGTCCGCATAGGCGGGATCCTCTAGGGCGTACTGTGCCCCGTACTCGAGTTCCGCGCGGGCATGGAGGACTTCGGGATGCTGGAGTGTCGCCGCATCTAGGGAGTCCAGAAATGCCAGCCCCTCTTCCACGTTTTTATACTTAAGCGCCTGAAGGTGCTTCGCGGCGAACTCTGGCTGGGGCAGTAGCTCCCAAGCGCGCAAGCTAGACTCGGCTGCCTTGGAGTACTTCCAATCCGCCAGAAATGCAAGTGCTTGCGCGTAGAGCCCCCACGGATTATCCGGCTCCCGTTCCAAGATCGCGTCGGCGTGCTCTTGGATTTCTCTGAGCCCGTATAGCTGTCCGTGCAACTGACGCGCGTAGAGCGCCCGCAGCTCGGCGTCCTCGGGCGCGCGGTTCAACCATTCTTGGCCGAATATGGCTCCTGTTTGGAACGTCCACAGCCGATTGTGCTCGCGCAGCTTCGCTTTCGCCGCTTCCAGCCCTTGGGGCGAGTAGTGCTGCTCGGTCCCGTAGCTAGCACAGACGACGAGTACAGCCAAGGAGCCAACGATCAAACGAATTGGAACTCGATACGACATGGGGTCCCTCCCAGTAACGTGTGCGAAATTACCGACCCTCCCCTTCAATCGCCTAGAAAGCACCGCCATTCCAGAATCAGACGTATTTGATCAAACCCAGTTCCCAATCCCATCGTCAATCTACCAAACCTCAGAGACGCAGCCGCGCCTCAGGCTAGTCCAGCCAGTCAAGGTGCAGACGCCTACTCCCAGCATGACAGCCGTGATCTTCGCACAGTTCTTACTGCGACGGCTTCTCTGGTCGTTTCAGCCCGTACTTGCGCATTCGATATCGCAGCTTTTCAGGGCCTATGCCCAACAACCGAGCCGCCCCCCTCGGGCCATAGATCCGCCAGTTGGTGACTTCGAGGGCCGCCAAAATTTGCCGCTTTTCGGCCTCTGGTAGTGTCATCAGGGGCATAGCCAAATCCTTTCGGCGAAGTGTCGTTAAGACGATTGACCTGTTGGCCTCGACTTAGCTACCGGTCTGCAGCAGCGCCTTGATTTGTTCTTCAGTAGGCGGCTGATTGCCGAGCGCCTCTATAGGGACGATGCGGTTATCCCGGCCGATCAGGATGTAGTGGGGTATGCCCACGACGCCGTAGCGCCGGGAGGTTTCGCCCGTGTCGAGAGCAATTGGGAACGGATAATCATGCTGGCTGACATAATTATCTAGGTTGTCGGCCCGATCCGCCGAATGAAGGGCAATGACGATAAAGCCCTGATCCCGATAGCGCTCGTATAGCTCGGCGACATAGGGTAGTTTTTCTACGCAGGGCGAACACCACGTAGCCCAAAAGTCGAGTAGCACTATCTTGCCCTGTAACTGCGCCAGACTGTTCAAGGGGGAATCCTCATAACCGACGACAGGTGCTACCCAGCGCTCAATGTCGATCTCAAAGGGCACGGCACCCTGATCCATAGTGTGCCGCTGGTGCATGACTTCCATTTCTCGGGGGCTGATATAGCGGACGGAAAAGGTCTGGCCGTCGTCGGTGAATTCAGCGCGGTCCCACTGGAGGATTGCCTGTTCGGCTGTGGGTTTTTCCAAGGTTTTGCGCTGGGGAATGGTCAGGATGGGGGCGAGGCGGACGACGGTGTGTAGCTGGGCGTCCGAGGGGCCAGAGCCGGCCCAGACCCAGTAGTCGCGTTGCCAGCGGGTTAAGTGCGTGGACGGCTTGTCGGCAGACCGGTACGTGGATTGGACCGTCGGGTCGCCGACCTCGGTTTCTAGGCCGGGGAAAGGCTCGCCTACCAGTGTTTGGCGGTGTCCCGACAGGCGGTTCCGGTTAAGATCGTCCCGAATATGCGACTGACCGTCTGGGTGGTGGACGACTACGGTAAAGAGGTTGGCCTTTTCAATCCGGCCCGGTTGATCCGCCCGGCCGAGAATGGTATGCCATAGTTCCTGACCCTCGGCATCTACGCGCCAAGCGTGCAGCCAGCCTTGGCGCAGTTGCGCTTGCACGGAACCGCCGATTGAGGCTGGTAAATCGACCGAGTCCCGCCAAGCAGGGGTCGCGGCGGCCTCGGCGGCGACGATCAGTCCGGCCATGAGGCCGGTGCAGAAGATCTTAGCACGAGTCATGATAAAATCCTTTCACTATGGGTTAGTGGGCCGGAAACGCGTCGATGTCGTCGAGCAAGTGTTTCAGTTGGGCTGGACTCGGCGTTTCGCCCTCTTGGCTGAGCCAAGCCAGCCGACAGTCGCGGTCAAAGAGGATGGATTGGGGGAAATTCCAGATGCCGTAGCGTTGCGCGCTTGCGCCTTCATCTACTGCAATGGGCAACGTATAGCCGCGTTCGGCGACGAATGCGGCTAGGTCGTCGGCTCCTTCGGCGCTGTGGATGGCGATGACGACTAGGCCTTGGTCTTTGTGTTTTTTGTACAACTCGTCATAGTGGGCGAGTTGCTCAATGGATTCGGGCGACCAAGTGGCCCAAAAATGCAGCAGTAATACTTTGCCTAGGAACCAGCCTATGCGGTCGCCTTTCTCAATGGGGTTGATCCAGCGCTGGGCTTCGATATTGAAGGGTATGGCGCCCCGGACCAATCTGTGCTTTTGCTGCGTACGGTCTGCTTCAGCAGGGGAGACATAGTCGGCTATTAGCACTCCGCCGCTATCTAAAAGTTGGGCGTCGTCCCAGCGCACAAAACCCCCGTCGGCGAAAGCGCCAAAGCGCGGTCTTTCCGGCACGAACACCGTCGGAGTCAGGCGGATGAGCGTATCCCAATGATCCGCATTCGGTCCTAGGGCTATTCAGAGTTGCCCATCCTTCTCCCATTTGGTGATGCCGCGCTGGAGACGGGGCTTTTCAATGTCGCTCTGACGGACGGTGGTGTCGGGATTGGCGAACGCCTCCAACCCCAGTTTTTGGAGTATCAGATCCAGAGCGGTACTGTCGAGATTGGCAAACGCCTCCGGCCCTCGCTTTTGGAGTATCAGATCCAGAGTGGTGCTGTCGAGATTGGCAAACGTCTCCGGCGGCAGTTGTTGAAGTTGAGCCAGAGAGGGCAGACCGGCACCTGTAGTAGCCTTGCTTAGGTCAAAGCCGTTCTGGCGGACGGTGGTATCGAGGCTGGCGAACGCTTCTGGTGCCAGTTGTTGCCGGTGGGCCGCTATGGTGGTGCCCCAAAAGGTGTCGCGGACAAAGTACATGCCGTTGGCGTGGCGCACTTCAATGGCGGCGTCTTGGCCGAGTTGTTCGAGAGTTGGAGGTTGGTTCGGGTCGGCTTCGGCAAGGATGAGATGCCAAAGGGGAATGTCGTTTTGGTCGAGGCGGCGGGCGTGCAGCAAGCCATCGACAATATATGCCTCTATACGCTCGCCCGGGTTTCTTTCTTCGTTGACAGGGACGGACTCGCTCCATTGGGCTTGGTCGGCCGGATCTGCGGCTGCGGCGATGTAGGGGCCGCTGAGCAGCAGGGCTGCCGCTGCGAGGATTTGGTACGAACGAAAGGAACGCATCTGAAGCCTCCTTTGCTAAGGCTAGGGACGGTTGGTGGACGGTCTGTTGCTCTATAAGAGCCCTTGGTCCAAAATGCGTGAACTTACTTTTTTACGGCTCTTGGGAGTTTAGCTACCGGCCTTCAGCAGCGCCTTGATTTGCTCTTCAGTAGGCAGCTCGTTTACAAGGGCGATGCGGTTATCCCGGTCGATCAGGATGTAGTGGGGTATAGGTCCTTTTGGACCGATACCGTAGCGTCGGTAGGTCTCACCCGTGTCGAGGGCAATGGGGAACGGGTAATCATGGCGGCCGACAAAGTCATCTATTTTGTCGGCCCCAGCCGTCGAATGCAGGGCAATGACGGTAAAGCCCTGATCCCGATAGCGCTCGTACATCTCGGCGATATAGGGTAGGTTTTTTATGCAGGGCTGGCACCACGTAGCCCAAAAGTCGATGAGCACCACCTTGCCCTGTAACTGCGCCAGACTGTTTAAGGGGGACTCCTCATAACCGGCGACGGGTGCCACCCAACGCTCGATGTCAATTTCAAAGGGTACAGCCCCCCGCTCCATAGCGTGCCGCTGGTGCATGACCTCCTTTTCTCTAGGGCTAATGTAGCGGACGGCAAAGGTCTGGCCGTCGTCGGTGAATTCGGCGCGGTCCCATTGGAGGATTGCCTGATCAGCCGTGGGCTTTTCCAAGGTTTTGAGTTGAGGAACCGTCAGGATGGGGGCGAGGCGGACGACGGTGTGTAGTAGAGCGTCCGTGGGTCCAGAGCCAGCCCAGATCCAGTGGTCGCGCTGCCAGCGGGTCAAGTGGGTGGACGGCTTTTCGGCAGATTGGTACGTGGATTGGGCTTGACCCGCTGGATCGCCGACCTCGGTTTCTATACTAGGGAATGGCTCGCCCACCAGTGCTTGGCGGTATCCCGACAGGCGATTCCGATTAGTCTCGTCCTGAACATACGTCTGGCCGTCTGGGTGATGGACGACCACGGTAAAGGGGGTCGTCTTTTCAACCCGGCCAACCCGGCCCGGTTGATCCACTCGGCCGAGGATGGTATGCCACAGTTCTTGGCCCTCGGCATCCACGCGCCAAGCGTGCAGCCATCCTTCGCGCAGTTGCGCTTGGACGGAACCGCCGATTGAGGCCGGTAGGTCTTCCAAATGGAGCCAAGAGGTTGCAGTGGCTTCTGAGGCGGCGATCAATCCGGCTACGAGGCCGGTGCAGAGAATTTTAGCACAAGTCATGGTGAAAACCTCTCGCTAGGGGTTAATGGGTCGGAAACTTGTCGGTGTCGTCGAGCAGGTACTCCAGTTGGGCTGGGCTCGGCATTTCGCCCTCTTGGCTGAGCCAAGCTATTCGACACTCTCGGTCAAGGAGGACGGATTGGGGGAAGTTCCAGACGCCGTAGCGTTGTGCGCTCGCGCCTTCATCTACTGCAATAGGCAACGTGTAGCCGCGTTCGGCGATGAAGGCGTCCACATCGTCGGCTTCTTCGGCACTGTGAATGGCGATGACGACGAGGCCTTGGTTTTTGTGTTTTTTGTATAACTCGTCATAGTGGGCGAGTTGCTCGACGGATTCGGGCGACCAAGTGGCCCAAAAATGCAGCAGCACCGCTTTGCCTAGGAACCAGCCTATGCGGTCGCCTTTTTCAATGGGATTGATCCAACGCTGGGCTTCTATATTGAAGGGTACGGCACCCCGGACCAGTTTGTGGTTTTTCTGCTTATGGTCCACTATGAAAGGGGAGGCATAGCTGGCTATCAGCATTCCGCTACTGTCCCAGACGTGGGCGTCGTCCCAGGTCAAAAAAGCTCCGTCGGCGAAAGCTCCCCTATTCGGCTTTTCTGGCACGAACACCGTCGGAGTCAGGCGAATGAGCGTATCCCAATGGTCCCTATTTGGTCCTAGAGCTACCCAGAGTTGCCCATCTTTCTCCCATTTGAAGATGCCGCGTTGCAGAACCCGAGGGGGTGAACTTTGGCCCATGCTGCTGTCGAGGCTGGCGAATGCCTCTGGCACTCGTTTTTTGATCAGAGCCAAAGTGGCGGGGTCAAGGCTGGCCAACGCCTCCGGCCCCAATTGTTTGACCAGACCCGCCAGAGTAGTGGAGTCAACGCTGGCGAACGTCTCCAGTGGTATTTCTCGGAGCTTATCCGGAGTCACATCCACACGGTAGCCTTGCCCTTCCCCGTCAATGCCATTCTGGCGGAGGGTGGTGTCGAGGCTGGCGAATGCCTCTGGTGCCAGTTGTTGCCGGTGGGCCGCTAAGGTCGAGGGAAAACTCCGAAAGGTGTCGCGGACGAAATACATGCCGTTGGCGTGGCGCACTTCGATAGCGGTGCCACCGCCGAGTTGTTCGAGGGTAGGAGGTTGGTTCGGGTCGGCTTCGGCGAGGATGAGGTGCCAACGGGGGCTGTCGTTTTGGTCGAGGCGGCGGACGTGCAGCAGGCCATCGACAATATATGCCTCTATACGCTGGCCCGGACCACCAGCCCAAGGAGAGTCGCCAAGGGGGACGGACTCGCTCCATTGGGCTTGGTCGGCCGGATCTGCGGCTGCGGTGATGTAGGGGCCGCTGAGCAGCAGGGTTGCCGCCGCGAGGATTTGGTACTTCATCGAACGAAAGGAACTCATCTAAAGCCTCCTTTGAGGTGTTCCCGACAAGGTCGGGGGAGGTTGGTGGACGGTCTATTACTCTATAAGAGCCTCTCGTCCAAAATGCGTGAACTGTTTTTACGGCTCTTGGAATCGACGTAATGCACATTTTGTGCCAATATCAGAGTCGAAAATAAAAAAATCCTTTAGGGATTACCCTAAAGGATTGAAAAACATGGGGTTAAATAGCGGAAAAATGTTGCGCTACGAGGCGGGCATTAGATGTCGGTGCAAGCTGATTTACGATTTCCCGTTCAAATGAACGACTTTTGAACGACTTTTGAACGACTTTTGAACGACTTTTGAACGACTTTTTACGAACTGCGACTTCCCTAATTCGCGATCTTCCGCACAGACTCTTACTGCGACGGCTTCTCTGGCCGTTGCAACCCGTGCTTGCGCATTCGATACCGCAGTTTCTCCGGTCCCATGCCCAACAAACGAGCCGCTCCCCGCGGTCCATATATTCGCCAGTTCGTGGCTCGGAGGGCCGCTAAAATGCGCTGCTTTTCGTCCTCGTCTTCGGCATCCCCGTCGAAGCCTTGTTCAACAGGCAGGGCAAGCTCCGCCTCGGCAGCCTGAAACGGCACATCCACCACCTGAATGATGTCCCTGTCGCCCAACACGACCGCCTGCTGAATTACGTGCTCCAACTCGCGCACATTCCCCGGCCACGCATATTGCTGCAAATGCGCCACCACTTCTTCGCCCAGAACCGGCGTCGGTCGCCCGAGTTGTTCGGCACACCGGCTGGCAAAATGCGCCGCCAAGAGCGGGATGTCCTCTTGACGCTCCCGCAGGGGCGGCAGTACTAAGGAGAGTACGCTCAGCCGATAGAATAGATCCTCGCGGAACGTTCCTGCCTGAATGGCTTCTTCTAGATCCTTGTTGGTCGCGGCGACGACCCGCACATCTACCGGGATGGACTGCTCGCCACCGACGCGCGTCAGGTGGCCCTCTTCCAAGATGTGGAGCAAGGCCCGTTGGGAGTCTAAGGGCAAATCGCCTACCTCGTCGAGGAACAAGGTGCCACCGTCGGCCCGTTCGAAGTAGCCGATTTTTTGGGCGTTTGCGCTGGTAAAGGCTCCCTTTTCGTGACCGAATAGTTCGCTTTCGATTAGCCCGGCGGACAGGCCCCCGCAGTTGACAGGTATAAAGGGATTTGCTTGGCGCGGACTGAGGTTGTGGAGCAGCCGCGCCAGCACGCCCTTGCCGACCCCGGTCTCGCCTAGCACCAGCACCGTCATATCCGTCTCGGCCATTGATTCGACTTGTTCGAGGAGCCGTGCCATGGCTTGGCTCTGGCTGAGAAAACCCTGATTCGAGACCCGCAGCATTTGCTCTAGGTGCCGGAGACGAGTGGGGACCACTCGCATCTCTAGGCGAGCTACGTCCGACATCAAGCCATCCCGATCCATGGTCCGCACTTCAAAGTGGAACAGGCCGGCCGGCACGTCTTGGTACGTCACTCTATTGGCGGGCGCGAATGCGCTCCACTCTTCTGCTGGACCGTAGCCGACGAGCCGATGGCTGTAGCGCATCTGCTCGGCCCCACTCCTGAAACTGATGCCCTGGAAGTGGAACTGAATCTCGGGAGTGCTATCTGGGCAGGACACGGATTGGGGCTCGTCGAAAGTCCGCCCGGCTACGACTTGGCGGATGCGGATGCGAGGCGGCGTTTCTCCAGGCTGATAAGCAATGAGACCAGCCCGCGTTCCGAACCACAGTTGGCCTTGGCTATCGCGCAGAATGGCATCGACGATATTCTCAAGAGCGGACTTTCCGAGACGAATGCTTTGGAAGGTTCGACCGTCGTATTTTAGCACCCCCCCACCGCAGGTCCCAATCCACAGACATTCTTGCTGCGGGTCGGCCACCAAGGCCAGAATGCCGTTGGCGGACAGATCGCCTTGGTCAACTGTAAATTGGCGCACCTCTTTGGATTGGTAGTCAACGGCAAAAAGGCCGTGGGCGGTTCCCATCCAAATCGCGTCCTGGTACTCACACAAAGCATTCACATAGCCGACGGCCTCTATGCCAGCCATGTCACACGCGCGGAGATGACCATCCTTGTAATTGTACAGAGCCGGCCTTGTTCCATAGAGGCCGAGCCAAAAGGAGCCTTCTCGATCCTGTAGCACGGCTCTATAACCCTGAGGCGGCAGATCCTCAATCGCAATGAAGCGATTTGCCTCGATCCGTCCTAGTTGCCACTCGGAAGTGCAGGCGAGTAAGTGCCCTTCTCGGCCTTGGAACAACATCTTGATTTCCACACCCCCTGCGATCACCGCGATCGCTTGGGTTTCTCTACCTACCGACTTGAATACTTGTCCCTCGGGGCCGACGCTCCAAACCTGCCCTTGTCGATCTACTACCATAGATAAGACGGTATAACCGACCTCCACCGGATGGATCCGGTAGTCCTCTAAGCAGGCCAAGCCTCCGGTCGTGCCAATCCAGATCCGGCCCTCTTGGTCTTCTCTCAGACGCCGAACCTCGTTGTCGGGCAGGCCGTCTTTTTTGTCGTATAGCTGGATACTGATTGGATCGCAAAAGATCAGCCCGCCACCCCACAGCCCCACCCAAATATTTCCTTCGCTATCCTCGTAGGTCAGGCGCGTATCCGAAAACTGAACATCCGGCAAGCCGGCTGAGAAAGGATGCCATTTCTCTCCATCATACACTACCACCCCCCGGCGGCTCAGCCAGATCCGATCGCAGTCGTCCACGCGCACATGGCGCGTTCCGACTTCCGCCCCCTCAACTTCCTCGTCTGCGCGGATGGTCTCGAAGTGTTGGCTCGCGGGCTCGTAGCGGCCTACAACTACTTCTGTGCCTACGTAGCGGAAACCGATCCACAGGTTGCCAGCAGTGTCTTGAGCGAAATTCCAAGGCCACTGCAACTGCGTCGCGTCATGTTCATCATCTGAATCTGTGTTCATGCGCTGGCCATCCATGCTGAGGACTCCGCGCCTCTGAGTCGCCAGCCACGTCGTACCCGCCGAGTCGGTCGCCATGTCGTACACCAGTCCTAGGGGCTTACCCGCTAGTTCCGTCATGCACTCTACACACCGTCCTTCGACGAACCGGCCCACTCCTGCTGAAGTCAGCACTCGCACCGAGCCGTCGGCTTGGGGTTGCAGGCCGAATATGTCGTTGGAAGGTAGCCCGTGTTCGGTGGTGTACACCTGAAAGCCGTGCCCGTCGTAGGCTGCTATCCCACCGCCGAACGTGCCGAATAACAGCCTTCCGTCCCCATCTTCTTCAATAGCTGTTATGGAGAGATGGGGCAGCCCATCCGACAGGCCGAAGGTGTCAAAATGCGCTCCGTCGAAGCGGCTTACGCCGCCGTCGGTTGTGCCGATCCAAAGGAGGCCGTGGCGGTCTTGGTAGATGGCTTCCACGTACATCCCGGCCAGCCCGTCGAAGACCGTGTATTGCTGTCCGAGGGTGTGACCGAATGCCTTCTGGGCCGCGTGGTTCATCGTTGACTCGTCCACTTTGGGGCTCCTTACGGCGTCGGCGCGTCTTCCCGCAACAGTCCTTCCGTCTTTAGCTCGGCCCACAGGTCCGTTGGTATTTCGTGCTGAAACCACTGGGCGTTGGTCTCGATGTGCGCCGGTGTTTGCGCTCCTGGGATGATGGCCGCAACGAGGGGATTTCCGAGCGGGAACTGCATGGCGGCGGCGGGCAAGGGCACGTCGTGCCGCTGGCAGATGGCTTGGATGCGGCGGGTCTTTTCGAGGATTTTGGGTGAGGCGGTGTCATAGGCGTAGCGGGCCCCTTCGACCGGGCCAGAAGCAAGAATGCCGGAGGCAAAGACCGAGCCGATGACGATGCGCACGTCGCGCTCCTCGCAGAGCGGGAACTCCCCGTCGAGGGAGTCCTGGTCCAAGAGCGTGTAGGGCATGGCGACGATGCAGAAGTCAAGGTCGGCCGCGTCGAGCAAGCGCGGCATGGCCCCCATGCGGTTGAGACCCGCGCCGACGGCCTTGACTAGCCCTTGGGAACGCAGCTCGTCGAGGGCGCGCCAGCCGCTGGTGATTAGGTGGTTGACGTGGGCGGAGAAGCGCTGCTCGCTGTCGTGGAAAAAGCTGTCGAGGTCGTGGATTAGGAGCAGATCAATGGAGTTGAGGCCCAGCCGTTGCAAACTGTCTTCCCACGAGCGCATGATGCCGTCGTACCCGTAGTCGAAGCGAAAGTCAAAGGGCAGGCCGCCGATCCAGAAGCCCTTCTCGAAAGAATCGAGATCGCGGGTAGCCGTGAGCACTCGGCCGACCTTGGTCGAGAGGACGAAGTCTTTGCGCTCCTGCTGGCGGAGAAAGTAGCCGAGGCGGTGTTCGCTTTTGCCATAGCCGTAGAACGGAGCGGTGTCGTAGTAGCGGATGCCAGCATCCCAGGCCGCTTGCAGGGTGTCTTGGGCTTGGGTTTCGCTGACGGGGTCGAACAGCTCGCCCAAAGGAGCGCCGCCCAAGCCGAGTGTGCTTAGCTCGACGCCGGTGCGCAAAGCGCGCGTGGGGATAGTGGACATGGGGGATGCTTCCTTTCTACAGGTTGCTCTAAAAATTGTTAGAAGCGGCCGTGATGCG
>JAPPEG010000080.1 GCA_028875345.1 Gemmatimonadota bacterium
GGGTTTACTGTGTCCCTCCCTTCGTCCTGCTCTTGCTGACCCGCTGGGGTGTCCCGGTCAGCACCACCTTCCTGACCCTGACGATCTTCGCACCGAAGGCGCTGGAGAGTATGTTGCTCAAGTCGTTGCTGGGGTATGCGACAGCCTTCGTGGTCGCTATCGTCGTGTACAAGTTGGTCACCCGGAGCCTCGAGTCTCGTTTCAACCGGACGGAGGGGCTAATGAGTCCTTGGTGGGTTGTGGCCCAGTGGTGTTCGACCGGTTTCCTCTGGAGCCAGTGGCTGATACAGGACTTGGCCAATATCTACGTTTTCCTGCCGCGAGACCCGGTCAGTCGGACGCCAGACCTAGCTGTTGGATGGTTCATAGTCAGCATCGCCGTTATACTGGGTTTGCTCGCCTTCATCTTTTACAACCACGGTGGTGCTATCCAGAAGGTAGTGCTGACGAAGACGAACACTACCGATATCCGCTCGGCGACGTTTGTGGACCTGATCTACGGGATCGTGCTGTTTGTGTTCAAGGAGCTCAGCCATATCCCGATGAGCACGACTTGGGTATTCGTCGGTCTGTTAGCTGGACGCGAGATCGCCATCGCTTGGAACGAGAAGCATCGAAGCCGTCAGGAAGTGTCCCGGCTGGTGCTTTCCGATTTGGCGAAGATTCTCGTCGGCCTCGTCGTCAGCGTCGCCCTCGCCTTGCTGTTGCCCAAGCTGATGTAGCCTTCCTGCTGCAACCCGTCACTTACTAGGTGTTGCGGATTTAGCTGCTTTTATGACTGTGACGGGTACGACGCGCCACAGGCAGGTCGCGGCAAAACCGGCGTCGGTCAGCGCGGCGAGTTCGTCTTCCACTGGAAAGTAAGTGTCTTCGTCGGACCATTCCGCGAAATGGCTATAGGCGCGCTCCTCGGCGATGCCGCAGGAGACGAGGTGGGCCGCCCAAGTCTCGTATTCGGCTTGGCGAGTGGATGGGTCGGCGGGCATGGTTGCATCCGCGTTGACGAATACGCCGCCTGGGGGCAACGCGGCGTGAATCGCGCAGAAGATCGTCTTTTTTTCGGCTAGGGTGGGAACGTGGTGCAGCGCGAGGGAGGCGACCGCCGCGTCGCAGGCAGGTAGCGGGCCTTGGAACGCACGCACGGTGTACTGCACTCGTGCAGCAAAGGGTGCGAGCCGTTCGCGGGCTTGGTCGAGCATCTCGGCGTCGGCGTCGATCAGCTCGACCGTGGCTCCCTCGCATCGCTGCAATACGGCTTGTGCCAACGCACCCGTGCCAGCGCCGAGGTCGATTACTTTTTTCGGTTGGGTCTCGGCAATGGCATCTGCGGCTCGTGCCAGCATTTCCTCGTACGCGGGAATGAAAGCGCGGATGGTCTTATCGTACGCTTCGATTTCAAGGCGCAGATGGCGTCGGACGGAATGGCTCATTGTCTTTTGTGCGGATTTTTTTCGTGATTTCCTAAAACTGGGGTTCCTCTGTCCTTATCTTCCAGAGGCTAGAGGGAGGACGTAAACTCGTCAAGGAAAATCAAGAACATGGAGATATCTGAGTGATTCGTACGCAGATTCGGTTGACCGATGAGCAGGTGCGACGCGTCAAGCGGCTCGCCGTCGAGCGGCAGGTGTCGATGGCGACGGTGATTCGCGAGGGGATTGATCTCCTACTGAGATCGGCGGAGACAGCCGCGACCGATGACGAGCGCATCGAACGTGCGATCTCGGTGGTCGGCCAATTCCGATCCGGCGGTGGCGATGGAGCCGCGCAACATGACGCTCACCTGCAGGAGGCCTACCGCAGGTGAGCGTCTTCGTCGATACCGCTTGGTTAGGGAGCGTCGTCCGTGGTGGAACCGACGGCTTTCTTGATGTCGCCCCAGCTCTTATCCTCGGTGACGCCCGGAGACGGGGAGCCGATCTTCGCGGCACCTACGGCGATTAGTGAGTCAGACACGGTTCGTAGCGAATCGAGGTTTAGCGAATTGAGGTCTAGCTGGGTGATGTCGCCGAGAAAAATAGCCTCTCCTACCGTTGTTGAATCGGAGCTTCCTTCATAGACCGTATGGGGCACCCCTACTGCGCTGATCGTAATGGACCGATCTATGTCATGATCATGATCACGGAGAAGCGCGGTTTCAAGCGCGGTTTCAAACGAATCGAGAAAGGCGTTGGCGCTTTCTACTTCAGCGTCACTGATTTGCTCGCCGAAGACCCTCACTTTCAGAACACCGTCTCCGAACTCCTCGGATAGCTGATCGCTGTCCGTGTTGATGGTGACGACCTGATCGCCATTCTCATCTACGGTTTCCGTGATCTCAACAAGCTCATCGAACGCCTGCTGTTGGCTATCGGACAGGGATTCGTCGTTGAAGGTCACCGTGATTCGCTGTAGTAAGCTGTTGGCAATGTCGGCGAGGGCTGCCCTTTGCGTGACACCTACGAAGAGGATTGCCAGCGCGGCGAGTACGGCGGCGAGTACAGGCGGTCGCAACCGCCGCCGCCAGTTCGGCAGCCAGGTTCGGCTGGGGGTGGTCTCTGGCGATCCGTTGTGGGACTCGACGGGAGTGGAAGCCACATGCTCTTGACGCGAATCGGCTAAGCGAGCGGCGAGCTTGCGGTTGGCCTCTAAGAGCAAATCCGCGGGAAAGGTGGACTCGCGGATCGATTTTCCAGTCGCGCACAGCAGGGAGAAATCGCCTTTGAGTTCGATGGCTTCGGGATGGGCCTGTAGGTACTCCTCTACTTCCTGCCTCTCGGCGTCGGACAGTTCGCCGTCGAGGTATTCGATGAGTTTGTGTTCAAACTGCTCAGTCGTAATCATCGGTTAGCTTCCTTGAGGTTTGATGTCGTTGCGGATGGACAGTCGCAGGCGAGCCACGCGCGAATCTGTTTTGAGGCTTGGAACGCTGCGGCACGCGCGGCTCCCTCAGAACAGTTTAGAAGCTGGGCGATCTGCTCGAAGGAACAGCCTTGGAAGTAGCGGAGGACGAAGACTTCTCTGCGGCGCTCGGGCAAATCCACCGCGAGACGGCGAATCTTTTCGACCATAAGACCATTTTCGACCACATCCACATCGTTTGCCTCCCAGTTGTGAGGTTTCTCCGCTGACTCGCTCCAAGAGACAAATCGCGCTCGCTGACGGTTGAAGTCGAGGGCGGCATTGATCGCCGTGCGGCACAACCACGCCTTGGGCTGTTGCAGCGGCCCGCTCTGGCTCGTGGTCTCGTGGAACTTCACGAATACTTCTTGGTAGAGGTCGGCTGTCTCGTCGTGGTTTCCGTTGATCCGCCAGATCAGACTCATGACCAGCGGGCCGAATCTTTCAACCGCCTGCTCTACGTGCATTGCAGCTCCATGATGTCAGGTGTTGGACAATTCTCGTGTGCACACGCTTATAGAACGCTGGCGAGGGCGTTTTGTTACTTCGGCGTTGGACGTTTCATCTGCTGATTCGTATTTTTCGCCCCCAACTGAAGACTATCCTAGGAGCAAAGATCAAGTATGTCAGAGCGTCGTCCCAATATTCTCTTCATCATCACAGACCAGCAATACGCCGGGGCCATGTCCTGTGCCGGCAACCCCGACGTGCACACTCCCAATATGGACAGCCTCGCCGAAACGGGGGTGCGATTCACCCGCGCCTATTGCACGCACCCCTTATGCGGCCCCCAGCGCGCCAGCTTTATGACCGGTCTTTTCCCCCATCAAAATGGCGCGACCAGCAATAACACACCCATCAACCCCGAATACAAAGGCCGAACGCTTGGCAACCTCCTCGCCGACGCGGGGTATGATTGCGCCCTGTCGGGCAAATGGCACGTCCCCGGCACCACGCCTGAAGAAAGCGGCCTCGAAGTCATCTGCGGCAGCCGCGACGACGAGGTGCCGCTGCGCGCCATCGAATTCATGCAGCGCGACCGCGACAATCCCTTCTTCCTCTTCGCGTCATTCCTCAATCCCCACGACATCTGCCAAGTCGCCCGCAATCAGCCCCTGCCGCAAGGCCCAGTGCCGGAACCGGCCATGATAGAAGAATGCCCAAGTCTGCCCGCAAACTTCGCCATCCCACCCTATGCACCCGACATCCTGCAGATGCTGCGGCAGGCCAACCGCCGCGTCTATCCCACCATCGAATACACGGAAGACGACTGGCGACGGCTGCGATTTTACTACTATCGCCTGTGCGAAAAAGTCGATGCTGAAATCGGCGTGCTGCTCAATGGCCTGCGCGACCTCGGCCTTGAAGAAGAAACCTATATCGTCTTTACCTCAGATCACGGCGACGGGCACGGCGCGCACAACTGGAATCAAAAAACCAGCCTCTACGAGGAAGTCATCAACGTTCCTTTTATCATCAGTCACAAAGGGATCACGCAGGCCGGTGGCGTTGACAATACCCATCTGGTCTCCCTTGGCCTCGATCTGCTGCCCACGCTGTGCGATGTCGGCGGTGCGAGCGTTCCCGATGGGCTTGAAGGGCTGAGTTTGCGACCGCTTGCCGAAAGCAATGCGCCTGACGACTGGCGCACAGAAGTCGTCGTTGAAACCATCATGGATATTGGCGCGGGGCCAGGCGGTGGCGGAGCTTCGCGCGCCGTGCTCACCGACCGCTACAAATACAGCGCCTATCCCATGGGCCGCTACCGCGAACAACTCGTCGATTTGCAAACAGACCCGGGCGAAATGGTCAACCTCGCCGTCAATGCGCGGTTCAAGGACGAACTCGACGACCATCGCCGTCGCTTGCGAGCGTGGTGCGAAAAGACGGAGGATGAGTTTCTGAGGTTTTGTCTGTGAGCGCGGTCGTTCTTATATATCATGGCGCAGGAGGTGCATCTATGCAGACAGCGAAGCTATTCAACAACGGCCGCAGCCAAGCAGTGAAGCTTCCGAAGGAGTTTCGTTTTACTGGAGATGATGTTTACATCAAGAAATACCAAGGCATCGTCATGCTCTTGCCCAAGGAGTCCCCTTGGGCCTCGCTCATAGACAGCTTGGATCGCTTCTCCAGCGACTTTATGAACGAAAGAGTGAGATGCGAATAGAATTTGACTAGGAGACTACTGTGGAATTGACCAAGAGGCCCCGACGACTCAGGCGCTCGGAAGCAGTGCGCAGCTTGGTGCGCGAGACCCACTTGCGCGTCGATGATCTGATCCATCCGCTGTTTGTCACCGAAGGCGAAAAAACGCGCGCGCCCATCGACGACATGCCCGGCCAATATCGCTTCTCAGTTGACGAGTTGGTCGATGAGTGCCGCGAGTTGTGGGACTTGGGCATCCCGGCGGTCAACCTCTTCGGCTACTCGACTGAAAAAGACGATCAGGCCACCCAGTCCTACGACCCGCAGGGCTTGATCCAACGAGCAATTCGCAGCCTCAAAGCTGCGGTGCCCGAACTCTGCGTGCAGACCGATGTGGCCCTCGATCCCTATACCCACCACGGCCACGACGGCTTGGTAGTAGATGGCGAGGTAGTAAACGACGAGACCATAGAGGTGCTGTGCAAGATGGCCCTGTCGCACGCCGAAGCCGGCGTCGATTGGGTTGCGCCCTCAGACATGATGGATGGCCGGGTCGGCGGCATCCGCCGGGCGCTCGATGCGGCTGGTTATAAAAACGTCGGCATCTTGGCGTATTCGGCTAAGTATGCCTCGTGCTTTTACGGCCCGTTTCGCGACGCGCTCCAGTCGGCACCCAAGAAGGGCGACAAGAAGACCTATCAGATGGACCCGGCCAATGGCCGCGAGGCGCTCAAAGAAATCGCTCTCGATATTGAGGAAGGGGCCGATGTGGTGATGATCAAGCCGGCGTTGGCCTATCTCGACGTGATCGCTGCCGCTCGCCAAACCTTTGACGTGCCGATTGCCGCGTACAATGTCTCCGGCGAGTACGGGATGATTGTGGCGGCTGTAGAGCGGGGGTGGGTCCAGCGCGAGCAAGCCATTATGGAGGTGTTGACCGGGATTAAGCGGGCCGGCGCGGATATGATCTTGACTTATTTCGCCAAGGAGGTCGCCGGGTACTTGCGCGACTAACTCCATTATGCAGCTCAAAGACAAAGTCGCCCTGATTACGGGCGGGGGTCGCGGCATTGGCCGCGCTATCGCTATGGGCTACGCTGCCGAGGGCGCGCAGGTCGCCATTGCTGCGCGCAGTGCGGCTCAGCTCGACGAAGTAGCTGCGGCGATTGCTGCGCAGGGTGGAGAAGCCCTCGCTATGCCGACTGATTTGCGAGTGAGCGCAGAGGTGGAATGCCTCGTGCAGAAAACAGTAGAGCGGTTTGGGCGGATCGATATTCTCGTCAACAATGCTGGTGTCAATCCGCGCGGGCTGTTTTTAGACGCGACGGATGAAGAGTGGGAGCAGGCGTGGCAAATTAACGTCATGGGCGTCGTCCGTTGTTGCCGCGCGGTATTGCCCATTATGCAGCGACAGGGCAGTGGGAACATCATCAACGTAGGCTCTGGCATGGGGCAGGTCGGTCACGCGGATCTGAGCGTCTATTGCGCGTCTAAAGCGGCCTTGCACGGGTTGACCCAAGCTATTGCAGAAGAAGTGTGGAGCGAGGGCATCATCGCCAATGTGCTCATACCCGGCCCGGTCAAGACGAAGCTGTCAAAACCTTCTTGGCAACAGGCCAGCAGTTTTCGCGCGGCAAGCGAGCCGTGGAAGGAGCCAGAACAGGTCGTTGCCTCGGCGCTTTTCCTCGCAGCACAGCCCCCGGCTAGCGGCATGACCGGCCAGATCCTCAGCATCATGCGCAGGACTAGCCCTTAAGTACTGCGCCTATATTCCCAAGTACAGATCTCGTCCTTCGGCCAGCGCCGCAATTTTGCGGTCGGCGATGGAGCGTTTGAGCATCCAAAAGCCGCAGTCTGGGTGGATGAAGCGGATGCGGTCGGGCCCGGCGGCAGAAACGGCGGCTTCTATGCGGCGGGCGACCTCTTCGGCCGTTTCGATGTGGTTGACCTTGATGTCGATCACGCCGATGCCGAGGCCGATGCGCGGGTCGATTTGTTGCAGGGCACTCAAGTCGCTCGCCGGGCGGTGGGCGAGTTCGAGTACCAAGTGATCGGCGCGCAGTTCGTTGAGAAAGTCGATCAGGGCGCGCCACTCGCCCTGCTGGATGGTCTGGCCGCCGTAGTTGCCAAAGCAAAAGTGGACGGCCTTTTGGGTGCCTGAGTCGATGCTGTCGAGTACGGCGTTGATAGCGCGGGCCGCGAGGGGGCCGTCGGCTGGGTTGCCGGGGATGTTGGCCTCGTCGATTTGGACGCAGGCGCAGGGCAAGCCGCGGACTTGGTCGGCGAGGACGTGGGCAACGGCCATCAAGAGCGCGGTAAAGTCGCCGTAGTGGTGATCGAGGAGGGTGCGGGCCAGCATGTAGGGGCTGGTCAGGGTGAACTTGAAGGGGCCGCCGGCCACGGCGGCGGCGCGGGCGCAGTCGGCGAGCAGGTCGAGGCTGCCCGCGCCGAGTTCGGTTTCCACCACGGCCGCGGGCTTGGCCCGGAAGCCCATGCTTTGTTTGGCGGCAAACTCCTCGGCCTCGCGGCGGCCAAATTTCGCGCGGGTGCCGCCCATGGGCCGGACAAAGTACTCGATCATGCCGTTGGTGTCCGGGTGGTTGATGTCGAAGCGGTATAGCTCGCCGTCGGTGGGCAGGTCAATGCCGGCTTGGCGCTGGGTGTCGAATACTACGCGGGTGGCATCGACGAGGGCCTGCTCGGAGGGCAGGGCTTGGAGCCAGTCCGGGATGGGATAGGAGCCGACGGTTGTGGTTTGGATGGCAGGTGGGGTGGACATGGTTGGCTACGATAGGTTTTTAGCGGCGGCAGCGCAACAGGGGCTAGCGCCGCTGAGTCGGGAGCCGGGGTATTGTCCGGCGACACTCACATACTCTCGACCTCGAAAGCCGCTAAGGTGCGAGTTTCTCGGCTGAATTCCACTCCAATCAGGTGAATCGGTTCGCCGCGGCCGCGATACTTAGCCGCGTAGTCCCGCTCCTTCAACTGCCTGATCGCCGCCCCCGACGACACCTGTTCCACTACCTTGAACTCGAACAGGTACACATTCCCATTGAATAGGACTGCCATGTCGAGGCGACCTACTTGGCTGCTGTCCTCGACCGTGATCGTCAATCCCAGCGACGCGAAGTAAGAATAGAACACGCTGGCGTAGTAGCCCTCATAGTTGGCAATCTCGTTGTTGGTATGCCACTGATACGGAATGCTGGCAAAGAACGACGCGAACAGCGTTTTCAAGCTATCGAAATCGTTGACTAGCAGCAGGTCGAACAGCCGGGCGTTGTGCTCGACTTGGCGCGAGATGTTACCCGTCAGGTGGTTCAGCAGGCTCTCGTTCAGGCTTTGCTGCACTTCCCGGTTGGGGTAGCCCAGCCGATAGTACATCCGCCCGCCGTGCAGCTCACTGCGGCGAATGGTCAGGTAGCCGGTCTGAAACAGCAGGGCCTCGGTTGCAATGTGATCCACGTCAAACGCCGACAGCAACGCGTCGCTGCCGAGCATGTCGTCTAAGGCCAAAGAACTGACCTCGCGCTCCACCAACATATCGAGCAGAAACGTCGGCGTACCCGTCTCAAACCAGTAGGCACCGAACCGACGGTTGTAGAACAGCAGCAACACATCGAAGGGGTTGTACACAGCTTCCTCGCCGAGCCAGTTGTAGCCGTTGTACCATGTGCGTATTTCCTCTCGGTCCAAGCCGGACAGTTCTGGGGCGAACACCGCATCCAAGTCCCTCTCGGTATAGCCGCAGATGGCCGAGTAGTGCGGGTCCAAGGTGATGTCGATGAGGTTGTTGAGGCCGGAAAACAAGCTGACTTTGGAGAACTTGCTCACCCCAGTGAGGAAGGTAAACGCGATGTGCGCGTCGCTATCCTTAATGGTCGCGTACAATCCGCGCAAATAGTCGCGGTTGGCACGGGCGACTTCTGGCACCTCCAGCGCGTCGAGAATGGGCTTGTCGTACTCGTCAATTAGCACCGCCACCGGCTGGTCGGTCCGTTGATGCAGCGTCCTAAGCAAATGCCGGAAGTAAGCCGGTGCGGTGTCGCAGCCGTCAACTTTCTCTATGGTGCCCAGTTGGGCCATCGTCTCCTGGTGCAGGTTGCCCGGTTCCTTGAAGTTGCCGCTGCCAAAGCTCAGCCGTAGCACGGGATGGCGCACCGACCAATCCCATTGGTCGTGAATGTCCAGTCCCTTAAAAAGAGGCTCGTTGCCCTCGAACAGTTCCTTGAGCGTATCTAAGAACAGGCTCTTGCCAAAGCGGCGTGGGCGCGACAGGAAGTAGTGTTTGCCCTCGGCGACCAACCGTCTTATGTAGGCGGTCTTATCGACATAGTAGTAGGGTTCTTCGCGAATCTGGCGAAAGGTCTGAATGCCGATGGGCAGTTTGCGCTTGGCCGTCTGTCCCGCTTCGGGTTTCACCTTTAGCATGGGCTTACTCCACATCCCGGCTAGCGGATAGAGTGCCGGGAACATCTGGGACCTATAGCCGACAAGATAGGCTACAGGGCCAACCCGTGCAAAGAAATGCGATGCGCTTTGTTGATGCCCGGCGGCAGCGCAACAGGCGCTATTGCGCCGATCCGGAAGTCTTCGGAAAACGCCACACAGTTAGCCCCTGCGGCATCTTGACAACTACACGTATGTTCAGTATATTTTATGCCGCTCGTACGTTAGATCTCCTCGTCAGGAACTGCCATGTCTCGGTCGCAACAGGGCGTCCAAGAGCGCTATCGCCGGGCGCTCGATGCCTTGACCCAAAAGCTCCAGCAAGACCGCACAGTTTTGGCCGCCATCGTCTATGGCTCCTATGCGTACGATCAAGTTTGGGAGAAGTCCGACATCGACTTGTGGATCGTCATGGCAGACGACCCCAAGGTGCGGCGCTACGAGGACCACTGCCTCACCGAGGAAGGCGTCATCATCCACGCCAATCTCATTCCGCGCAAGCGCTTCCAGTTGAACATAGAAGGCTCGCGCCAAGGCGGTTGGCTCGACTTTACCTTCGCCCACAGCACCCTCTTGTTTTCCAAGGATAAGTCCATTGCCGCGTGGTACAAAGACGCTGAGCGCATTGGCGCGCGCGACCGCGACTACCAGTTGCTGCGGCGCGCCCTGCCGCTGTTGGCCACCTTGGCCAAAGCCCAGAAGTGGTACCAGGTGAAGAAGGACTACGACTACAGTTTCCTGTGGCTGCTCAACGTGGCCGACCAGCTCGCCAGCGTCGAGTGCATCCTCAATGGCCAAGCCCCCGGCCGCGAGGTCATTCACCAAGCCCTCGACTTCAATCCCGAGTTCTTCAACGCCATCTACACAGATCTCATCGCCGCTCCCAAAAACGCCCGCACCCTCAAGGCAGCCCTCCAGCGCGTAGAGACCTACCTCGACGACCACCTCTGGGACCTGTTCCGTCCCCTACTCGACTATTTGGAGGAGGCCGAGTCCATGCGCACGGTGTCGGAAATAGAAGAGCACTTCAAGATGGAAGGCGCGGACTTCGCCTGCGAGTGGCT
This sequence comes from Gemmatimonadota bacterium, assembly GCA_028875345.1. Taxonomy (GTDB): domain Bacteria; phylum Latescibacterota; class UBA2968; order UBA8231; family UBA8231. Next base: position 10,536 of record JAPPEG010000080.1, read on the forward strand.
GGTTGAAAAGGGCCTGCTGCAAAAGATGTCAGCGCCGTTGCGCCTCACCGAAAAGAGCCGTACAGAGCTACAGGAAGCGGCCTATTACTACGACGACGATGGGTCCGATTGGGGCCTGCACTAACGCAAGAGGACATATACTGTGGCAATGAGAGACGCGATCGCCATTAAGGGCGCACGCGAGAACAACCTGCAAAACATCGACGTCAGCATTCCGCGCGATAAACTGGTCGTCATCACTGGCATTAGCGGCTCGGGCAAATCCTCGTTGGCCTTCGACACGGTGTACGCCGAGGGCCAGCGGCGCTTCATGGAGTCCATGTCCACCTATGCCAAGCGCTTCGTCGAGCAGATGAAGAAGCCGGATGTCGATTTCGTCACTGGGCTTTCGCCGGTCATTTCCATTGAGCAGAAGACCATCTTCAACAATCCGCGCTCGACCGTCGGCACTATGACCGACCTGTACGAATATTTGCGCATGCTCTTCTCCACGGTGGGCCAAGCTCACTGTCCCTATTGCCGCCGCCCCATCACCTACCGCACGCCCTACCAGATGGCCGAGCACTTGCTGTCCCTGCCGGACGGAGCCGAGGTGGAAATCCGCGCTCCGGTTTTTAAGATCTACGGCGAGGACTACGCATTTCTGTTTGACGACATCCGCACCAAGGGGTATCGGCGAGTGCGCATCGACGGCGAGCTATGCGACCTGAGCGAGGAACTCGAACTCGACGAGAACGAGGATTTCCACATCGAGGCAGTCATCGACCGCTTCGTCATCGGCGGTGACCTGCAAAAGCAGCTCATCGCTTCCATTGAGCACGGGCTAGTGGTGGGTGAGAACTTTCTCAGCTTCCACTTGCTAAATCCTGAAATCGCTTCCGCCCAAGAGGTCGCGGCCTTCTACAAAGGCTTTGGCTGCCCCGAGCACCGCCTCAGCATGGCCGAGTTGACTCAGGGCTACTTCACCTTCAACGAGCCGCTCTCGGCCTGCGTCACCTGTTCGGGCTTGGGCACCTATCTACAGGTCCATCCCGATCTGCTGGTGCCCGACAAGAGCCGGAGCATTATCGACGGCGCTTTTGTGCGCGAGGCGATTAACTGCGACCGCAATGGGTGGGGCGGCCGCATCTTCTACAGCTTGGCCCAACACTACGGCTTCGACTTGGACACGCCCTTTGCCGAACTGTCTGACCGCATCGTGGACGTGCTGTTCTACGGCACCAAGGGCAAGCGCTTCACTATTGTCCTGCCGCCGGGCGCGACCGAGGGCCGGCGCTACAAAGGGCGCAAGGTTGCTTTTGATGGGGTCATCAACCAAATCGAGCGCCGCTACCGCCGCTACCGCCGCCAAGGGGTGGCGCATTCGGGGATGGAGGACTACCTGCGCAAGGTCATGGTCGAGTACGATTGCCCGGATTGCGGCGGCACGCGGCTCAAAGCCACGCGCATGCTCGTCACCGTGGCTGGCCACACCATCCACGACCTGTGCGAGATGCACCTGCAAGAGTTGCGCGATTTTCTCAAGGACGTTCCCATGCCCGTGCAGAGGAAGCAGGCCGGCCAGCAGATCGTGCGCGAGTTGGTGCTGCGGCTCGATCTCATCATGGGCATTGGCTTGGATTATCTCAGCCTCACGCGCCGGGCGGGGACCCTCTCCGGCGGCGAGGCCCAGCGCATTCGCCTTTCTACGCAGATTGGCTCTGGCCTGATGGGCATGCTCTACGTGCTCGACGAGCCTTCTATTGGCCTCCATCCCAAAGACAACGTCAAGATGATTGAGACGCTCCGCCGCCTGCGCGATGTCGGCAACACGGTCATTGTGGTGGAGCACGACGAGGAGACCATTCGGGCAGCCGATCACGTCATCGAGCTCGGCCCCGGCCCCGGCGTGCACGGCGGCCGCATCGCCGCCGAGGGCACCATTCGCCAGATATTAAAGAATCCAGACTCTCTGACTGGCCAGTTTCTCACCGGCCGTCAGCGCATTGACGTGCCGGTTGAGCGCCGCCCGCTCAATGGCTGCAACCTGCACGTTCGCGGTGCCCGCGCCAACAACCTCGACGGCCTCGACGTCAAAATCCCCTTGGGAGTCTTCGTCTGCGTCAGTGGGGCCTCTGGCTCGGGCAAGAGCACGCTCGTCCACGACATTCTCTACAAGAAGCTCTACTCCATCTTCCACGACAGCCGCGTGCTGTCGGGCGCGCACGACCGCCTCGACGGGATCGAGCATGTAAGCGATGTGATCAACATCGACCAATCTCCCATCGGCCGCTCGCCCCGGTCCAACCCAGCCACATACATCGGTTTCTACGACAACATCCGCCGCCTCTTCGCCGCGACGCCCGAGGCCAAGAAGCGCCGCTATACGGCCTCGCGCTTTAGCTTCAACGTCAAGGGAGGCCGTTGCGAGGAGTGCGGCGGCGAGGGCACAGTTACCACCAAGCTGCACCTGATGGCCGACGTGGAAGTGCCCTGCCCCACCTGCAAGGGCGCGCGCTACAATCAGGACACGCTCGACGTTACCTATCGGGACAAGAACATCGCCGAGGTCTTGGCGATGACCATAGAGGATGGGGTGGACTTCTTTGCCGACCAGCGGCTCATCGCCCACAAGCTGGGCGTACTCAACGATTTGGGGCTGGGCTATTTGCAAATTGGCCACCCGGCCCCTCTGCTGTCGGGCGGCGAGGCCCAGCGCGTCAAGCTGGCCGACGAGTTGGGCAAGCTCAAGCGCGGCAAGAGCAACCTCTACCTGCTCGACGAGCCTACCACCGGGCTGCACTTGGCCGATATTCAGCGCCTGCTCGACAGCCTCAATCGCTTGGTCGAGGCCGGCCATACGGTCTTGGTCATCGAGCACCATCTCGACGTCATCAAGACCGCGGACTACATCATTGACTTGGGTCCCGAGGGCGGCCACAACGGCGGCCAGATCGTCGGGCAGGGTACGCCGGAGGAACTCGCCGAAGTGAGCGAGTCGTACACCGGGCAATTCCTAAAGAACTTCTTGGCTTGAGCTAGGTGCCTCAGCATCTGTCATACTGAGTGCAGCGAAGTATCTCCTACCCAAGGGGCCGGTCCGTAAACACCAATCGTCAAATTTCGGACAATCTTGGCATCAAATCGACGAGGTTGCAGGGCTGGTTGGTGGAATCTAGCTGCGGCCCGATGAGCTTG
>JAPPEG010000369.1 GCA_028875345.1 Gemmatimonadota bacterium
GCCGGGCATCGGCGAGCACCCGTTGGAGGTTGGTGCGCGAGCAATAGGGATAGGATTCCCCATCGACGAACAGGTCGCTGGCAAAGCGCACGGTGTTCGGCTGCCAAGACAGCCGTGCGTACGAGTCGAGGTCGATCCGCGCCAGCATATCGTGCGAGTGCGGCCCCTGCCCTAAACCCCAAATAGACGCGCCGGCAAAACCCGCGCCTTCATCAAGCGCGTCGTCGAGCGCCGGCACCGGCACCATCTTCACTTTGGGCGCGCCGGTCATATCGACGAATTGTACGAGTAGGAATTCAATGCCCTCTTGGGCGAGGCGTTCTTTGATCTCAGTGCGTTCAGTCACAGCAAGCTCCTTTATTAGTTGGCGTGTTTCCAGGAATCCAATCCGTCCCGGCCAAAGGAATCTTGGCCATGGCCGCCGCCTCAATGGTCAGCGCCGCCAAATCCTCTGGCTCCAAATTGTGAACGTGCGATTTGCCGCAGGCGCGGGCAATAGTCTGACACTCCATGGTCATTACCCGCAAATAGTTGGCAAGCTGGCGGCCTCCGACCACTGGGTCGAGACGCTGGGCCAAGGTGTCGGTCTGGGTCGAGATACCAGCCGGGTCTTGGCCGTCTTGCAAGTCGTCGTAAAAGCCGGCGGCCGTGCCAATTTTGCGGTACTCGGGATCCAAATGCGGGCTGTTGTCGCCCAGTGCAATCAGCGCGGCCGTGCCAATTGAACAGGCATCCGCCCCCATCGCCAGGGCTTTGGCCACATCCGCGCCACTGCGGATGCCGCCAGACACAACGAGCTGTACCTTGCGATGCATGTCCAACTCGTCGAGCGCTTCCACCGCTTGGCGCACGGCTGGCAGGGTCGGAATCCCCACGTGCTCGATGAACACCTCCTGGGTCGCGCCCGTGCCGCCCTGCATCCCATCGAGCACCACCACGTCAGCCCCGGCCTTGACCGCCAGAAGCGTGTCGTAGTAAGTCCGCGTCGCGCCAATCTTGACGTAGATTGGCACCTGCCAGTCGGTAATCTCGCGCAGCTCGACTATTTTGATCGCCAAGTCGTCGGGGCCGGTCCAATCGGGATGGCGACAGGCCGAGCGCTGGTCAATGTCCTTGGGCAAAGTCCGCATCTGGGCGACGCGGTCGCTGATCTTCTGGCCCAACAGCATTCCGCCGCCGCCGGGCTTGGCCCCCTGGCCGAGCACTACCTCAATGGCGTCGGCCTTGCGCAGGTCGTCGGGGTTCATGCCGTAGCGCGAAGGCAAAAGCTGGTACACCAAAATCCGCGACTGTTCGCGCTCCTCCGGCGTCATCCCGCCGTCGCCAGTCGTGGTGCTCGTGCCCACTTCACTAGCGCCGCGGCCAAGCGCCTCTTTGGCCTGCGCCGACAACGAGCCAAAGCTCATCCCCGCGATAGTGATGGGGATGTCGAGGTGGATCGGATTTTTGGCGTAGCGCGTACCCAGCACCACATCGGTGTCGCAGCGCTCGCGATAGCCTTCTAGCGGATAGCGCGACATGCTCGCGCCCAAAAAGACCAAGTCGTCAAAATGGGGCACCCGGCGCTTGGCGCCCCAACCGCGGATATCGTAGATCCCAGTCTGCGCAGCGCGCTGGATTTCGTGGATGACGTCGCGGCCAAAGGTCGCCGATTCGCGCAGGCCCTCTGGGCTGTAGTTTGATTGCATCATAAGCGTCTAGTACTGGGATGCGTTATCTACCTTGAAGTTGTAAAGCTGGCGCGCCGACCCGTAGCGACGGAACTCTTCGGGGTTCACGTCGGGCAAGCCCGCTCGCGCCAACAGCTCGGCCAACGCGCTCAAATGCTCGTCGCGCATGGGCTTTTCAATGCAGTCGGCCCCCAAGCCCGCAACCCGGCCGCGCACGAAAATCCGCGCCTCGTACAGCGAGTCGCCCAATGCCTCATCGGCATCGCCGCAGACGACTAGGTTGCCGGCTTGGGCCATAAAACAACTGCTGTGACCGACCGAGCCACCGACCACAATATCGATCCCCTTCATCGAAATCCCGCACCGGCTCGACGAGTCACCCTCAATAACCAGCAGACCGCCGTGTCCGGTGGCCCCAGCGCACTGGCTGGCGTGGCCCTTCACTCTCACCACCCCCGACATCATGTTCTCGGCCACTCCGACCCCGACCATCCCGTGGACGGTGATGTGGGCGCGCTGGTTCATGCCAGCGCAATAGTAGCCAACGTGGCCTTCGATATCGATTTCCACCGGCGCATCGACTCCAGCGGCCACGGCGTGCGCACCCCGAGGATGTAAAATCCGCCACGGCGTCTCGGCCGTCTCCTCAGTCAGGTCGTGCAGGCGCTGGTTGAGCTGGCGCAACTCCCCGGTCGCCAAGTCGAAAACCTCCGCGCCCATCAATCGGCTCCTCCCCAAGTGTACACCCGCGCCGGCTTGGGCTCCCACACCTCTGCATCGTCAATCCCCGGCAAGCTCGATAGCGCCTGAAACTCGCTGGCCATCGCCACGTACTCATCCGTCTCGGCCAGCACCGCTGGCTTGCAGGCGATCGGGTCGCGCAAGACTGCGAAGCCATCGACCGTGCCAATGGCAAAAGTATAGAAACCGTCGAGATCGTCGAGCGCCGTTTGCAGGGCCGCTTGCAAGGTATCCCCCTGCTGCATCCGCCACATCAAGTAGCCGGCGGCCACCTCGGAGTCGTTTTCCGTGCGGATCTCAATCCCCCTGCGCTCCAAGCGCGTGCGCAGCCGGTTGTGGTTGCTCAGCGACCCGTTGTGTACGAGACAGAGGTCCATGCCGGTGGAAAAGGGATGCGAGCCGTTGGTGGTCACCGCGCTCTCGGTGGCCATGCGCGTGTGGCCGATGATGTGCGTGCCGCGCATCTTGCGCACGCCAAAGCGATCGACGATCTCAGCGGGTGCGCCGATCTCTTTGAGAATCTCAATGCTGCGGCCAATGCTCATTACCGTCAGGCCAGGATCTGAGCCAGCTAGCGCCTGTCCCAGTGAATCGGCGTCGGCGCGCACCGCGATGACCGCGTAGTTGGCGTTGACGCGCAGGCTCGCCTCGCAGCCAAAGCGCGCGCCGAGTTGATCGGCCAACCCCGGCCAGTCGTAGTCGTCGGCCGCGTGCCGCAAGGTGACTTTGATAAAGCCCTCCGGCGGCTCATTGCCATAGAGCGCCAACCCCGCGCTATCGGGGCCGCGATCGCTCATGCAGATCAGCATCTCGGCGAACAGCGCGCCGAGTTGGTCAGCCAAATCGTGTTTTTTTACGTACAGCCCAACAATACCGCACATTGCATACTGGTCATTTTAGTAAATGCTTGTTCTACCGCTCGCGGATAGACTAAATTACACAATCGCTTAATGCACAACAAACACAGCGAGGCAAATAATATGACCAAATTTCCAGCGGTACAAGCCCTCACTTTCGACCTGTTCGGCACGGTCCTCGACTTGGGCGGCAGCCTGACCCCGGCCATCGCGTCCTATCTGCACGACAAAGGGTCTTCAGTAGCGCCCGAGCACCTGTGGAACCAATGGCGGGCGCGTCAGCGCCTAGAGCAATATCAGGACAACATCCTCCTGTTGGGCCACAGCGGCTATTTGGAGACGGTGCGGCGGGCCTTGATCTACGTCTTGGCTTTAGAAGGGATAAGCGCAGACGAAGAGGATGTCCCCCAACTCATGGAAGCCTGGCAGCACCTCAACCCCTTCGCCGATGTGAGGGCCACCCTCGAAAAGCTGCAAGGACGCTACCGCCTAGTCGCCCTGTCCAACGGCGAGGCGGACTTTTTGAACCATCTGGCGACCAATCGCATTGGCTGGAATTTCGACCGCATTATCTCGGTCGAAGAAGTAGGTGCCTTCAAGCCGCACCCTGGGGTGTATCGCCGAGCCGCGGCCTTGCTGGATCTAGAAGTGGGACAGTGCATGATGGTTTCGGCCAATTCATTCGACGTGCTGGGGGCGCGAGCCTGCGGCATGAGAGCAGCCTTCGTCAATCGCAACGCCCTGCCCTACGAAGAAACGCCGTATCGGCCCGATGTGGAGGTGGGAAATTTTACCGAGCTAGCCGAGGCGCTGCTGTAAAGATATTAAATGACCAAAACGGCGCTCCGAGCCATCTCGTCCCAGTCCGGTTCCACCGCAGGACGGTCGCTCCAAGCTATCGACAGGGCACCATTTTCTACGACGGCCGTACCCCGGCAATCCAACTCCTCCTCGGGAGGACGCGGCTGCACGCCCATGGCCTCAAAGACGGGATCGTTGCCAATGGATAGGATGACCTGGGGATCGCCGCCGTGTACTTCGACGCCGAAGCTTTCGGCCAGTTGGGCCTGTTTGACCTGACCCGTGATACCAATACCCCGCTGCCGGACGATATCCGCGGCCTGTAGCGCCAAGTACGGTGCCGTATTGTAGGGCTGGCCGCCGATAGCTCCGATCCACTCGAGGGTCAGCACCGGCAGATCGAGAGCGTCGCACAGCTTCTTCAGACCCATGATGTCGTAGTCCTGCAACGGCTCTTCGATCCACCTGTAATGGTACTTTTCTAGGATGCGACCGATTTTTATAGCCTCCTCGACCGTGTACGACTCGACGGCATCGTGAAAGAGCAGGATATCGTCGCCCAGCGTCTCCCGCAGCTTCCTAGCCATCTCCTCGTTGCCTCTTACCCCCCGGTACGAGTGATCCTTGCAGCCGATAAACCCCTCTTCTTCCACCCGTTTCACCGCGTGGGCCACCAAGTCGTCAATAGTCCGGCCGCCGACGTTACAATAGGCGGGGACGCTTTCGCGGCAAGCTCCGAGCAGCTTGTAGATCGGCAGGCGGGCACTTCGACTCGCTAAGTCCCACAACATCCGGTCAATGGTGTCGAGCAGTCCCCTACCCGTGTACATAAACCGCTGGGCCATCCAAAACCGCTGCCAGATGTACTCCCGGTCAAAGGCATCCACGCCGATGAGCATGTGGGCATACCGGGCCAGAAAAGCCTTAGCTTCCCATTCCAGTTCCCGGGGATTGTACCCCGTGGCATAGTTGGCGTACGCATCCAGATCTCCATCCGTCACGAGCCGGATCATCAGGCGATACGTCGGCTCGGGCTCTTCCCCGGTGAACGTAAATCCCTCGGGATCGACCGCACCGAACCCCTGGTCGTGGGTAAGCAACCCAGAGATCCCCGGCGGCACCGGGGCGATGCTCCCTCTGGCCCCGCAACTCTCCTGCCGCGTCGCGGGTTCACCCTGCAATAGGTAACATTTCACATCTCGAATCTGCATAGGGCCTCAGATCTCAATCAGTTTCTCGGTGTGCTCGTTGACGGCCCCCATGTCGATCTCCATGCCCAGTCCTGGCGCAGTGGAAATTTGGATGTACCCATCGCATATTTGCAGCGGATTCTCGACGAACGGCGAAGACGCTTCGTTTTCACTCATCTCCAAAAAGGGCGTATTCCGAATTGCGCCCACCAGATGCAGATGGGCGAAACCGTCACAGATCCCCAAACCGTCCAAATGGCAGTAGGCCCCGAAGGCTTCGGCGCAGCGGGCGGCTTTGAGCACATCCGTCATGCCGCCGACCCGCGCTACCCCAGTGCGAACGTGGTCAGCCGCCTGAGTCGCCATAACTTGGGCCGCTTCCATAGGACTGGACACGCCCGTACTCGTCGGGGTATCAATCGCGGCGGCTAGCTGCCTGCCGCCGGACATGTCGTTGTCGGGCCGCGGCCGATCAAAACAGAAAAAGTCCGCCGCGTCGAGCGCCCGACCGATCCGTATCGCTTGGTCAAGGACCCACCGCGCTCGACCGTCGAGCAACAGGCAGAAATCCGGTCCTACGGCCCGGCGCATGTCGCCTATTAGGTTGACGAGCAATTCTTCGTCCCAAAGGGCGGCGAATTTGTAGGCCTGGAAACCTGCACTCTGCGCTTCCTTTGCTTCCTCGACGATCCCTTCCGCCGAGTTGCGCTCCGACTTCCTGCAAACCGGAATACGGTTGCGAAAGCCGTTGACATGCCTGTGAACCGACTGGCCGGCGACCTTGGCCACGAGGTCCCACAAGGCGACGTCGATACAAGCACGAAGATCGGCAGACACGCTCCCATCTACTTCGTTGAACGCCAGCCATAGCCGTTCGCGATTGACGGGATTCGCGTCGATGAGGATGGAGGCCGCCGCGGCCACGTCGGTCTCGGCGACTGTGGCCGCAACGCCGGTACAGTGACCTTCTAAGCCCGCGTCGGTCAGAATGCGCAACAGACCGGCGGGCTGATGGACGATTATGCGGGATATAATCATGGGCTTTTCAAATCGGCCGTCCGACTTCAACCGCCAAAATTACAGGACAAGGCCAGCTTCAACCGCCGTCCCTTGGGGTCGTGTGTAAAGCCGTCGTACGCCTGCTCAATGTTCACCAGCGGCGGCATCTTGTCGAGCAGGTTCATCCCCGACAGCGCGATGTGGACGCCCTCGGACAAGTCCCACAGAAAGCTCACGTCCCAAGTGACGAACGAGTCAATGGTACCGAATGCTTCTTTAACGGCATCATTACCGGAGTTCATCGATCCCCGGTCCTCGTACGACGAAATGTAGTTCAGGAAGCTCACGAGGCGGTAGTTTTGCCAGTAATAGCCCGCCGACACTTGGCCCTTCAACTTCGGTAGCGAGGTTGCAATGGGATTGCCAAAGTTCAGGTAGCCGGCCGCGTCTGCCCCCTCTTGTAACACCAAGTCGCCGAGCGCCAGAGCCTTCGTCCGGTACTCCAGCGTGTACGTAGCGTCCAAGCTGAGCGCAATTTCCCCAGCTCCGGCATCCGTGTTCCCGCCCAGATGCAAATCAATTCCCGAGGTCTTGACCCCTGGCCAATTGACGATATCAACTTGCACTCGCTCAAGTTCGGAGGCCGCGCACGTACCAGTACCTACTCCATCCGGGCAGACAATAAACTGCCTCAGAGCCTCATTATTCGCTTCATCGGCATATAAGGCAGTTATAGCCCCGTGTGGCATGGCACCGATGACATCCTTGAAATCGTAGCTCCAGTAGTCAAACGTCGCATCAAAGCCCTCCTCGGTGACTAAGACGAAACCCGCATTATAGGTAAAAGCCTGTTCGGGTTTGAGGTCTTTACTGCCGAATCGGTCCACCGTTTGATAGGCACCTGTCTCATTGATCCACTCGAGCGTCGAAAGCGGGTTTTCATTCACGTCATCCAGCGATGGCGTGCGAAACGTCGTCTGCACCGAGCCGCGCAGAAACACGGATTGAGCCGGGGATTCCACTAGTTGATAGCGCCAGCCAAACTTGGGGTCGAAACTGCTCGCCACATCGTGGAACTCGTAGTTGGCCGCGAGTTGGGTGTCAAAGCGCGATCCCAAGCTCAGGGGAATCTCGGCAAAGAAGCGATGCACCGTCTGCGACTCATCATACGGCCGATTCACATTGGTGAACGCATAGGGACCGAACTTGTCCTCCTCTGAGCACCCATCATCTCCCACTACCGGACAGGGATTGATGGTAAAGTCGCCCTCATCGTTGGGATTGCCGCTAGCATTGAGCAAGCGGAACTGGTAGCCGGCCGCGTAACTAGCTACGTCCTCAATCCAAGTTCCGCTCAGCGTCGCATCGGCGACCAGCAGATCCGCAGTGCTCTGTAGATCAACTTCCTGATTGAGCCAATGCCGCAACTCAGGGCTGTTGGCAAGGTTGGCACGGTAATCGGGATTCGCTTGGCTTGCAAACTCCGCGCCGTATTGATCCGCGAATTCTATGGCATTGCCAAAGGGGTTGTAGTACTGGCAGTCGCCCTGACCTGCCACTTGGCCGTTGAGTGGACCGAGCCGCATCCCGGCAAGGGACGTGTTATCCGCCTCCACGCCAACGCCGCAATCGGGCCCGCCAAACCCGCGGAAGCCGAGGAACAGCCGCTCGATATACACCCCCGGTAAGTTGTAGTTGCCCTCGGTGCGGGAATAGGAGAGACCTAAATCAAAATGAGCATTTTGACTAAGGTCTCCATTGGCAGAAGCCGCCACGCGCCACGTGCGGGAATCGCGGCCCAGTATGCGCCCAGGGCCGGAGTTGCCAAACGGACGGCCATTGAAATACCAGTTCTCGCCGCCTTGGCATTCGTTGTAGTACAGGTCGCCTTCCTCAGCGCCGTAGTCCGCACAAAATGCCTCCCGGCCCGGATGGTTGGGCGCGACCTCCATGATACTCGTATCTGTTAAGGGAAAGGGAGGATACGAAGGCGTGGTGTACCACTCGGGAATCTCAGCCTGGGCAAACAGACCCTCAAAGTGATACTCCATGCCATTGTCCAACGCACCGTTGATCTCAGTAAAAGCGCGAGTATGACTCATGTCTTCGATCAGATTCTCGTACTGCTGATAGCGGAAGCGGCAGGTCCAAGACTCCCGGAAGCCGCCAAACTGCTCGCAACGCGGGGCGTGGATGGCAGCGGTCCACGGGGCCGGCGCGCCAACGGCGAAAGTGCCTGGGTTCCCCAAGCTCGACCAGCCAAGGCGCTGCCCGCCGCCATGCCACGGCTGTAGCAGATAGTCCCTTTCGGAGGCCGGTAGCGCCTGACGCCCTCTCCATTCCCCAGCAACAATCGCATGAGCCGCGCCGATCTTCCCACCCCAGATCGCGCCGACGTTGGAATCGCCCGCGCCAGCGATATACTCGTGCGCGCCTGAGACCTCAAAGCCCTCAAAGTCGGCGCGAGTTAAAAAATTGGCGACACCAGCTACCGCATCCGACCCATAGATAGCCGAGGCCCCTTCTTTGAGCACCTCGACCCGATCCACGGCGATGGAGGGGATGGCATTTACATCGACGAAGCGCCCGCCGATCAAGCGCGCCGGAACATAGGTCTGGCGGCGGCTGTTGATCAACACCAGCGTCCGCGAGGCTCCCAATCCACGCAGATTGACGTTGGCAATGCTCTCGGAAAGAGTGGCGGCTTGGTTGGCATTGTACCAACTGCTGCGCTCGCCGATCACTCCGTGACTAGCGCTCAAGTTCTTGAAGAAATCAACTGCCTGCGGCGACCCTTGCTCGGCCATCTTGTCCCGGCCAGTCACCGCGACTGCGTAGGGCAAGTTGATGGGAGACTCCTTAAAGGCGGTGCCGGTTACCGTCAACTCTTTGAGGAGCAGCGCGGAGGGTTTTATCCGCAACTCGACGGTCGTGGTTTGCCCGGCCTCTACCGCAACAGTGGCAGTCACCGACGAGTAGCCGATCAATTCGGCGCGCAATTGGTGCTCGCCCACCGGCACGTCAGCTATAGTAAACTGACCCTGTGCGTCCGACATCCCGCCTAGGTCCAAGGCCGGGATATAAACCAAGGCCGTCTCCAGCGCTTGGCCGCTATCGTCGTCAACTACAGTGACGACGATAGTACCTGTCGCTTGCGTCCACGCCGGCGCAGCCCAAGCCAAAGCCGCGGCGACTAGTACCAAAATGTGCTTATGCCAAAATCTCATCGCAGTACCTCCTTGTTAAGGGTGCGTTTTTGATAACGTCTGCTCCGTCAGTATTCAGTGCGCTGCACGCACTTCGCGGCGCAGCCCTATCCAGACGCAGATGGCCATTCCCAAGAGGACCAAGGCAAACGGGAAGCCCGTTGCGAGCGAGGCCGCCTGCAGTGAATTCAGCCCTCCGCCAAGCAGGAGGGCGATAGCAACTAATCCCTCAATCGTACACCAAAAGACCCGCTGCGCTACCGGAGCATCTACTCTGCCACCGGCTGCAATGGTATCGACAATCAACGAGCCAGAGTCCGATGAAGTGACAAAAAATACGATGGTCAGCAGGAGCGCCACCGACGAAAGCAACTTGGTCAGCGGGAGTTGGTCGAACATCTTGAACAATGCGATTTCCAGCTTCCACGCCGCAACATTCTCGGTTACACCGGTATAGCCCCCAACGATGTGCTGGTGGAGGGCCGTGCCGCCAAAGGTACCAAACCACAACAGGCATAACACCAGCGGCGGAATGAGGACAAAAATCGCAAATTCGCGCACGGTGCGGCCCTTGGAAATGCGAGCGATAAACGTGCCGACAAAAGGTGCCCAAGCAAACCACCAAGCCAAGTAGAATGTCGTCCAACCGTGCAGGAAATCCACGTCCTCGCGCCCGACCCAATTACTGAGCGGCACAATTTTGGCGAAATAGCTGCCGAGTGCAGTGAACATGCTGCGGAAAATGTAGAGCGTCGGCCCGAGCACAATAACCGTTAGCAGCAACAACAACGCGAGAATGATATTGAACTGGCTAAGGCGCTTGATCCCAACATTAATACCCGCCAATACCGATGTCAGCGCGATGGACGTAATCACCACAATCAGCACCACCATAGTGGTGTTGTTCGCGGGAACACCGAACAGATAATGCAGACCAGAGGTTAGCTGCTTAACCCCCAAGCCGAGCGAGGTTGCTAGCCCGAATAGACCGGCGAAGATGGCAAACGTATCGATGACATGGCCAGGCCAGCCCCAGATGCGGTCGCCGAACAAGGGATAGAACGCCGAGCGAATGGTGAGCGGCAATCCGCGATTGTAGGCGAAGTAGCCAAGAGCGAGTCCCACGACGCCGTACGCTCCCCAACCGTGTAGCCCCCAGTGAAAAACAGTTGCCGCGATGCCGACGGCCGCGGCTTCTTCTGTTCCGGCAGCGATGCCAAGCGGTGGACTCTGGAAGTAGTAGATCGGCTCGGCCGCGCCGTAAAACAGCAGACCGATACCTACGCCAGCGGCAAAGAGCATGGCAAACCAAGTTGCGTTGGAGTATTCGGGTTTTGCATCGGCCCCTCCGAGGCGCACCTTGCCGAGAGGCGATAAGGCTACATACAGACAAAAGAGCAGGAGGAGATTAGCGGTAACTAGGAAAAACCAATCGAGATTTACAGTCAGCCACTCACGGGTATTTTCGAAAACTTCCGTCGCGGCTTCTTGGAAGACGAGCGCCCCAGTAACAAAAGCGACAATGGTGATACTGGAAATTGTGAATACTGGGGTCAGATAGATGTCTAAACCGAATAGCTTCTTGTGGCCCTCGTCATCTAGCGACTGTAATTGTTCTCCTTCATTTATTCCCAAAACTCCCCCTTTCTTGGGAACTTAGGAGTATTAACCCAACTCGGCGTTGGTGCATGAGTGGACGATTTTTGTTCCGTAGTGCCATAAAATGAAAAAGGCTCCTTGTTTGATTGGCCATGACTTTTTAGGAGTCAATGCTTCTTCATCCAAGCAGCCTGTTGTGTAGTCAAGGTATGGCCCCCTACGTCCCCTGTCAAGACTTCGTCGCCGCTCAATGGCGGACTCTTCGGTTGAAGAAGTAGGCACCTTCAAACCGCACCTTTTCACCGAGCCAACTGCGGCGCTGCTGTGAAGTTGCCCATGTTACTCGTATATTTTCTTTAAAGAAACGAGCGTTATGAGATCAGTAATCGGATGCTTCATGGGATTGCTCTTGGTCATTGGGGCCAGCGCCCAGCCACTGGTCGAGGGGCGGGTGCGGCTGGCTGCGGGGCAACCGATCGCCAACGCGCAGGTGCGGCTGTTTGACGCCACCGATCTGCGCCGCTCGGTCCGCGCTATCACCGATGAAACCGGCTATTTCGCTCTGCCTCTAGCGGCATTGAGTACGAACGTCCTGTCGGAACAAACCGTCCTGCCGCAACAATTTTACTTAGGACAGAATTATCCCAACCCGTTCAATCCTTCCACAATCATTCCCTATCGACTGCCGATCTCGACCCGTGTGCGGCTAGAGGTTCTCAATATCCTAGGGCAGCGTCTGGCGACATTGGTGGATGCGGAGCAGCCAGCGGGCTTTCACACGGCGACGTGGGATGGCACGGACGCATCGGGGCGAGGCGTCGCGGCAGGAGTGTATCTGTATCGGCTGGTTGGCGATGAGGTGCGTTTGACTCGCTCGATGGTGCTGCTCGACGGGTCAGTTGGGGCTGCCTCTGAGGGACCGGTAAGCACGGAGTTGGGAGGCACAGAGCCGCCAGACTTGGCGCAGGTCTATGGCTTGACCGTCTCAGGCCAAGGCTTGATCCCCTACGTGGACCCGGCCCTTCGGTTGGGGACCGAGGCTGTCGATATTGTAGTCGCATCACTCGACAGCGTTCCCCAAGATCAAGGGGCGGCGAGCAAGCTACTAGGCGACCTCGATAACAACGGCCGCGTCGATTGGGCCGATGCGCTGCTAGCCGTCCTGTACAGCGAAGATTCCTCCATCGCCCTGCCCAACAACGGCGATATATCCTTGGGCGATGTCAGCCAAGACGGGCAAATTGACCTAGCCGACGCCCAGCTTATCGAAACGTATAGCATCGATCCGTTCCACCCGTTGCTGCCTGGGTGGATCGGCAAGTCGGTGGACCCGCCACCACCCGAAGACCCGCGCCTGACGCAGATCAAACTGCCGGAAGGGTTCCACATCCGCGTGTACGCCAAAGGGGTACCCGGTGCTCGCTCGCTGAGCCTCGGTTCCAGTGGCACCCTATTCGTCGGCACCCGATCCGGCGGTCGCGTGTACGCAGTGCGCGACGAAGACGGCGATCACAAGGCCGAGCGCGTCATCATCCTCGCCAGCGGTCTGAACAAACCCAACGGCGTCGCCTTCAAGGACGGCGACCTATACGTAGCCGAAATCAGCCGCATCCTGCGTTATCGCGACATCGAAGCGCACCTCGACAACCCGCCGCAACCGGAGATCGTCAACGACGCTTTCCCAACAGATCGCGCCCACGGTTGGAAGTTCATCCGCTTTGGCCCCGACAGCTTGCTATACGTGCCGGTCGGAGCGCCGTGCAACATCTGCGCTTCCCCCGATCCGTACGCGTCAATCGGCAGGTTGGATCCCTCCACAGGCGACTTCGAGGTCGTGTCGCGGGGCGTGCGCAATTCCGTTGGCTTCGACTGGCATCCGGAAACAGGAGAAATGTGGTTCACGGAAAACGGCAGAGACTGGATGGGGGACGATCTGCCGCCAGACGAACTGAACCGATTAACCGCCGATGGGCAGCACTTCGGCTATCCCTACTGCCACGGCACTAGCATCGCCGATCCAGCTTTCGGCGCTCAGCGCGGCTGCGGCGAGTTCGTTCCGCCAGTCCAAGAACTCGGTCCGCACGTAGCAGCCCTCGGGATGCGCTTTTACACTGGCAACATGTTTCCTGCAGAGTACCGCAATCAGATCTTCATCGCCGAACACGGCTCTTGGAATCGCACTCGCAAGATCGGCTACCGCCTCACCCTAGTGCGTTTGGCCGCCGACGGGACGGTCAGCTACGAGCCGTTTGCCGAAGGTTGGCTACAAGGAGAATCGAACTGGGGCCGACCGGTTGATGTTCTAGTAATGCCCGATGGTTCACTGCTAGTCTCGGACGATCAGGCCGGTCTAATCTATCGAATCAGCTACTAAGGCCGCGTGTACAATGCCTCGAAGCGGTCCTTAGCCTCCCACCCCAAGAGCCGCTTGGCCTTGTCGGGCCGGTACTTGTCGTGCGGTAGCCGCGCACAGATAAAGAAATCCTCGTACGGCGACGGCATCTCGGGTGCCCGCAACCCATACAAGAACGCCTCCCCAGTATCCTCCCACGAGGTCGCGTATGGATACGCGCC
>JAPPEG010000246.1 GCA_028875345.1 Gemmatimonadota bacterium
TCTGGCGACTCGCGCCGCGTTCCAACGCGAGCCTTGCTGCGCGCCATCATTTCAAGTTGTACCAGGATTGGATCGTGCCTGGAACCGGCACCAAACGGCGCGACAACCTCACCCTGTTGCGCTTCGGCTTTAAACAAGACCTCCGCGACAATTTTGCGGCGCGGCTAGAATACGCATTTGCGACCAACGACTCGAACGACCCTACCCAGAGTTACGCCGACAACACCTATTCGATGCAATTGCAATACTCCTTTTAATCTGAGCGCGCTGCCAACCTTGCTGCTATCAACGCCCGGCGATATAATGTATCCGCCTTGCGGCCAGTTGCCCCTACGTAGCGAAAAACGCCCGATGTAGATTTGAGAAGGTTTTAGACGTGCAAATACAATCCATCCGCGTAGTTGATCTCCAGATTCCGCGCGATCCGCCCAAAACCGCGCCTCGCCGCCCCTCTTGGAACCAGAGTGCGCCGCGCTCGTTGCCGATCAACAAGTATCCGGAATTCTCGCGCCTACCCGGCCAGATGCCGGGCACGGGCGGCGGACCGGTATGGATCCAGATCACGGCCGAGGACGGCACTTGGGGTCTGGGCAACTGCTCCTTTGGCGCGCCGGTCGCCGCCATCGTCGAGCAGGTCTTCGCGCCCCTGCTGACGGGCCGCGATTGTCTGGCCACGGAATTTCTCAACGACCTGATGTGGCGCGCTGCTCAGCGCCTCGGTCATGCTGGTACCGCAGCCGTTGCGCAAAGCGGGATTGATTTGGCGCTCTGGGATCTTAAAGGCAAGCTGCTGGGTCTGCCCGTGTACCGCTTGCTCGGCGGCCCCTGCCGCGACCATCTTGAACTCTACGCTACTGGCGACGACCTCGACTGGGGCCTCGAACTGGGGTTTAGCGCCTTCAAGGTTACCAATCCGGTTCACTACCGCGAGGGCCAGGAGGGGCTCAACCGCCTCGAAGACAAAATCGCCCAAGCGCGCGAGGCTATCGGCCCGGATTGCGAGTTGATGCTCAACTCGGTCATGTCCTACAACGTTGAATACGCCGTCCAAGTCGCCGAGCGGCTCAGACCCTATCAGATGCGCTGGATTGAAGAACCGCTGATTCCCACGGATCTCGAAGGCCACATCGCGCTCAAGCGGGCCGCTCCGTACGTGCCCATTGCCACCGGCGAGGACCACCACGGCCGTCAGGCCTTCCGCCAGTTAGTCGAACACCGCTGCGTCGATGTGCTGCAACCGGATATTAAGTGGTGCGGCGGTCTTTCCGAGGCGGTCAAGATCTACTACATCGCCGAAGCCGCCGGCCTTGTCACCATTCCTCACGGCGGTGCCAACACGGCCTATGGCCAACACTTCGCCTTTGCCTTCCCCGAATCGCCGATGGCCGAGTTCTGGCTCGGCTCGCCTCCGGGCATTTCCTTGGATGAGGTTCCCAACATACCGGGCACGGCCGTGCCTCAAGATGGGCGCGTGGTTCCTTCGGACGCGCCGGGTTTTGGGATGGAAATAGCAGACGAGTGGATAGTACCGCGCTGAGGTATGGCTGAACAGTTCGATTTATCCACTAGCCCCGGTGCCAGCCAGCGCCTAGTTTTTGCCCTGTTGGGTGTTAGCCAGTTGATATTGAGCACCATCGCCTTCCAGCGCGGCGGCTTCGCGTATGGACTCGCGGTGCTCAGCGGTGGGATCGTGGCGTTCTGCGCGGCGGCTTTCTTCGTCCATCGCCTCCATCGGCGCTTGGTCTGGCTGGGACCGGAAGGCGTGACCGTTGAAGAGGGCCTGTTCGGTCGGCAGACGCTGGCGTGGGCCGAGGTCGAAAAGGTGAGCCTATCGCCGGCTGCGACCGTATTCCACGCGGAGACGGGTGAGGATATAGTCCTCCACAACGCGGCCAATCAACCGCAGGAGATCGCCCCCTTTTTAGCGCGGTTGCGCGCTTTGGTGGACGAGTACGAGCTGAACGGTTAGCCTACTCGGCAGCCTCTTCCTGCTTGGCTTGGGCGGCGAGGTGGGTTTCGATTTTGCCGACGATCTCAGCGGCGGAGTTTTGCTTGGTCACCGTTTCTAGCAGGGTGTGGTCTTGGGCGTTGATGAGCAGGACGAGCCCAGTTTGGTTGTTGGCCTTGAAGTGGTCTTCTACGTCGAGGGCCGCGGCAAGCAGGCGGGCTTGGGATGTCAGCGTTGAGTCGGTGACGTCCAATTGGACGAAGAGGACGGGGTGATCGGCCACCCCGACTTGGACTTCTTCGAGGATTGGCACGAGGGCCGTGCAGGAGCCGCACCAATCGGCGTGGACTTTGACCACGTACAAGGCCGGGTCGCCTTCGCCTTCTACTGGGACGGTGCCGGCGAGAGTGGGGGCTGGGGCTAGTAAAAGGGCTAGAGCGGTGAGGGTGAGGACGTATTTCAGCATGATTTGCTCCCTATTCGGAAAAGTTGTGATGTGGTTGGGTTGAGATCAGTCCGTCGAAAGACGCCCTGACTCGTCGGGAAGTTCCTCGATCTTTGGGTAATTCTCGATTGCATTCAACCGCGATTAGTCAGCAAGCGAGCGCAAATAGTCGCGGAATTCGACGGTGTCGGTGATGTTGTTGCCGCCGAATTCCAATTCGAGCCAGCCGGTGTATCCCGTTTGATCCATGATGTTTAAAATGTGCGGCCAGTCGAGTTCGTCTTCTGCTCGGGAGGTCCCTCCGCTCTGGCTGTTGACACCGCGCACGTGGAAGTGCGTAGCGTGCTGGAGCAGGGGATCGACTTCGGCGGCTGCGAAGCCACGCGGGACGAAGTGGCCGTAGTCGAGGGTTAGGGTCAGACCCGGGACGGCTTGTACCAGCGCGGCGGCGCGCTCGGGGGTGTTGGCGAGTGAGCCAATGTGCGGCTCTATGGCGAAGACGACGTCGCGCGCCTGCGCCTGCTCCACTCGCCACGCCAGCTCATCGGCGGCGCGGGCCGTGGAGTCGGGCTTTGACTCGTGATCGAAGAAGGCTCCGGGCAGACCGGTGACGTGCTTACCGTCGCACTCGGCTGCGTAGTCGAGGACTTTGAGGAAGGCGTCGCGCGCGTGGCGGCGGATTTCGGGCTGTGGGTTGTTGACCGCATGGGATTCGTAGTCGAGGGCTAGCTGTAGGAATAGGTCGGCGGCGACTAGGCCGTTGTCTGCTAGCTTCTGTCCTAGGGCGCGCCCGGAGCGCTGGGCGTTTTTGAACTCAGTGGAAGGCTGCAAGTGCGAGCGATCCTCGAAAAGCCCGATGTCCACGCCCTTTAGCCCCAGCATGGATATGAGCGCCAATACTTGCTCGTGCGGCAGGATGGGAAAGGTAAAGTCAGCGCACGCTAGTTTGAGTTGCATGAATTCTCCATTCTTTATTAAGGCGCGTACATATTGCGCGACCGGTACTGGAAAAATATCATCCGCCGATTCTGTTCTCCCGTCCACGGATACGCCCCGTGCGCCTGCGCCGACGCGAGGAACAGCAGCACGTCGCCCGCTTTCATCTCTATGTGTTTAACTAGGCCCATTTCATTATCGCAGGTGCGGATGCCATCGGGCATGGGATAGGCGGTTTTGTGCGAGCCGGGCACGCAGACAAAGCCTCCATCGGCCCGCGTCACATCGCGCAATTGCCAAGCCACGTTGAGGGATTCGGCGTACACGCGGCCATTCTGCTGGCGGTAGTGGTTGCCCACTTTGGCTGGCGTGGAGGCCGAGTGCAGAAAGTGCCCAGACGACCCTTTCCCGGACAGAAAGCCGTTGCACATCATGCACTCGAAGCCGCTGCCCATGATCCAGTTCATGCGCTGGACGAGCGCTGGATTGGCGATCATGCGCTGGAACGGCTCGCCATATGGCGCGGGCAATGCCCACGGGTTGCCCATGGACGAGCGGCCGACTCCGGTACCGGCTAGCGGCGTGGAATCGCCGGCAGCCGATCCGCCGTGGCTAATTCGGTCGGGATTTTTGTCGATGGCTTCGTTGGCCGCAGCCAGCCATTCCTCGTCCATCACGCCCCGCAAAACGAGGTGGCCGCACAGATCCCAGTGGAAAAATTCCTTCTCGTCAATTTCGGAATCTGGGTCGCGGATGTAGACCGAGGGATGGAAAACCCCCGGCTCTTCCGCCAGCCAGACCTTTTCGCCGTCCGAATGCACGACTGGCGGCGGGTACGGGCGGTTGGGATTGTGCAAGACGGCGCGTTCGATATCGGTCAGATCGTCGGCCCACTCGGGCAGCGCGCTGTCCTCGCCGTGGATTTCGGACGCCGCCCCCGGCCGCACGCCAGTGCTGATGTACCCGCATTCGAGCAGGCGTTGCGGCCCTGCGCCCTGCCAAGGCCGCACGCCGCGCATCAGCGAGTCGGTGCAGAGCAGGAGGTCGCCCGCCTGCAAGATCGGCTGTTCGACGAGTCCCATTGGGTCGGTTCCGTCCACTAGGTCTTGCGGGGCCGGCACAGTGCTGTTGTGGCTGGCTCGTACTACGACCAAACCCCCATCCTCTGCGCCCACGTCCGCCAGCGCCCAGAAGGCCCGCACTCCTTGGCAGAAGCGATGCCCGTTGTACTGACGGTACGCCCGCGACCAATCCACCCACTCGTCGTCTCCCGACAGATCTGTCGCCTCGGTGCATGACTCGACGAGTCGCGGCGATTCGTCGACCCGGACCCCCTCGCCGCAAATCTGCTCCAGATACTGCATTAGCACTGGATGCTCGCGCAGGGCGCGCAGGGGATTGCAAACGGGCGACGTCCAGCGCAGTGGCCCGTTGTTAGACGCTAGCTGGTCCAGTGCCTGATTGCAGGCGTTTAGTTCGGCTGCCGTCAGGACGCCGGGGACGATCATATACCCCGCCACGTCGAAGCGGTAGTTTTCTTCGTTGGTCATCGTCTTGTCGTCCATGAGGTCCTCCTCGCGGTTCTCGGTGGAATCGATAGGTCCCTTTGTGATCCTCCGGCAATTTGGTATCATTGTAGCCCTTCGACGAACGACGCGCAACGGAAACTTATAGCAGAGGAGGCCCCCTGTGAAAATCACCCAAGTAGAGCTGTACGAAGTCGAAATCCCGCCGATCCCGGCCATCGCCCGTTACTATCCCAAGATCTACGACATCACCCTCTGCCGCGTGCAGACGGACGAGGGCCTAGAGGGTTGGGGCGAGTTTCTCAGCAAAAAGTCTGCTGGTCAGGAGCAAGCCGACGCTCTTGTGGGCCAGGACCCGCTGGCCTTGGACCCATACAATCGTCCAGACGCTTTCACCTGTGCACTGCTCGATATTGCGGGCCAAGCCTACGGCATCCCGCTGCACCGCTTCTTTGGGACGCAGGTGCGCGACAAGGTGCCGGTGTCGTACTGGTCGTGCCCCATGACGCCAGAAGAGACTGCGGCCGAGGCGGAAATAGGGGCCGGGCTGGGCTTTAGCAACCACAAGCTCAAGGCGCGCTCGTGGAACATCGTCGAGACGGTGCGGCTGATGAAAGAAGCGGCAGGGGCCGACTACACAGTTGGCGTTGATCCGAATACTGAATTCGGCCTGCTGCCCACTGGTGCGCGCTTGGCGAGTGAACTGGAGCCTTTTGGCACGGTGTCGGTCTTTGAAGATCCGCTCCTCAAAAACAATCTCGAATGGTATCGCATCCTGCGCGAGAAGACCCACATCCCCATTGCCCTGCACTTGGGAGCGCCGTCCGGCGTGCTGGCGGCGCTCAGGGCCGAGTGCATTGACTACGTGAACTTGAGTGGCTCGGCGATGGTGGTGCGGAAGGCGGCGGCGCTGGCGGAGGCTGCAGATGTGCCCTGCTGGATCCAGATGGGCGGGTTGTGTACTGGGGTGATGGCGGCTTACTCGGTGCATTTGCAGGCGACGCTGCCCAATGCGACGTTGCCTTGCGATGAGTTGCCCTTTACGCGGGAGGCCGATGTTGTGGCCGAGGGGTTGGCGCTGGAGAAGGGGCACTTTGCCGTGCCTACAGGGTCAGGGTTGGGGATCAAGGTCGATATGGAGGTGGTGGAGCGGTACCGCGTCGCTTGAGAAAGGCTGTCTGTGAGTAATGTTCGGCTTCTCACCACCGTATCGCCAAACATCTCATCCACACCTACCCCCACGACTTCGCCCGCTTCGCCCTCCACCAAGACAACATTGAGGTGCTCGACGTGATCGACACCGAGCAACCCACCGTCGAAATCCATCGCACGGACAGCCTCATCCGCGTGCGCATCGGCAGCGAGGAGGCGTTGGTTCATCACGAGTTTCAAACCACGGACAGCACCCCGCCTATGCCGCAACGCATGGCGGGCTATATCGGGCGTGCCATTGGGCAGCACGGCCTACCGATCTATTCCAATGTCATCTATCTGCGTCCCGATGCCGGCCGCACCGATCCGGGGCACTATCTCCAAGAGCGACATGGCTACCGCGTGTTGGTGCAATACAAGGTGATTCGGCTGAGTGAACTGGCAGGTCAACTCATCCTCGACCGCGGCCTTATGGGCTTGCTGCCGTTTGCTCCGTTGATGCAGCGGCCAGTGGGGATGGCTGCGGAAGCGTGGTTGCGCCAGTGTGTCCACCGGGCGCAAGAGGTGCCGATGGAAGAGACCGTCAAGGCCAATTACTTGGCCGATCTTGCCATTTTGAGCGGTTTGGTGTATACATCAGAAACGATTACGACCATCATCGCGGAGGAAACCATGTACGAATCGTCGATTGTGCAGTATTTCACGGAAAAGGCCCTTGAGCAAGGCATTGAGCAAGGCATCGAGCGAGGAAGCCGTGAACGCGCCGTTGAAGATCTGCTCGACGTGCTAGAGATTCGTTTTGAGCTAGCCTCGTCGGATCCGTTGGCCGCGCGCATTGGGGCCATCGACGATGTGCAGCGCCTCAAGCAGTTGTTTCGCGCGGCCATACAGGTGCCTAGCCTTGAAGCTTTTAGGCACCTGTTAGACGAAGCCGAGTAGAGGAACTGCGTAACGTCAGTGAATAAATCAGAAAGTTATGGGTCCGACACCAAGCCGAGCATGCTGCTGTCACCGGCGCAGCTAGACGAGTTCAAAGCAGAGGGGGTGCTCGCGATTCCGGGATTGGTACCTCCTGATGTGCTTGACGGGTGGCAGGACCAGATGCGCGCCGCTTGCTCCGGCGGCGTGGACTTGGACGACCCCAGCACTTGGCCTGCCGGGCGGTACACACCCGAGGATGGTTGGCCCAAGCTCAGCCCTAACCTGTACGACTTGCCGAGCCTGCAATCCATCGTAGAGCAGATCGGGGGCGGTGCTTTTGCCCCCACCCACCCGGCGGGACAGCCGTGGACGCCGCAGATTCCAATGACGCGGGTGATCCTGCCGAGCGATCCGGGTACGGAGTGGGCACCCCCTGCCGATGGTCACCTCGATGGGTATGCGACTGGCTGGGGCGGTGGGTTCATGGCGTTCTTCGTCGTGCTGTTCTGGGACGTCAGCAGTCCTAAGGGCGGAGGCACGGCCTACTGGCCGAGGTCGCACCTAGCGAACCACCGATACTTCCTCGAACATCCCGAGCAAATCGACGGCTCGTACCTCTTCACAGAGCCCGTGCGGAGCGGCGGGCACCGGGCGATCTTGGAGGGGGATCCTAGTGTGGGCGAGATGGTATGTATGACAGGGCGAGCTGGCGACGCAATGCTGCTCCACGGCCTCACTACGCACGTCGGCTCGGCTAATGCGGCGGGGTCAAAGCAACCGAGGGTGGCGCAGTTTGCACGGTATTCCCATAGGGAAATGCGCGAGCAGGCACCCATGGTCATGTTTCCCGACAAGGATGGCACGCCATGGTCGCCCCCGAAGGCGTCACCGCCTGAGTACGTAGGCAACACCCCGACAGGTTTTCTGCCGCCGGGGCATCCAGGCCGAGAGCTCAAGCGATACGACGTACCGCGGAACCTCTGGAAGTATTGGGGACCTGCTCTCAACACCTAATGCGCCTTGTTGCCCACTGGTGCGTGCTTGGCGAGCGAATTGGAGCCTTTTGGCACGGTACTTGAGACAATTATCTGACGTGAACATTGACACCTATTTTGTGCCCGAAATGTATGAGAGCACCGGCGGGCATTTACTACCGTATCGGTTATATTCACCATGCCTAGAAAGCGATGAATGCGTACCGCTGGTCTTACACATGCATGGCCACGGAGGCGAAGGCTCCGACAATGTGAATCACATTACCGGAGACTCCGAAAAGGCCACGGCACGAATTCGTGGCAATCTCATCTGCATCCACCCAGAAAACCAAAAGCGTTTTCCTTGCTACGTTATCGCACCGCAAGCTGCCGAGGGGGGGTGGGTTACTTTTACAACCGAGCCGACGGACTCGATTCTGGCGATATTAGAACTCATACCCTGCCTTCAGCAGCGCTTCCCAATTGACCCGGAACGCTGTTATGTCCTCGGGCATTCGATGGGAGCACACGGGGCTTGGGATCTAATTACGAGAGCCCCTGACCTCTTTGCGGCGGCGGTCCCGATCGGAGGCTGGGGGCTTACAGAGTGGGCGTATCGGGTGGTTGGCAAATCGATCTGGGCTTTCCATGTCGACCGCGGTCCTTTAATGAAAGTCAAATATACCAGAAATATGATCGCTTCGATTCGGAAAGCAGGAGGAGATCCCAAATACACTGAGTATGAGGGTTCAACTCACGGAGAGAATCTGCGCGCCTACAAGGAACCTGAACTCTTACCTTGGTTATTTTCCCAACGCCGAAAATAATTCTTTACCTGACTTCTATTTACCAATGCCTACAGCAAAGCAGACAGAGTAAAACACTATGCACCGACTTAACAGTGAAGAGACGTTGTCGATTCGGCCTCACTTTGACGCTCCCAACCTCCGCCTCGTCGTAGATAGCATTATTGATGGCAAAACCCCCGCTAGAGTCTGGGCAGATGATCTAGCTGCGCCGAGGACCGCGTTAGCTTGGGAAGGCCGATGTATCTATCTCGTAGGAGACTTCGAAGACGCCGAAGTCAACAAAGGGCTGCGAGAGATTTTTTCGACTGAAATCCAGCCAGAGGGTCAGTCGAAAAAACTCGGGTTCTTCAAGCTCTACTACTCACCAGATGCTTGGAGCCTCCGGCTGGAGGAGATTTTTGGCTCGCTCTTGGACGATGACTTGGAAAGACGGATTTACTGCTCTGTCCGGGACAATTCATCGAGAATTGCCGTCCCATCGCCCCCGCTGGAGCTCAGGCAGATCGACGCC
This sequence comes from Gemmatimonadota bacterium, assembly GCA_028875345.1. Lineage (GTDB taxonomy): Bacteria > Latescibacterota > UBA2968 > UBA8231 > UBA8231. The sequence goes on from JAPPEG010000246.1 coordinate 9,223, forward strand.
CAATTGCTCCAAAGTGACTTTGCGCACATTGACTTGGTCAGAGATGAGATCCTCGGATGCTGGCCATCCTTTGAAACATTTCTCGACCAGGGATTCGGGTTCACCATGCTCGATGGGACTTCGGTTGTCTGTTGGTGTACAGCAGAATACGTGAGCAAAGGCAAGTGCGGCATAGGTATCGAGACGATTGAAGCATACCAGGGAAGAGGCATTGCTACTGCGGTGGCTGGAGAGTTTGTCAGGCACGCCCTCGCTTCAGGGGTGAATCCCCACTGGGATTGCTGGGCAAGGAACACACCATCGGTCAGGGTGGCAGAAAAGGTGGGGTTCGCCGACATGCACGACTACAAGATCGCAATTGGCTCATCCGGCGACGGATAGAGGTCGCACAACATTCCGGGAAGCGTATGGAATACGTCATCAAACATGGCACTGGCTTTTCTGTAGAAGTGGGCTCCCCAGAAGAGCCTGAAATCACGCGGTGGACCTCATGGGGAAACGGCGACTTACAGCAGTCTTTTATGTTGCATACGCCTGAAGGCACGCTTATCACAGACCCGGTGCTCCCACAACAGGGCGAAGCGCTCAAGATACTCAAGCAGCGTGCTGGTAGGGTCGCTGCCATTCTCAGTCTCTCTCCTTTGCACGAGCGGCATATTTCCGAAGCCGCTAGACGCTACAGAGCACCGGTATATGGTCCTCCCTCGGCTAAGAAGACCACGAAGTATGGTCGTAAGCTCAATGCACGCTATGGTGCAGCGCAACCACTACCTGGCGGAGTACAGGCCATCGAATCAGGGGATGAGAACGGCGAAATATGGTTGTATTGGCAGACTCCTAAAGGCAAGAAAGTACTAATCAATGCCGACACTATTTATGGTCAGAATGAGCAAGGTGGTATGGGGGGACGCAATGTTTCGTACTGGATGCAGGAAAAGGGTATCCGCCTACGAGCCACGGGCACGCCGTCACGCACTGAACTGCGCCGGAGGTACGAACGACTCGACGCACTCGATATAGACCTTATTCTCAATGGTCATAATCCACTTCCCCTGACTAACCCCAAGGCGGCAATCAACGAAGTACTTTCTAAAGGTACATTTGAGGTGCATCCCAGCGGAGTATGTACTTTTATGTATTTGGACTTCAAATGAGCAATGCACAAGACTATCCATAATTGTCTCTAGGGGACTGCTTGTTTGCGGCCACAATACTGTGGCCGGACTGCTAGCTGGCAGGGGGATGGAAGTGGCTTTTCTGATGGGGCCGAAGTGCTCCTTGAAGAAAAGCTGAAAAAAGCAGGTCCAAACAATGATTAGCTCTTGAGGCGGTGGTGTCAACTTTGGACATTATACTCATGCAACGGGCATACCGATTTAGGCTTTATCCAACCCAAGAGCAGGACGACCTTCTCAACATCCTCCGGTACCAGTCTTGCGTCCTCTATAACGAGGCGTTGGATGTTCGCAAGAAAGCCTATCGGACGAAGGGACAAACGCTCAACTTTGTCTCCCTCTGGAGGCGCTTTAAGGCCGACAGAAAAGAGCGGCCCGAAGACTTTGGGCTCTTGAATGCAACGCAAGTCCAACAGCTTCTGCGTCGCCAAGACAAAGCCATGCAAGCCTTCTTTCGCAGACTGAAAAAGCCGCACCCAGACGACAAAAAGCCCGGATTTCCGCGCTTCAAGCCCTTCAAGCGTTTTCGCTCCCTTGAGTATCGGCACGGGGACGGATGCAAGCTCGCGGACGACACGCTCTATGTCCAGCATGTTGGCCTCATTAAGGTCAAGCTGCATCGGGAGCTTCCTGAAAGCATGCTCAAGCAGGTCGTCCTTACTCAGCGATTGGGACGTTGGTATGTCTGCTTTCTCGGGGACGACGGCCAACAGCCTAAGCCGCTGAAGGCTGGTCTCGCCGTTGGAATCGACATGGGACTGAATGCTCTGTTGGCTTTGTCGGATGGCACGCTCATTGAAAACCCGCGCTGGTTGAAGCGTTCGCTTGCCAAACTTCGAGTCGCTCAAAGGGCGCTGGCGCGCAAAAAGAAAGGCTCTCATCGCTTTTACGAGTCCAAATACGAAGTCGCCCGTCTGCATGACAAAATCAAACAGCAGCGCCAAGACTTTTGGCATCGGCGGACGCACAAGCTGACCCAAGACTATGCGCTGATAGCGATTGAAGACTTGCCACTGGCTTTTATGACCCAAAGCAAAACCCTGGCTCGATCCGCGGCTGATGCAGGCCTTGGGATGTTCAAAGCTATGGTCGGTTACAAGGCTGAAAGTGCTGGTTGCCAGCTTGTAGCGATTGACCCTAAGAACACCTCTCAGCAGTGCTCTCGATGCGATGCTTTGGTTCAGAAGTCTTTGGCCGTTCGTGTACACAAATGCTCTTGTGGATGCGAATTAAACCGCGATGTCAACGCGGCCAGAAACATCTTGAAAAGGGCCAGATGCTGGCCTACGGACGCCAACGTAGAGGAAGGGATCTCAAGCGTAGTCCGTGAAAGCTGTCTGCTTGCGTCGCCTGTACAGGCGACGGAAAGCGAAGCTGACAGTGGCTTACTTGTAGGAGTTAAGAAGTATGAAGCTATTGACTAGTGATTCATTCGAGAAATCAAGAACTTTCGTGATGGAGCAGGGGCGGGAATTAGAAAGACGGCTTCTATCCTATTATTTCGATGATGGAACTCCAGCCGCCGTCCTAGACGAACTTGCTAGCTATCAGAATCAGGACGGCGGTTTCGGCAATTGCCTTGAGCCTGATATCCAATTGCCCGATTCATCCGTTATCACGACGACCATTGCGCTGCGCATCCTCAGAGAGATCAAAGCGACTAGTGATGATGAGATCGTCCAGAAGGCAATCCAGTATTTGCTGGCCGAATACGATTCAACCCAAAGTATATGGCCTATCGTCCCGCAAGCGGTGGATGAATACCCCCATGCGCCGTGGTGGAATTTTGAGAATACAGCGGATACTTTTGGCAATTTCCTGGCCAATCCTCGTGCGGAGGTCGTCGGCTATCTACATGAATATCACGAGTTGGCACCTACAGACCTGACTAAACAGCTCACGGTAGAGGTCATAGAGCATATAAGAACATTACCAGATGAGATGAACATGTACGATTTTATCTGCTGTGTTCATCTGATTGAAACGGCTAACCTGCCCCAATCCGCGAAAGATGCGTTGGTGGAAATACTAATTCAGAGAGCGCACTCCGTCGTCGCTCATACGCCGGAAGAATTGATGCAACCCTCTGCCAGACCGCTCTGGTTAGCTCCTACGCCCGCCTCGTTGCTAGCAGAAACACTGAAGAGCGAAGTAGATATGAATTTGGATTTTGATATTGAGCATCAAAATTCAGATGGCTCTTGGTCTCCTACTTGGACCTGGTATGGCCAGTATCCAGAAGTCTGGGAGCAAGCCGAACAGCATTGGAAGAGTTGTTTGACCGTTGAGATACTAAAAGCGTTAAAAGAATTCGGACGGATTGAAGGTCTTTAGAGGCGATACTATCAATCTCACTTCAGACCGTCTTATGAAACGAGAAGACTACTTTCGCTGGGCTGAGCGAGCTGCCCGATGGGGTGCCGAGTACTTGGCCACGCTCGATGAGCGGCCCATTCGGGCGCAGACTGCGCCGGGTGAGATCGCTGCGATGCTACCGTTAGCGCCACCGGAAGAGCCGGTGGATATGGAGACGATCTTCGCCGACTTTGAGCGCATCGTACCCGACGGCATGACGCACTGGCAACACCGGCGTTTCTTTGCGTACTTCAGCGCCAATGCCGCGCCGGTCTCGATGATCGCCGAGAGTTTGACGGCGGTCATGGCGGCCCAGTGCATGCTCTGGCAGACCTCACCTGCCGCTACGGAGATTGAGACCCGGATGGTCGATTGGATGCGCCAGGCGCTCGGGTTACCGGAAGGGTTCCAAGGGGTTATCCAAGACTCGGGAACGTCGGCCAATGTCTGCGCCGTACTGACGATGCGCGAGCGCGCGCTAGGCTGGCGCGGGATCGATTCTGGCATGGTGGGGGAGAAACAGGTTCGGGTTTACGCCTCACCGGAGACCCACTCGTCGGTTGACAAGGCAATCCGAATCGCCGGTATCGGCCAACAGCATCTCGTCAAAGTCCCCACTGATGGTTCTTGGGCGCTCGATCCGGAGGCGCTCCGTCGAGCGATCGACGCTGACCGCGCGGCGGGTTTCCTCCCGGCCGGCGTCGTCCTTTGTATCGGGGGCACGTCGATCGGCGCGTCCGACCGCGTGCACCAGACCATTGAAGTGGCGCGAGAGTACGATCTCTACGTCCACGTCGATGCCGCGTGGGCTGGTTCTGCGATGATCTGTCCTGAGCTACGGGCGTTGTGGGAGGGCGTCGAGGGAG
>JAPPEG010000303.1 GCA_028875345.1 Gemmatimonadota bacterium
ATCCCACCACCGGCTTCATGCTCATCGTGCCGCCCGAACAATTGCGCCCCACCGATCTCCGCGTTGAAGAGGCCCTAAAAATGATCGTTTCGGCTGGCGTCGCTGTGCCTCCGGCCCTTGCTCTTCCTGCTGAAGCTGAGGAGAAGATCTAATTCCCCGATCTTGCGATTTTCGGGTGCTTTCGTTATTCTGCTAGAAACTTGGGGCGTTCCTTTAGCGTCTCAATAGAAGCCCTTCGCTTATTGAGGAGATGAGGAGATGTTTTCGTTTCTTTTTAATCCGTTTTTCATTGTGCCGATGATCTTGGTCGCTTGGGCCCAGATGCGGGTTCGCAGCGCCTTCAAGAAGTACAGCCAAGTGGCTTCGGCCGCGCAGCTTTCGGGCGCTGAGACCGCGCGGCGCATCCTGCACCAGCAACGCATCTACGACGTGTCAGTCGAGGAGACGGGCGGGATGCTTTCCGATCACTACGATCCCCGCGCCAAAGCCGTGCGCCTCTCTTCGGACAACTTCCACGGGCACCATCTAGCCGGCTTGGCCGTGGCGGCGCACGAGGTCGGCCATGCAATCCAACACGCCCACGGCTACGTGCCGCTCAACTTTCGGCACGCGATCCTGCCCGTCGCCAACTTGGGCTCGTCTCTGGGCTTTCCCCTGATTCTGGCGGGGATGTTCTTCGGGGCCACCGGCCTGATGAATATCGGCATCATGTTCTTCGCCGGTGCAGTGCTGTTCCAACTCGTCACCCTGCCGGTGGAGTTCAACGCCAGCTCGCGGGCCATGGCCATCCTCTCGCAAGGCTACCTAGCCAACGACGAGGTGCGCTCGGCCCGGCGGGTACTCAACGCAGCAGCCATGACCTACGTGGCAGCCGCCGCGACCGCCGTGCTACAGCTAGTGGGTTTTTTGCTGATGCGCGGCTCGGACGAATAACAGCAGACGCGGCAAGAAGCTTCGAGGCCCCTCGCCCTTGCAGGCAGGGGCCTTTTTTTGTTTATGGGCTAGCAACTGCGTTTCGCTATATTATGCTTCTATTGTCGTCTATAAAAGGGGGCTCTTTTCCCTCCCCATGGTGTTATATATGGCACACGTCTTCCATCCTACTTACCACAGGAGAGTGCGAGCATGATTTTACTGGTATGTGCATTGCTCGTCAGCGCGGCGAGCGTTGGTGCCGATGTGTATTTCGAGGAAGAGGTCGTCAATCGAGGCTTTGGCAAAGACAAAACTGGAGCGCGCAAAACGACCAACAAAATCTACATCAAGGGCAAAAGCCAGCGGGTCGAGCAGCGGATTGAGGCCGACGCAAAAATGGCGAAGGCTCTCCGGCGACAGGGCCAGTCTCTCAATACCAGCACCATTTTGCGGTTGGACCAAGCGCAAGTGTACGAAATCGACCTGACGGCCCAGACCTTCGTCCAGCAGAAAGCCCCTCCGGCGCGCAAGGCCGTTGCCAAGCCGGAAGCCGCTCCCGGCGGGCCGCAGAGAGCCCTTGCGGTCAAGGTGCCGGGAGACACGGCGCGCATCGCTGGCATTCCCTGTCGGCGGGTCGTCGCGCAGATGCGCGTCCGCTACCTCGACCCTAAAACCCAAGAGCTGCGCCGCGAAAACCGCTACACGTACGATGCCTGCATTGCCAAGGATTTCCCCGGCTTTCAGGAGATCACAGCATTTATGGCCTTACATAACGCTAGCACATCCTATCCATCGCTAATCGGCGGAGGGCTGGAAGGGTTGGAAGATCACGAAGCCCTGAGCGAGGAGCTAGAGAACGCCGAGGAACTCAAAGGTTTCGCGCTACGCTCCACCTTGACGGCCGCAGTCAAGCTCCCCGAGAAAGAGAAGCTCAGCCAAGTATTCCGCTTAGACCGCGAGATCAAGACCATGGCGTACGCGCCATTGCCCGACTCGCTCTTCCACGTGTCTAAGGCCCTGACTCGCCTCGAATCCGAATGAAGAGAAAGCTGCTCGGGGCGGCGGCCGTTTTGGGTGCCGTCCTCTTCCTCATTGCGGTCACGCCCATAGGGCCGACCGCACTTGCGCACCTGCTAGAGCGCGGAGTTGGGGGATGGCAAATCTCCATCGGCAGTCGCCGGGGGGGCTTGATCTACGCGTTTTCCTTTTCCGACGTGTACTGCAAAAACTCCGCGCTAGGGGTGACCGTCAATGCCGAGTACCTCGCCGCGTGGCCGTGGTCGTGGGAAATCGACATACAAGCACCCAAGGTGCGGATCGAGCCAAGCACCAAAGCCGATTCAACTACCGCAGCCACGGACATCGAGCTACCCCTTGCCTTCCTTCCCAACCTCAACGCGAAAGCCGGTGCGCTCGATTGGCAGTTGGGCGAGACGCGAATCGTAGCGCAGAACTGGCACGGCGCGTATCGCGCAGTAGCGGACACCTCGGCGCACTTAGAGCTAACCTTATCCGAATTGCAGGGCGTGCCGCTGCGCTCGTTGGCGCTAGATCTTGCGCTCAGTCCGCACCGCATTGACCGCGGAGAGATACGGGCCGTGGGCGCTGGCGACAGTCTAAGGTCTGACCTGCACGCCTCGTTTGCCTTGGGTCTGAAGTTGCCGCGGCCTTTGCAGGTAGATGCCACGGCGACGGTGGAGACCGATTCCGCGCGGGGTTCCCTAGCAGCGGAGATAGACGGGGCATTGACCCCGCTGCAACTGCGCGGGACGCTCAGGGGCAAGGGAAGTGCGCCAGCGGTCTCGGCTGTGGACCTGCGAGGGGACATACGCGCCAACAGCACGCGCCTAGTGATGGACTCGCTGCTCGTCTCTTTGTTCGACGGCACCCTGACGGGCGAGGCTACTTATTTTTTTACTCGCGACAGCTTGCAGACCCAACTGCGAGGCGAGGGATTTGACCTTGCGCTAGCGGCTCCCTTTGCAGGACGAGCGGAATTCGATCTAGCGGCTGGCGTACAATTGCAACACCGGCGCTATGCAGCGGACTTTACCGCCCTCCTACGCGATGTGGACCTAATTCCCGATCGGCAATTTGACGCCGAGATAACGGGTTGGCACCAGCCCGATGGGGCAACTCGTCTCGACCTGCAATCGCCCTTGCTGGAGTTGGTGGCCACTGGCTCTTCCGACTTAGAGGGGGACTACGACCTCGCATTAAAGGGCGCGTTGCAGGCGGCGTCCTTTTTGCGCGGCGCAGCGCCCATAGCCATCGCCGGGCAGGCCAAGCCCGATACCCTGGCGTTGCAGCTAACGACCGGCCATCTCCCCGGTGAATTGGGCGAAGAATTCGGTCCGCTCGCGACAGATCTACACCTGTCTGCCAACCGCTATCTCGCAGCCGATCTGCGCTTAGAACGCGATCTCCTAGTAGCGCGGGCAGACATCGACCTAGAGCACAGCGAGATCGATACGCTGGTGGCGGACGTGGACGGACTGGCAATAGAGCGGATCATGCCCGGGCTGGATGGACGACTCGATGCGGATTGGCGCGGCGCGGGCGGACTGTCGCTCAAAGAGCTGCAGTTGATCGGGCACATTGCGACCTCGCCGCTAGAATACGCGGCGTGGCAGACCGGCGAACTCGCGCTGGACGTGGACTGGGACCAAGGCGCAGCGAAAGTATCCGGCGGCGGCCCGGGCGTGAGCGTGCTAGCGGAGCTAGACGTGGACGGGCACTTAACGGCTCAAGCGGATTTTGCCGATACCTTGTTGCGGGGGATAGATGGAGCAGTGGCCGCATTGGGCGGCACTTTGCGCTGGGAGGGACCGTTAGAGGACCTAGACGCAGTCCAAGCAGACCTCGCCCTCGACTCGCTCTCGCTGCGGCAGGGGGAATGGGAGTTGCAAAACCACAGTCCCCTCCAAGCCGACTATGGCAACGGGCGCATGGATCTCACCGCGGTACAACTGCAAACATCAGTCGGCCTAGTGGATCTTTCGGGTTGGGTCGGGCGGGATTCGCTCTCCGTTGCAGCGGAATTATCCGCCCTTGAGTTATCCAACTTCGCGTCCGACCTCAGCGCAACGGGCGGCGGGCATCTGCGAATCGGCGGCACCCTAGCGAGGCCAGAGGCACAGGGCGTGGTGACGATGGAGAAGATGCGCCTCGACACCCTCGCCCTCGGCAATGCTCGGCTGCGTCTCTCATTGGCGGATACGCTCACGACCGAGTTTACCGCCGATGCCGGCGTGCGCCTCGCGCTCACCTGCCCAGCCGCGCCGCTTTTCGGGCCGGGGACAACTCCCGCGCAGCTCTCAATCGAGGCAAAGGCGGCAGACTTGGGCCCAGTGCTCAGCTATGCTTTGGGACGCCCGCTGTACGGGCGGCTCGACCTCGACGGACACTTAGAAACGGCCTTAGGGGATTCCATGCCGAGCTGGCGGGACTTGGCTGGGCATATCGACGTGCACGGCTTGGCCATTGAGAGCCGAGCTGCAGCCGACTCGCTGCGGCTGGATCTCCTGTCTGGAGGACAATTCGCGTTCGGCGAGGGCCGCGTGGTCCTAGACTCAGTGGCGATTGGCTTGCGGCGCTACGACCGCGACCGTCTCGCCTTGCAGCCGGCTGGCACTCTGCGGCTAGCGGGCCAACTAGTGGACACCAAGCCCTCGAAAATTGAACTGGACCTCGAAGACGTGGACTTGGCTTTTTTTGGCGGCCCCAAAGGGCTAGTTCAACTCGACGCCGAGGTCCGCGGCACGGCATCCGCTCCTCAAGTTACCGCCGATCTAGCTGTGGAATCTGCGGACTTAGGCAAGCTGCGCGGTCGGCTCGACGGCGACCGGCACGGCGGCGATTGGCATTTGAACTGGACGACCTCGCTCGACGACAGCCTCACCGTAACCGGTCGAGTGCCCTGGGACTTACAGGCTGGTGCCCTCTCCTTAGACGAGGGCTGGCTGGAGGCGCATTCCGACGGCATCGGCCTCCTCTTCCTTGGCACCAACCTAATAGCCGAACTGGATCATCTCGACGGCCGGATCAGCGCCGATCTCCGGGCCGAAGGGTTGGACTCAACGCTCTCATTACAAGGTCAAATAGGGGTCGAGGGCCTTGAATTTGCCCTGCTCGACTTAGAGCCGATCTACGCGTTGCCCGACGGACAGTTGCAATTCAATGACCGTCAGGTCGAGTTGGTGGGTTTCTCCGTCGAGAACGAACCTAAGCGGGGGTTCCGCAGCGCGTCGCTCACCGGGCAGCTCGACCTATCGCCGCTCGACGACCCTAGCTTTGACTTGCAACTCCGCGCCGAGCGGATGACCTCTTACTACGAGAACGTTGGGCAGTTGTTTAGAGCAAACGACATCGACTTAGATATATCTTTCGCCGGCTCGCTCAGCGCGTCCAAGTTAGCGGGGCGCGTCCTCCTCAACCGGCCGCAGTCCGAGGCGAGCCTCGTGGTCCTCACGCTGCCCGTGCCACCGCCACCGCCGGCGCTGCGCGACGAATTTTTGGAGAACATGGCCGTCGCCGTCGAGGTCGAGATCCGCGGCCTCGCCCTCGACAGCGAGCTAGCTGAGGTCGAAGCATCGGGCGCGGTCGAGGTCGGCGGCACCTTCTACAAGCCGCTCTTCCAAGGCGACATAATAATAGACGAAGGGCAGGTCTTCGTACTCAATCAGCAGTTCAGCATCACCCAAGGGCGCGTCGTCTTCAACCGCCTAGCGCCGACTAAATCGATCCTCGATGTGATGTACGATCCTTTCGAACTGAATCCTATACTCGATTTAGAGGCTAAGACCGAGGAAATCACAGACATTAATGACGATCAGAAGTACGTCGTAACTTTGACGTTGCAAGGGCCGGCTCAGAAGATCGTGACGGATTTTAAAGCGGACCCGCAGGACCCAGATAACCTAGACCCGCCAGATACTCGGGGTACCATCAACCTGCTAGCCTTTAACATGGTCGACTTTGACTACGCTACGGCCTTCGGCTCCACTAGCGAAGCCATTAATACAGCCGCAACGGCCTTTAGCACGGCCGCCGGCCTGCTCTTGGGCAGGCAGGTCGAGAAAGTGGGGCTCAATGAATTCACGGTCGTGCCATCGAGCGCGATTGTCGGTGCTTCGCCTGGGGATCCCGTCATCCGCGCAGGCAAGTACCTCGGTGGGTTTCCCCTGCCCCTCTGGGTGCGATACGAAGCTATGCTAGAAAAGATGGCTGAGGGAGAGGTGCGGGTCGAACACACAATCAAGTCTTTTCTAACCATCGTCGGCTCGGCGCAAAGCAAGCACGATCACTATGGGCTGGGCATCGGCCTGAAGCGAGAATTCCGATGAGCACGCTCGTCGCCGTGCTCTGTCTGGCCCTCGCCGGGACGGCCTTGGCCCAAGAGGATCTACGCGAAATATCGGCCCGCGAGGCCGATGGTCACAAAGTGTCCCAGATACGCTTCGTTCACCGAGGCGCAAAGCGCATCAAAGGCGATCTCTTGCGCTCGGCTATGCTGACCCAAGAAGGGAAGCGCTTCCACCGCCGCTTCTTCAAAAACGACCTGACCGGACTGGTCAATCTCTACTACAGCAAGGGCTATCGCGACGCCGAGATCGTCCGCAAATACCTTCGCTTGGATGCCAAAAACCGGGTCCACATTCACATTGAAATCAACAGCGGCGCGTTGTGGACGGTGCGCGCCCTAACGCTCGTAGGGGGCGCGCCCTTTGCGGCCGACACCCTGCGCGCTCAGGTCGGCTTGCGCGCCGGTGCGCCCCTCGACTACGGCAAGGTGCTCGAAGGCGAGCGTCAGTTACAGGTCTTCCTCAATCAACGCGGCTACCCTCACGCCGCAGTGCGCAACGAGTGGGTGGGGGACGACCGCGCCAACCGCAGCACCGAGGTTGTCTTCCACATCGATCCTGGGCGCAAGATGTATTTCGGTGCCGTCGAGATCGAAAACCTCGACCAGCTATACACGCGCAAGGAGGTAATCGAGCACTATCTGCGCTTTGAGCAGGGAGACTTGTACCATCCCGAACAACTAGCCAAAAGCCGCGAACAACTAGCGAGGACCGGCCTGTTCCGCTCGGTCTTTTTGCTCACCCCCGAGACGGGCGACAGCTTGCAGCCAGTCGTGGTTCGCCTAAAAGAAAGAAAGCGGATTTCCCTACGTACCGAAGCCCTATTCAGCAATATTGAGCCGCGCGTGACTGGGGTCGTGCAGCACAACAACTGGTTGGGTCGCGGCGCTCGGCTAAGCCTCGACGCCGGGTGGGGGAAGCCGGAACAAGGCGTCACCGCGTCCTTTACCGAGCGCAACTTGCTGGGCATGGGTGCCGACTTGGTTCTATCGGCAGGGGTCACCGACGAGTGGCAGCAGACCAAGCAGCAAGGCAACCCGAACGACCAGCGACAAGTCGCGCTTTTGACGGCCAACGATTCGGTACTCGAGGGCTTTTTGTCCTTTCCCTTCGGCGGGGAAGCAATCATACGGGAGTACATAAGGACGGCCACCTTCGACTACCTCTCGGTCGAACACTTGTGGAAAGCTGAAGCAACGCTCACCAAGGACTGGCGCGAGATCTACCGAGCCCAAGTATCTCTTAGCGGGGAAGACTCGCGCACCCGGCCCGATCCGAGCGAGCGCATCGCTTACTCACCCAAGCCCATAAACGCGGGAGGGACCGACGGCGATGAGACAACCGAAAGCGACGAAACAACCGACGCGGACGATCTATTTGGCGACTCCGACTTCGACTTCTCTGGCAAAGGCAATTTCCTTGCCCAAGACGGGTTCATAGACGACAGCGACGGCAAGATCCCCGTCACGGCGGATTGGCTGCGGATTCTGACCGAGCGCACTCGGTCGGTCGAATTGAGGACCGAGTTTTTGCGCGATTCGCGCGACGATCCCTTTGCCCCCACGCGCGGCGCGCTCTTGCAGTTGACCGGACTCTACGCCTCCTCGTTCATTCTGGGGCAGCATCAGACCTATGTGATCGACGGCGAAGCCGAATTCATATATTACCAGCCACTCAAGCACGGCCTGATGTTGGCCCTTGCCCTGCAAGGGGGAGGAGCGGCCTCGCTGCGCGAGGGACGACGGCTGCCGCAAAAGTATTGGAAGGCGTACGGGGGCGAGGGATCTGTGCGCGGCGTTGAGCAAGAAGCCATACACGTGCCGGGCGGTGGACGCCTCGGCCTGAATATGCGCGGGGAATTGCGCTATCAGCGGAAAAGTTTCGGCCTCATTGGCTTTTGGGATCGGGCGCAGGTCTGGCGCAAGCCAGGCCAAGCTACCTTGTGGAGCATGGTCGATGGCTATGGGGTGGGATTGCGCTACGCTTTGGGCTTTCCCCTCCGGCTCGACATAGCCTTTAATGATGGATCCCTCAGCAACAACAAGCGGAAGCAGTTTTATCAGCGGAGGCACTTGTATTTTTCCATTGGTCAGGCTTTTTAAATGGTCGAAATAATACACCACGCCGACGCCAGCGAACTGATTGCGCTTGCAGGTGCTTGCCTCGAAGCGCATGAGAGCGAAAATAACTTGCTGATCGGCCTCGCATACGCGCTCGCCAAAGATCCCCTGTGCTACGGGTCCGAGCCGCCATTACTATTGAGCGTCTTGGAGCAAGGCAGCGCGATCGGCGCGGCCGTAATGACACCGCCGAGAAGAATCATCCTCAGCAAGTTCGTTGCGCATAGCAAAGAGGCTATAGCCCATCTCATTCGTCACCTGCTCGCAACTGATGCGTCCATCCCCGGCGTTGTCGGGCCAGCGTCCGAAGCGCAAGCCTTTTCCGCTTGCTGGGCCGAGGCCGTGCCTAGCGCCGCGCCTAAGAAGACCATGCGGATGCGCGTATTTGAAGCGCGTACGGTCGCCGACGTGCCCCTTGCGGCGGGGGTGCTACGCTTGGCCAGCATGGACGACCATCCGCTCATGGCGCACTGGGTGGACGCCTTTTCGCAAGAGGCGTTAGGGGAGCCAGCCGATCGCGACAAAGCCAAGAAAAGCGCCGAGCGGTTCATCGCCGACAAACAACTGTACATTTGGGATTGCAATGGGCCGGTCTCCATTGCCAAAACGACGCGCCCGATGCGAAACGGCATATCAGTCACCGCGGTGTACACGCCGCCCGAACAGCGCAACAAGGGATACGCCACTTCGTGCGTCGCGTCGTTGACCAAAAAACTGCTCTCCGAGCACTATTCATTTTGCAGCCTATTTGCCGATCAATCCAATCCAACCTCCAACAGCATCTATATGAAAATCGGCTACGTGCCTATGGGCGATGCGCTAGAAATTGATTTTGCTACCTAAAACCCGCTGCTAGACGGCAGCTTTTTGAAAGAGCTATTATGCAATCATTTCGCAGCAGTACCACCACGCAGGGGAGGCGCATGGCCGGCGCGCGTGCCCTGTGGCGCGCCACCGGCATGAAGACCGAGGACTTCCAAAAGCCCATCGTCGCCATCGCCAACTCCTTTACCCAGTTCGTGCCTGGGCACGTGCATCTGCACCCCATCGGCCAGAAGGTTAAGGAAGTGATCGATCAGCACGGCGGCTACGGCGTCGAGTTCAACACCATTGCCGTAGATGACGGCATTGCCATGGGCCACGACGGCATGCTCTATTCCCTGCCGAGCCGCGAGCTAATCGCCGACAGCGTCGAGTACATGGTGCAGGCCCACAAGGCCGATGCCCTCGTCTGCATCTCCAATTGCGACAAGATCACTCCGGGCATGTTGCTGGCCGCGCTCAGGCTCAACATCCCGGCGATCTTCGTCTCGGGTGGGCCAATGGAGGCCGGCAAAACCGAACTATCAACGGGCCGCGCCAAACTCGACTTGGTCGACTCTATGGTCGCCGCGGCCGACCCCAACTTGAGCGACGAGGACGTGGCCAAGATGGAGGAACAGGCCTGCCCCACCTGTGGCTCGTGCTCGGGCATGTTCACCGCCAACTCCATGAACTGTCTCAACGAAGCCATCGGCCTAGCCCTGCCGGGCAACGGCACTATCCTCGCCACACACGCACTGCGCTGGGAGCTTTTTGCCGCGGCCGGCAAGCGGATCGTCGAAATGGCCAAGGCATTTTACCTAGAGGGCGACGCGTCGGTACTGCCGCGCAGCATTGCGAACTTCGCGGCCTTTGAAAACGCCATGACCTTGGACATTGCCATGGGCGGCTCCACCAACACGGTCCTGCACCTGTTGGCCATGGCCCGCGAGGCCGAAGTCAATTTCACCATGGCCGACATCGACCGGCTCTCGCGGCAAGTCCCCTATATATGCAAAGTGGCACCGGCCACGCAGGAATTTCACATAGAGGACGTCGCGCGCGCCGGCGGCATTATGAGCATCTTAGGCGAACTGTTGCGCGCTGGCAAAATCCACCCCGAACCCAAGACCGTTGCCGGCCCGTCGCTGGGCGAACTGATCGCCGCCAACGACATTCGCGGATCCGGTCCGGTGGACGAGATGGCCGCGCAACGAGCGTTGGCGGCCCCGGGCAACGTGCGGACCAAAACCGCCTTCTCCCAGAACAACTTTTACGCCGAGTCGGACACGGACGATCAAACGGGCTGCATCCGCTCGGTCGCGCACGCTTATTCGCAGGATGGCGGGCTGGCCGTGCTTTTCGGCAACATCGCCGAGGAGGGCTGCATCGTGAAAACGGCTGGCGTCGATGAGTCTATCTGGGTGTTTGAGGGCACGGCCCGGATCTTCGAGTCGCAGGACGAAGCATGCGAAGGCATCCTCGGCGGCAAGGTCCGCGACGGCGACGTGGTAGTAATCCGCTACGAAGGCCCCAAAGGCGGGCCGGGGATGCAGGAGATGCTTTATCCAACGTCGTACATCAAGTCCATGGGGCTAGGCAAGACCTGTGCGCTACTGACCGACGGCCGCTTTTCCGGCGGCACCTCCGGTCTGTCGATTGGCCACGTCTCCCCAGAGGCAGCCGAGGGCGGGGCACTGGCTCTAGTGGAAACCGGCGACCGGATTCGCATCGACATTCCCAATCGCAAAATCGACGTTCTAATCGCGGACGCCGAGCTGTCTGCACGACGGCAAAAAATAAACGCCTATCGCCCCCGCAACCGCCAACGCCACATCCCCCAATCGCTACAGGCGTATGCCGCGCTGACGACGAGCGCGGCGCACGGAGCCGTGCGGGACGTGGGTCAGCTACAGAAATAGCTCTACAAACAAAGGGAACTTTATGAAAATCACAGTACTAGACGGACACACCCTAAACCCCGGCGACAACCCCTGGGATCCAGTCTCGGCGTTGGGCGAATTTGCGGTGTACGACAAAACACCGAACGACCTGATCTTGGAGCGGGCTGCGGACGCCGACGTGATTTTGACCAACAAGGTGCCGCTGACAGCCGAGACATTTGCCCAACTACCCAACCTGCGCTTCGTGTCGGTTACGGCCACTGGGTACAACGTCGTCGATGTGGAAGCTGCGCGCACCCGCGCCATCCCAGTGTCAAACATTCCAGTGTACGGCACCGACTCGGTCGCCCAATACACCATGGCCCTGCTACTGGAACTGTGCCACCACGTCGGTCGCCACGACGCGGCGGTCCATCGCGGCGGCTGGGCTGAGTCGGGCTATTGGTGTTTTTGGGAAACGCCGCTGATGGAGCTAGCCGGGAAAACTATCGGCCTAGTGGGCTTTGGGCGTATCGGCCAGCGCGTCGGCGAGCTGGCCCACGCTTTTGGCATGGAAGTCTGGGCGTATGCGCCGTCGCCAAAGGACCCGCCGGGGTACGCGCCGTTTGCCCTCAAGAGCACGGAGGAGATTTTTGCCGGAGCCGACGTGGTCAGCTTGCACTGCCCGCAGACGCCGGACAACACCGGCTTTGTCAACGCCGAGTTGTTGGCAACCATGAAAGAGGGAGCCCTGTTCATCAACACATCACGCGGCGCACTCGTCGATGAACAAGCCCTTTTGGAAGCACTGCGTGCTGGCAAGCCTCGGGCGGCAGCAACGGACGTGGCTTCTGTCGAGCCAATCACCAGCGGCAACCCGCTCTTGCAAGCACCTAATCTGCTCATCACGCCGCACATGGCTTGGGCCACGCTAGAGGCGCGCAAGCGACTGATGCAGATGACAGCAGAAAACGTGCGAGCTTTTATGGACGGCGCGCCAATCAACGTGGTGAACTAGTTGAGGGGTTTCTGATCAAGCGTCATCATTCAAACGCGGGTAGTCATTACGCCTAGGAAGCCATCATTTGGTTTCAGACATGGCCTACATCCCCGGTTGAATACGGCAGCGCCATGTTGGTGCCGCGAGAAAAAGAAGGAGATAGCCATGCTTAGACGATCGCTGATTTCAGCACTACTGATGATCGCCGCAACCGCGACGAGCGGCTCAGCACAGGCCGAGCCAACCTCCGAGGTCGTCTCGAGGTTCGACATTCAGTTTCAGCCGCTCAACCCTGCCCGGGGCGACGCCAGCCCGAAAGCCGGGGTTCTCTGGGGCGATATCAGGAAGGACGTTCCAACCGGCGCACTCATCGAATTTGCTGACGGTTTTTCGTCGCCGCCCCATATTCACAACATCACTTACCGCGGTGTCGTGATCAGTGGTGCCGTCCACAACGATGATCCCTATGCTGAGAACCTGTGGATGGCACCCGGATCCTTCTGGACGCAGCCAGCCGGTGAACCCCATATCACTGCCGCCGCCAAGGGGAGCAAAGCTACGGCGTTCCTGGAGATTTTGGAAGGACCGTATCTCGTGCGGCCGTCCCTCGAGGCTTTTGACAATGGCGAACGGCCCGTAAACCTTGAAGCAAGGAATATTGTCTGGCTGGACTCTTCGGATGTCACTTGGCTCGAACAGCCCAGAACGTCAGCTTCTGCCGATGGACCGAAGATGGCCTTCCTCTGGGGTAGCCCGCAGGAAGGTCAGAAGAACGGAACTTTTTTGAAGATGCCGTCAAGCTTCAGCGGTAAGCTGCGCGGCAATGGCTCTTGGTTGCGCGCGGTGGTGATCCAAGGACACATCAGTCACCAACTATTCGGCGAGTCCGACGTTAGGAACCTCGAGCCGGGCAGCTATTTCGGCTCGAAAGGAGGGACAGTGCATGAGGTCGCGTGCGGGGCCCAGGGCGAATGTCTCATCTACGTGAGCTCTGAAGGTAGATACGCCTTCGTTCAGATGTAACTTCAGAATCGCAGAAGTGCAAGACCAAGTACGCGAACTCAAGAAAATAGTGCGTGAACAGCGCGATGCGATCGTTCGCTTGGAAAAGCAAATTAGCTCAGCAAAAGCAAAGGCCGCCAAAGCCAGCAAAGTACCCGCAGGCTTTAAAAGACTCGACAGTTCCGCAAAGTAGCCTGACGGGAATTTTAAGAACAATACGGTTTAGTTAGCAGCCGATAGCCACGGATAGCAGCGCCAGGTAGAACGCCGTCGCGGATTCCTGATTGACAGGGGTACGAAGGCCCTCTATATTCACTTTCCCCAATAAAAATAGAACGTTATGGGGGCGACTTGGCTTCGACGGGGTCGGAGAAGCCCAAATTGCGTGCCGAGGTCC
>JAPPEG010000147.1 GCA_028875345.1 Gemmatimonadota bacterium
CGTCGGGTTCGATCGTCCAGACGCTTTCGGCTTGGCCGTCAAATACCTCTGGTCGGTTTGCCGACTGACTACTAAGTGCCAGGTTTTCGCCCTCGACTGTGCGCAGGCTCAGCCCGTCGCCGCCCACGTCAACGCCCCCTGGGTAGCCAGCTATTACTTCCGCTCCGAGGGTGTCGTCCCAACCGGAAAGCTTGGGACGCTCTAGCCAACCGCGCTGTACCGTTGTCCATCCTGCTACCTCGCTCATATCTGCCGTCAGCCAGTCGGTGCCTTGCTGGGGATCGCCGCTCCAGCGCCAGACCTCCTGCAGACCGCTGGTAGTACTCAGCCACGCTTGGTCACCGGCGACCACTTCGACGAGCAGACCGCTGCCGTTGCCCTGTCCCCAGTTTTCCACGCGCACGGCTAGATGGTTGGCCCCGCCTTGTAGTTCGACCGCCAGTTCCTCGACGGTCGTCCAGTCGCCGTCGCTGCCCACTGAGTCGCCGTTGAGGAAAACCTCGTATTCATTGACCGCGGTCAGACGCAACGCGGCCTGTGTGGCTTCAGTCGCATTGAAGGTAAGCCGGTAGTGGACGATCTGGTCCCACTGTGCTATCTGCCACTCGGCCGCAGCCGCGGGCGAGAGCACCGCTAGAACAAAACCCACTACCAATGGCATGACTTTCATTTTTCAGCTATTTCTCGTTGTGCTTCCGACTCGAAGTCGAGACTTACAGTGACCAGTTTGGTAACTGGATTGACCACCAGACGGTGGTACTGGCCGAAGGGCTTCCAGCGCTTTGAGCCGTTTTCCCAGACTTGTTCCGGCTCTTGTTCCGGCACGGACAGGCCAATGCGCCGCAGGGCTTCGGCCGTATCAAAGGGGTCCATCTTTTTGAATGTATAGGTCACATAAGACGCGTTGTCGTGTATCAAGTCCACGTAAACCCAAGTGCTATCTCCATCCGCATCTCTCCACTGTAGAGTGGTTACTTTCTCGGAGCGCACAAAGTCGAAATCCGGCTCGCCTAGGCGCTCCTTTAGGGCTGCTCCGGTTTTGTTCAATATCTGGTGCACCGCAAGCAGCGGCACTTCTTCCCGGCCGCAAGCGGCGAGAAAAAAGAAAGTTGCAAAGAGTATGCTGGATCTCACTATTCCACCTTGAAAGTGAAGGGATACGTCACCAATACAGGCAGTGGCGTCAACCGGGGTGCTGTGGCCCGCGTTCCGGGACCGATCGCCGGCGCATTCTCTCCACTCGTGGCACTAGTCGCCGGCGTTTGCAGTGCCCCTATATCAATGGGTCGGAAAGCCCACCGCATAATTTCTTGCTGCATGCACTGGTCCACGGCTTGGCTGCCCACGCTCGAGTTGGTGGCCTTGGCTTCGGAAACGGCTCCGCCCACCTCAATGGTGAAGCGCATGGTCACGGCACCTTCGGTGGCTTCGCCTTTGTCGAATGCTTCGACGAAACAGCGGTTGAGACCCGACAAGCGCTGCCGCACCACGGCCCGAATGGCACTCAGGCTGCGGGTGCGCTCGCCGGGCAGGTTGCCCATAATCTGGCTGGGACCATTCTCGGAAATCATCAGGGTTTCAGCGATTTTGCCGCTGGTTGCTCCCTTTTGCACGACGAGGTTTTCCACTTTGTGTTTAAAGACAAAGCGCAGATCCCGCTTTTCCACGGGTTTGTCAAAAGCCCCGAAACGCAAGACGAAGTCCTTCAGGGTCAGCACTACTTCCTCGGTTTCGGGATAAACCGGATCGAAGACGACGAAACCGCCGTAATTCTCGCCCTTAAATATGGGCTGGTCTTCCTCGTAGTTATAGCTGCGCACCATGCCCATGCGCAGTTCAAAGCGATAGAACTCGTTGCCGCTCTGGCCCCGCTGTGAGCGGTAGTAGTTCTCGAAATTGCCATAGGGCGACGACGAAGTGATGCCGTAGGCACGCAGGAACTGGCCTTGGTCGGTCTCCAATACGGCCGCCAATGGGTCGAGCATGACTTTGGGCTGAGTGCGGTTGAAAATAGTGACCTTGAAAACGGTGAAGCGGTTGGGCGTATAACCTAGGCGCGTATCGGTCCAGTTGCCGTAGGTATAGGGATTGGTCGAGTACTTGCCGCGCCCCGATTCGTCGGGGAAGAGGGCGTTGAGCTTGGCGTCGGTCATGTGCTCTACTTCGAGGCGCAGACCGGCTAGTTCCCAAGAGATCGCGTCATTCTCCTGCAGACTATAGGCCCCTTCCGTTTCCGCGGACTCGACGACTGGCAACAACAGGGTCTCGCGCTTGACGGCCGTGGGAAAGAGAAAACAGCCTGATAGCAGACCGCACAGAGCAATGATCCAGATCAATCGGCCGCGTCCCATCGCGCTATTATCCTCTTTACTCATTGATTTTGCTCCGTGTAGAAATCGATCTGTTGCTGGGCAATGGAGCCTTGCTGAGTCAGGGCGAACACCACTAGGTTGACGCCCATTTGTAGCTGTGGCTCGTTGCGGAATTCCTTTTCCCAGGCGCGTCCATATTCCTTGGTCGTGAAGATCGCCACTAATCGCTCGCCGAGAAAAATGCCTTCTAAGAAGGGCACTTCGGGATGAAAGTCGCGGCTGTGCACAAGCCTCTCCTGCGTCCGCTTTGGCGGTGGGCCATCGTCGAAGTCGTAAAAGCTGTGGTATATGGGATGATCGTTGGGGATGACCTTGAAGCGCGCATCCCGTCCGAGCGAAGCCTTGAGCATTTCCCGCAGTGAGGCTTCGGCCGGGGTGTACTCGGTGGCGGCATCCCGGCCCAACTCGCCCATGGCCTCGACCATGACAAAGCCGCCCTGCCGCAAATAGTCGCCTAGATTGGCGATCTCCTGCTGGGTGGGTTCAAAGGCTTGATCGACGGAGATGTACACGAAGGGTGCCCGGAAGATAGCGCGCGAATCGAGGAAGAGATGGTCATCTACTTCGGCCCGAATCTGGGTAAATCCATTGATTGCTTCGACCAGTTCGAAGATGGCTCGCTGGGTTGATGGTTTGAAGTCGTTGCCCCAAGCTAGGGCGAGGTAAACGAAGCCGGTGATGTTCTGTTTGTCGGCTGGGTCCTGGACCACCAATCCCTTATAGCGGCCGATATCTAGCGCTTCCAAGTCGAGGAATTCTTCCTGCATGCTGATGCGCTTCTCCGGCTCTTTGGGGCTTTTGATGGCGACGCGCTGTACTTCGGGCTGGACCACTTCCAAACCTAGATCAGCACCGCTGGCAACGCCGAAGCGGAAGGTCTTGATCTTGCCGACTAGATCGGGGAGGCGAATCTGGGGTTTGCGGGTGATTTGCGGCTTGGCTGCCCGCACTTGGCGGGTCATTTGCCGCTTGGGGATTTGCTGTTTCTCAAACTCAAAGGCTTTGGTCAGGCGCGGCTTGCGCACCACTAGGTGCATCAGTGGGGGTTTGGGCGCTTTTTTTTCTTCTTCCCTAGTCGCTAGGTAGATTACGGGTATGGCCAACAAAACAATAGCCACCGCTAGCGCCCGGTAGAGGACTCCGCGCTGTCGGCGCAGCAATTCCTCCAAACGGAGCGCGTCCGTCGGCGTGGCGAAGCGTTTGGCATCGATTTGAGTGGCCATGGTATTCCTATAAGCGGTTGGCTTCGATCCACTCTTTGTGCATGCGGGCAAAGCGATGGGCTTCGGCCTGTTCGTCGGCTAGGCGCTCAAGAACCTGATCGTAAACCTGCACCGCGTCCTTCCACTGCCCCAAAGACTCGTAGCAGACCCCCATATTGCTCAGCGCTCCGATCTCGCTTTCAGTGCCGGGATAGTCGCGCGCGATTTCCGCAAAGCCGGCTGCCGCCCGGCGGAACTGGTCCGGGTCTTGCTCTTCAAGGGCTTGGGCAAAAATCTCCTCTACTTCGGCGTAGCGCAGGTAGGCCACTACTTCGCGCAGGTCATCTATTAATTCGGGAACCTTTTGCGCCACCGAACTGCTGGGAAAGCGGCGGATGACTTCTTGGTAGGCCTGCAGGGCGTTGTCGTATTCCTTTTCGTTGTAGTAAAAGTCGCCGATGGTAAACTGGGCATTGGCCGCCAGAGCGCTTCCTGGGTAATCGGAAACCACGCTTTGGAAGGCGGTGATGGCTTGGGATGTCCGTTCCATATTGAGATGGGACCAGGCCAGATTGTAGAGGGCATCGTCGGCCAGATCCGATCGCGGGTGCACTTCGAGCAATTGCTGGTAATGCCCTTGCGCCGTCTCGAATTGTCCCAAGTTGTAATGGGCCTCTCCGGCCCTGAACAGGGCGTCGGGTGCCAGTTCGCTTTGGGGATAGGTGCTGGCTAGATCGGCAAAGGCGGCAGCGGCCTGCTCGAACTGAGTCAGGTTGAAATGGGCGTATCCCAGATAGTAGAGGGCGTAGGGGCGGTTGCGATGATTAGGCGTTTTTTGCAGATAGGTTTCGAGCACTCGCACGGTTCCCGCGAGATCTTCCCGCTCGAATAGGGTTTGTCCCACAGCAAAGCGCATATCGGCCGAATAATAGGAATCTGGGTAGTGGGACAGGGCCTTTTGGTAGGTGTTGATTAGCGCTTGGGCGTCGCCCCGTGAGCCGTGGGCATCGCCCATTAGGAAATAGGCTTTCTCTTGGAGGGAATAGGGTTGCTCTCCGCGCACAGAGGGTAAGTCCAAGGAGAGAATCCGCTGGCATAGGGCCTCGACCTGATCGAATTCTTCTAGGTTGTAGTGAAGTTCGGCCAGCACCACTAGGTGTTCGGCGCGTTCGACTGAATCGGTTGCTGCCGCTACTAGGGCTTGGTAGTCCTCGATGGCGTCTTCCTGATGACCTAATTCGAGATGGGCCAGACCAAGCATGCGCTGGGCCGCCCTTGCCAACTCTTCGTTGTCGCTGTGCAGCAGCATCTTCAGGTCGGCTGTTGCCTCCTGGTAGCGTTTTAGTTTGAGCAGGCTTACGCCGCGGCCGTAGAGGGCACCTAGGCGCACCTCCTCGTCGTCGGCTAGTTCGATGGTGCTTCCCAATGCCTCCACCGCGGCGGCAAATGTCTCCGTTTCGATCAGGGTGCGCCCTTTCATATAGTGGAGACGGGCCTGTTCGTTTTTATCTGTACTGGCCTCTAAGCCCGCCTCTAGCGCCTCTAACGCCCCCGGGAAATCGCCCGCCGCAGCCAGCAGGTTGCTCGCTTCAAGCATGGCCTTGGGGAACAAATTTGAAGTGCGGTCAAGCTGTCGGAATAGTTCTACTGCTTTGTCGGGCTGGCCCAAATCTCGGTAGCACAGAGCCAGTTCGAAACGGGCCCCATGGCGCTGCGGGGCCTCGGGGTATTTTTGCAGAATGGATTCGTAAGCGGCGATGGCCTGCTTGAAGTTTTCTTGCTGGTAGTGGATGCGGCCCAGTTGGAAAAGAGCGCTGCGCACGTAATCTGGGTCTTGGTCGGCGGCGACTATCTCTTGGTAGAGTTCCAGCGCCCGGGCCCTGTGCTCGGCACTACCTAAGACACCGAGCATCTGGTTGCACAGGGCGATATTAAACGGGGTAGCCGCTAGGACTAGTTCGCTGCTGGGGTAGTCGGCGTCAATGCGTTCGTAAGCGGCAATCGCCTGTGCGTAGGTCAAACGGGCATCGTCGTCCGTGGCTTCGCGCTGGACCTCGGCCCGCTCGTACTGGGCTCGCCCAATCTTGTAAAGGGCCCAAGGCGGTGCCAGACCAGCGGCTTTGGCTACATCTCCGTACGCATCTAGGTAGAGCTGGTATTCGGCGACGGCGTGCTGATAGTTGCCAATGCCGTAGTAGTGCTCGGCCAGTAGGGATTGCATGCTGGCCTGAAAAATGCGGTTGCGGCTACCGTCAATGGCCTCGCGGTAGGTGCGCACGGCTGCTTGGTCGTCGCCGCCTTGGGTGTACATATCGGCTAGGCGAATGTAGGCTTCGGCCACCAGTTTTTGTTCCTGAGCGAAGGCGGTTATAACCTTGCTATAGGCGGCAGCGGCAGCGACAAAATCCCCGCTTTGGGCGCGACAATCGCCTACTTTGATCTGGGCTTTGGCCGCCAGTTCTAGCGCGGTTTCGTCTACTAGGCCGGCTATTTTCTCGCGCCGCATCTTCAGCAAGTCGCGCTCGCTGAGGTGCTCGATGTCTTGGCGGGTTACTACCTCCTGGTACCAAGAAGTGGCCTGATCGTAGTGCTGCTGCAGAAAGTAGGCTTCGCCGATTTGGAAAAGCGCCCGGTCCGCACGGTACCCTTTGGGAGCGTGCTGCACCAATTCCTCAAAGGTGGTGATGCTTTCCCCGTACTGGCCCAATTCAAAATGGGCCCAGCCGATATTGTAGAGGGCGTTGTCGAGGTATTGGCTGTCGGGATATTTTTGCAGAAAAGCTCGGCCTTCTTCTATGGTGCGCTGGTAATCACCGCTTTCATAGAGGCAGTTGACCAGCCGGTTGCGGGCCAGTTCCCGCATCTGCGAGGAGGTAGTTTGGGCTTCGGTCTTGCGGAAATAGGCGGCCGCTTCTACAAAGTCGGTCGCGGTCTGTTCGGCGAGTTGGCGCTGGCGTTCGGAGTTGCGTTCCCAGGCGGCGCGGCGCTGGGATTCCTGGGCGCGCTTGAAATAGCTATTACCCGTCTGGTAGAGGGCGATTTCTTTGATTGGGGCCGTAACTTCGCCGACCGCGACCTCGATCTCCGCCGTGTAGAGCAGCGGGCTTTCAATGGCATTTATGCGCTCGTAGGTTGCAATAGCTTGCTCGTAGTCCTCGGCGGCGTAGAATTTCTGCGCCTGCTTGAAAGAAGCTTGTATTTCGTCCGGGGTCGGTACGAAGTACGAGCCTACTACTAGCCCCAACAAAGTGCCTACGATGAGCAGAGGTGTCATAGTACCTCTCAAAGAGAAAGAGCACGCGAGTACACCAAATTTTGCAGATTAGTCCAAACTCTAAGAAAAGGCAAATGCGGTTGCAAGTATTTCTCCATGCGGTTTGAAAGCGGGCTTTTTACGCTAGCAGTAGAGAAACGGGGCATATGTTTCTTTGGCATGTTGCTAGTGGTAAAGTATATTACGGCCCTGCGCGTCCTATTCGAGTCCAACGAACCGCGCAAATTCATTGCGGGAGGCATGCATTATGGAAACTCTGTTAGCCGGTGGCATCCTGATGATTCCCTTGGGATTGTGCGCCGTCCTCTCACTGGCATTCATCTTAGAAAGGGTCTGGGTGCTCAGTCGCATTCCCGACGAGCAGGCCGCTCAACAGACTCTCGAAGAGGCGGAAAGGGCCTTAGCGGATCGAGGGCCAGAAGCCGCCGCCCAGTACTGCACCGACCACAAGGGCCCTCTGTGTTTTATTTTTGCCTCCTTGCTCAAGCGCTTTGACACCCTCATGCTCGAACGCCGCGAATTCCGTCCGACCAACGAGCGCCTAGCCCGCTTGGCCGGACAGGCCGGTGCCGGAGACCTCTCCCGCTTTCTGCTCGAGCAAAAGGAACTTTCCGACCTCAAGGACGAGCTCGTGTTGGAGACGGACGAAGCCGGCAAGGTATATCTAAGTCGCTACTTGGTGGTGCTCAATACCATCGGCAATATCTCGCCGTTGCTGGGCCTGTTTGGCACCATCCTCGGCATGATCACCTCCTTCAACGCTATTGCCGTGGCTGGCACGGGTGATCCCAAGGTGGTGGCCAGCGGCATTTCGCAGGCCCTAGTCACCACGGCCACGGGGCTGGCGATTGCCATTCCCACCATCGTGGCCTACCGCTCGCTGGCCCGGCGCGCCGAACACCACCGCAGCCGTCTCGAAGTCTATGGGCTGGCTTTCGTCAACACCTTGCTGATGGTCGGCCAAGATCAATTGGACGGGGAGGCAGCCGGCTAATGGCCTTGGTGCTTAGCCGCAAACGGGAAAGTCTGACCAGGGACGAGGGCCCGGATCTGACGCCGCTGATCGACTGCGTTTTTCTGCTGCTCATTTTCTTTATGGTCACCACCGTCTTCATCCACTCCAAGGGGCTAGACGTAGATCTTCCCGCTCAGAGCGAGGCGACGGAACAGCAGGAGAAGAAAGACATCAATATCCTCATCGACGCCCAAGGCCGCATCCAGATCGGCGGCGAGGACGTGGTGCCGGAAGCCTTAGTCGAACGGATCAAGAGGGCCATGAAAGAGGCCAACAACGATAATATCATCATACAGGGGCACGTCGATGTTGCTCAGGAGTACGTGGTCTTGGTGGTGGATGCGGCCAAAGCGGCCGATGTCGCGGGTATAGCTTTCGCCAAAGAGGAGGCCCCCTAGTGGTGCAGCAGCGGACCTCCATATTGGAAGACTTAGAGGATGAAAACCTCAATCTGACGCCGCTGATTGACTGCGTTTTTCTGCTGCTCATTTTCTTCATGGTCACCACCGTCTTCAAGCAGCCCTACAGTCTGCGAGTGGAGTTGCCACAGGCCCGTCAAGCTACCATCGTCGAAGAGAAGAAATTGGTGGCCTCGATCGACAAGTCGGGTGCTATGGAGCTCAACCGCCAGCTAGTGAGTATGGCAAAACTTCCAGCGTTGCTCGCCCGCGAGAAAGAGACGACCCGCAGTTTGACGTTGATTATTCGCACGGACAAGAAGACCCGGCACGGTCTTGTGCTCGAGGTCATGGAGATTGCCAAGCGGCTCGACGTCGATAAGGTCGTTTTGGCCACCGAAGAGGATGAGGGAATCTGAGCAGCTTCTGAAGCGACCGACAGGAAACCCCATGCGCTATCTCGTCTCTACTCTCTGTCTAGTCCTGACTGCTTCTTCCGCTCCTGCTGAAGATCCCCTGCCGCACCACACTATCCTCCGCGCCGCCGGGCCTATTGCCGTGGACGGCCACTTCGACGAGCCTTCCTGGGAGGCCGCCCAAGTCATCGATCAGTTCGTCTTCCCTTGGTGGACTGAAGGGGCCAAGGATCGCACCGAAGCCCGCTTGCTGTGGGACGACGTGCATCTGTACGTCGCCTTTACCGCGTACGACCCGCACATTTCAGCCACCTTGACCGAGCGCGACAGCCCGGTGTCGCGCGACGATTGCGTCGAGGTGTTCATCGCCCCAGACACCAGCCAAGTTACTAACTATTTCAACTTTGAATTCAACGCCTTGGGCACGATTCTGGACCGCTCGCCGCACGCCGATCGTTCGTCCGCATGGAACGGCGAGGGCATGCAGGTGGCTATCGACATCCAAGGCACACTCAATCAAGAGACGGATCAGGATACGCTTTGGACCACTGAAATTGCTCTCCCTTTTGCCGTCTTCGCCCCATACGCCCCCCACCTGCCCCCGACCGCCGGCGATGTGTGGCGTCTCAACCTGTACCGCACGGGCGGCGCGGTTAATCTGCAGTACATCACTTGGTCCAATACCTTGACGACCAAGCCGCAATTCCACGTGCCCGAGCGCTTTGGGGTGGTGCATTTCGACAGCCGGCCGGTATTAAGCCAAGACGACGAAGAGTAAGAAGACGCGGCTAGCCGTGTCTTCATCAAAGGGTCGGGATTCCCGACGAAATACTGCTAAAGTGATCTATCGCGTTCTGCTGCTACTTGCGCTGTTCGCGTCCTGCGAATCCACAGATGCGCCACTCGTCCTCTACGAGAGCCCGCATGGATTGGTGGCGCTGAAGACAGCGAGGGTCGATTTTGCGGCAGAGGATAAAGAGGCGGCTGCGGCGCGGGCGCACTTTGACGCGGGTGAAGACCACCTCAGCGCGGGTCGCTGCGGTGCTGCGGCTGCGAGCTATTTGCAGGCTGCGGCGCGGCGACCGTCTCCGGCAGTCTGGCTCAATGCGGGGGTTGCGCTGCTGTGCGATGGCGAGTATGAAAAGGCCGAGGAGACGCTAGCAAAGGGACTGGAATCTTCCAAGGCGGCTGGACGAAAAGATGTTCGAGCCGCTTTGCTGGGCAATCTGGGCCAAGCCCATCAGCGCCTAGGGCGTCTCGACTCGGCGCTGGTGGCCTACCAAAACGCTGTGGCGCTGCACCGGCAGAGCGGCTTTGCCGCTGGCGAGGCCCAAGCGCTGGGCGATTTAGGTGCGGCCTATTTCATGCAGGGCGACCCAGAGCAGGCGCTTGGCTTCCTAAAACAAGCGCGGGATAGGCACCGGCGGATCGGCGACCGCCTTGGACTGGCGCGGGATCTCGACCGCCTCGGCACGGTTTACTTCGTCCGGGGCGCGGCGGATTCGGCATTGGCGACCTTCACAGAGGCGCTCGCGTTCTACCGGGACGAGGGGTATCTGCGTGGCCAAGCCGGTGGCCTGACGAATATCGGCAACATCCACCTAGACGAAGGCCGGCTCGATTCGGCGCACTTTTACTTTTCCGCAGGATTGGCAGTCCTCGAGCGCCTAGCCGACGACGCGGCCCGCGCAACCCAGCTAGCGCGGATTGGACAAATCTACCAGCAGCAGGACGATCTAGAGGCGGCGTTGGTCGCCTACCGCGAGGCGCTTTCTATACATCGGGCGCAAGAAAAGGTGGACAGCCAAGCCGAGACGCGCGACCGCATGGCGCGCATTTTTTTTCAACAGGGCCGTTTGGATTCGGCGCTGTCCGCGTACCAGGCGGCGCTTGCGCTCTACCGGCGCTACGATAGCCACCCAGGCAAGCGGGCGCAGGCACTGGACCACATCGGCGATGTGCATCTGTATCAGGATCGTTTGGATTCGGCGCTGTCCGCCTTTGAAGCGGCGCTGGAGATTTACGTTGCCCACGGCCATCCGCGCGGTCGGGCCGTCCAGTCGAGCAAAATCGGTCAAGTGCTGCAAAATCAGGGTCGTCTGGACGAGGCGATAAAAGCGCATCACGCGGCCTTGGCGCTGTACCGCGAATTCGATCTCTATGCCGAGGGGGCGACCCAACTCGACTACATCGGCCACATCTACTTCCGCCAGGGCAAAATCGACGAGGCGCTCGCCTCCTTTGAGAACGCTCTGTACGTCTTCACGCAGGCGGGCAATCGCCAGGGCGAGGCGGCGCAACTGAGCAATATCGGCAACATCTACTTCGAGCAGGGCCGCTTGGCCGAGGCGCTCAAGGCATTTGGCGACGCCCTGCACGTTTTTCAGTTGATTGGGCACCGGCAAGGGGAGGCGCAGAGTTTGGGCAATATCGGGTTGGTGTACCGCAAGAAGGGCGAGCAGACGCAAGCGCTAGAGGCGCTGCAACAGGCGCGTGCTACGTATGTTGAGATTGGGGTGCGGAGCGAGGGGTGGCGGACGGTGGACGAGGCGATTGGGGCCATTGAGGGGCGTTAGGGACTAATGGGCAGAGGAGGAGAGGGAGAGGTGGTTGAGGCGGATTGGGATGGGCGTGGCGTCCCCTTCGCGGATGTGGACGATCTGGTCCATGGCGAGGTTGTGGAAGCGCTGCTTTTGGCCCGTTGTCGGCCAAGTGACTTCGACAAAAAGAAGCGTATCGGCGCGGCCTAAGCCGATCTCTTGTTGCAGGCTCGACGCGCCGAAACTGCCGCCCGAGCCGACGGTTGCGTAGATATCGCGGACGAGGCCCTTTTCGCGGATGCGTGCTTGGATGCGGGCACCCAAGGCGTCCCTGTTGGACTGGACGCCTTCGAGGCGGAGGGTGAGCCAGCGATGGCCGTGACCGGGATTTTCAAACAGGACATTCTGGTAGAAGTCGCCGTCGTAGGCCCCGCCGAGGACGATGTAGATGTCTTGGTCGCCGTCGTTGTCGATGTCGGCAAAGGAGACCCCGTGGCCTTTTTGGATGTGGCCGAAGCCGCCGGAGAAGGTCGCCTCCGCAAAGCGCTGCCCGCCAGCGTTGCGCATCATGCGGTTGGGGAGCAATGAGCGCAGATCGGGGTTGCCAGTGCCGATATAGCAGTCGAGGAAGCCGTCGTTGTCGAGGTCGCCGAAATTGGCTCCCATGGCTAGGATAATTCCGTCCATGCCGACCTGTGCCGTTATATCGGCGAAGGTGCCGTCGCCCCGGTTTTGGTAGAAGCGGGGCCTTGCTGCGGACGAGGGCTGGCCCAGATAGACCGCAGCGATGTCGTCGGGATTTTCGCTGTAGTAGCCGGCGGCGAAGAGATCGAGGTCGCCGTCGTTGTCGTAGTCCCAAAACCAAGTGGGGAACGATCCCTGCGGCTCGGCGACGCCAGTCGCTGTGGTCGCGTCGGCAAACGGTTCCCGTGGCCCTTCGTTGCGGTAGAGGACGTTGTCTTGGCCGAGGCGGGAGAGATAGAGGTCGGGATCGCCGTCGTCGTCGTAGTCTCCCCAAGTCACGCCTTTGACAAAGCCGATGTTGTCTATGCTCAACTCGGGCGCGACATCGGCGAAGGTGCCGTCGCCTTGGTTTTGGTAGAGCTGGCAGGGGTGCCGCTCCCAGGCGTCGGACTCATTGCCGACGTAGAGGTCGAGGTCGCCGTCGTTGTCGTAGTCGCTCCAAGCAGCCGAGTGGGTGGGGTGAAAGGCGAGGAGGCCGGCCGCTTCGGTTGCATCGGCGAAGATACCGCCGCTGTTGCGCAACAGGGAGTTGGGGTGGTGGCCCAAGTCGGCGAGCCAAGCCCCGCGCAGCACGAGGATGTCGCGGTTGCCGTCGTTGTCGTAGTCGGCTTGGCAG
This sequence comes from Gemmatimonadota bacterium, assembly GCA_028875345.1. Lineage (GTDB taxonomy): Bacteria > Latescibacterota > UBA2968 > UBA8231 > UBA8231. Next base: position 12,578 of record JAPPEG010000147.1, read on the forward strand.
ATGTTGAGGCCGCCGACTTGGCCGGTGAGGCCGGCTTGCTCGGTGCGCTCGGCAAAGGTGCCGTCGCCTTGGTTGCGGAAGTAGCGAAGTTGGTCGTCTAGACCCCAAGAAGAGGCGACGACGTCGAGATAGCCATCGTTGTCGAAATCGTCGACTATGCTGCCGCCGGACAGAGCGACCACGTCCAAGCCTAGGCCCGGTGCTCGGTCTTCAAAGCGCCCGATAGCACTGGAGTCGGCGAAGCAATCCGGGGAGATGAGCCACTCGGGCGGGACGGCGTGGGGGTACTGGCCGAGGGTCATGTAGGCGATGTTGAGCAACCAGCGGGCGCTCAAGTCGTCTGGGTTTTTGCGTAGGGCCGCTGTGTACTGTTCGATGGCGGCCTGTGAACCTTCTTGAAGGGTGTGGATCCCCTCGCCTTGGATCGGTAGCAGACAGGAGGCGATGGTGTGGTTGAGCAGGCAGTTTTCCTGTTCGCCGAGGCGCAGGTAGGCGATGCCTAGCCGGTCGTGGACGCGCGTGCGGAGACCGGGCGGCAGGTCTTGCGCTTGCAGGAGGCGCAGTTCGACGATGGCCTCGCGCGTATGGCCGGCGCGCAGAAGCTGGATGGCCAATTCGAGGCGCAGCGCTTGTTTGCGATTGTGATTTTGCGCGTTGGCTAGCTGCTCGCGCAGGTAGGCGGCACTGGCGGCGTTCATGTTCAGGGTGTTGAGGTTGGTGGGGACTTGGGCGCGGACTTTGCTGGCGAGCTGTTGCAGGCGGGCGGCCATGCGCTCGGAAGCGGATTGCTGGGCT
>JAPPEG010000122.1 GCA_028875345.1 Gemmatimonadota bacterium
TCAGCATATAGGGCACCTTCTGCGTCTGCGCTTGGCGGATGCGCTTGTTGAGGGTTTCGCTGGCCGCGTCGAGTTCGGCCCGAATCCCGGCGGCGAGAAGCTGCTGGTGGAGTTGGGTCCCGTACTCGGCGTGGCGCTCGGCAATGGGCAAAACTACCGCTTGCACGGGTGCCAACCACACTGGGAAGGCCCCGGCGTAGTGTTCGATCAAGAAGCCGATAAAGCGCTCGTGCGTGCCCAACGGCGCGCGGTGGATGCAGATGGGCGTCTCCTCTTCGCCTGCCGCGTTGGTGTATGTCAAGCCGAAGCGGCCGGGCACGGCGAAATCGACTTGATTGGTGGCGATTGTAAACTGTCGTCCGATGGCGCTCCAAACTTCGACGTCGATCTTGGGGCCGTAGAAGGCGGCCTCGTCGGGCACCTCTTCGTAGTTGATTCCGCCCCGCGCCATGGCGTCGCGCACCATGTCCTCGGTGCGGAGCCACCGCTCGGAATCATCGACGTACTTGGCCCCTAGGCCCGATGGCGCGTGGGTGCTCAAGCGCATCAGGTAATTCTCTAGGCCGAACAGCTCGAAATAGCGCAGATACATCTGGCAGACAGCGAGGAATTCTTCCTCGAATTGGTCGAGGGTGCAGTAGATGTGCGCGTCGTTCATCTGCAATGAGCGCACCCGCATCAAGCCGAACAACTCGCCCGACTGCTCGTAGCGATAGCAGGTGCCATACTCGGCCAAGCGCAACGGCAGGTCGCGGTACGAGCGCGAGGCAGCGGCGAAAATTTTGTGGTGGTGGGGGCAGTTCATGGGTTTGAGGTAGTACTTGACCCCCTCCAACTCCATGGGTGGGAACATGGACTCGGCGTAGTACGGCAAGTGGCCGCTGCGCAGGTATATGGACTCCTTGCAGATGTGCGGCGTGCGCACGCGCTGATAGCCGGCCTCGTGCTCGGTCTTGCGGGCCAAGTCCTCTAACTCGTCGATGAGCACCGCTCCCTTGGGAAGCCACAGCGGCAACCCCGGACCCACTTCGTCGTCAAAGGTGAACAACTCCAATTGCTTGCCCAGCGTGCGGTGGTCGCGCTTTTTGGCCTCCTCCAGCATTGTTAGGTGGTGGTCGAGGGCCTCGCGAGTGGCAAAGGCCGTGCCGTAGATCCGCTGCAACATCTTGCGGCTCTCGTCGCCGCGCCAATAGGCCCCGGCTACGCTCAGGAGCTTGAAGTGTTTGACTTGTCCGGTGCCGAGCATGTGCGGCCCCCGGCACAGGTCGACGAACTCGCCGTCTTGGTAAAAGGACAAGGTCTGGCCTTCTTCCAAGTCGGCGAGAATTTCCTGTTTGTAGGGAGCGTTGGCGATCATTTCTTCCGCTTCTTGGCGCGCCACATCGATCCGCTCGAACTTGTGGTTTTGCTTGACGACCCGCTTCATCTCGCGTTCGATCTTTTGCAAGTCGGAGGACGTAAAAGGCTCGGCCACGTCGAAGTCGTAGTAGAAGCCGTCGTCAATGGCCGGGCCGATGGCCAGTTGCGCGTCTGGGAAGAGGCGCAGCACGGCCTGCGCCAACACATGCGACATGCTGTGGCGGTAGATCCAGGCGGCCTCGTCCGCATCCCAGGGAATGAGCTCGACTTCTGCCTCGCTGCCGAGCTGGGTGTGGAAGTCGATACGCTCGTCGCCGGTACGGGCGGCAATGTAGTGCTTTAACAGTTCCTTGTTCTCTTGGACGAGGATTTCCTTGAGCGTACCCTCGCCGGAGTATTCAATGGCCTGTCCTTGGGGGATCTTGATCAGCATGACGTGCTCCTTGGCATGAAAAAACCCGCTGTCATTGGAGCCGACAGCGGGAAAAGGTTGCAAAATAAACTTTAGTCCGTCGCTATCCGGCGCACATGGTCGTAGTCGTAGTGGTAGTCGTAGTGGTAGCCGTCGGCCCCGACGGGAGTCCGCTGAGGCTCTGTGCGGAAGCGACTGTGATCATAGCAGAAATCATGGCGTATAAGATACCGGCAGAGTTTCGATTGTGCAAGAGCCTTCAGGTCAGTTCGTAGTGGGTACGGTCGGGCAGAGGCACTGGCTGGCCGTCCTCGGTGTTGATACTCCAATCGGCTAGCCGCAGGCGCATGGCGGCGAGGGCGTCGCGGTGTCGTTCCTCGTCGATCACATTGACCAATTCGTTTGGGTCAGCGACGAGGTCGTAGAGTTCGTCGCGGTCTCCCATAGGATCGTGGACGTACTTCCATTCGCGGGTGCGGACCATCTTGCAGCGGCCGGCTGCCTCGCGCCACTGCAAGCTGTCGATCAGGGTTTTGCGGCCCCAGGGTTGAGGCAGTTTTTCCAAGTCGGCCATGGTAAAGAGCGGCCCGCCGCAGCCGTATTCGGAAAAGGTCGCGTCTCGGGGTACGGCGTCGGTTGCGGTGGGCAGCGGCGTTCCGTGCATTGAGCGCGGCTGCTCTAACTCTTGCAAGTGCAAGAGCGTCGGTACTACGTCGATTAGATTGGCCATGCTCTGGTCGCGCACTCCGGTGGCGATCTGCCCGGGCCAAGAGACGATCAGCGGTACCCGCGTCAGGCTGTCGTAGAAGACCCCGCCCTTGCACTGCATGGCGTGTTCGCCCATGAAGTCGCCGTGGTCCGAACAAAAGACCACAATCGTCTGCTCCCGCAGCCCCAGTTCGTCGAGCTTGTCGAGGATCTGGCCGAGCGCGTCGTCGATAAAGCGCACCATGCCAAAGTACGAGGCCATGACGCCGTAGAGGTCTTCGATGGGGTCGCGGCGCACTCCCAGCATTTGATAGAGCACTCGGTTGCGCTCGGGCGCGCGCTCATCGTCGAATTCGTCGTCGCGCCAGGGGGGTAGGTCAATGGCCGAGGGTGGGAACAAGGATGCGTACTCGGCCGGGCACAGCCACGGCTCGTGCGGGTCGGGAAAGGAAACCCACAGGGCAAAGGGCTGGTCTCGGTGCTTTTCTATAAAGCGCGTCGTCTGCCCGGCGATCAGGCCGGTGGAGTGGTCTTCCAGCGGCAGTTCGGAGGTGCCGTAGCTGAAGCGGGGGTTCTGGTGGGCGAGCTGGCGATGCGCAGCGGCGACTTTGCGGCGACCTTCTTCCGGCCGGAACCAGTCCATGCCCCGCGTCTGTGGCCCCTCGTTGCGCCCGCCGTGGGTAAAGGCATTCCACACGTCGAAGAGCGCCAAATCCTCCTCCCGCTGGAAGCAGTGGTTTTTGCCGATCAGGCCCGTGGCGTAGCCAGCTTCCTTCCAAAGCTGCCAAGCGTGCGTGGTGCCGTCGGGCATCAAGGTCTGGTTGCGCCGGCCTCCGTGTGAGTGGGGAAACTGCGAGGTCCAAAACGAGATACGCGCTGGCGCGCAGAGCGGGTGCGGGGTGATTGCGTTTTCAAAGAGCACGCCGTCGGCGGCTAGGCGTTCCATGGACGGGGTTTGGCAGAAGGTGTTGCCGTAGAGATGGCTGGCCGTGGCGCGCTGTTGGTCGGTCATTATGACGAGGATGTTGGGGCGGTCGGTCATGGGTGGGTTCCTTTAGCGAATAATCTCGTACTTGTACACCGGTTTACTTCATCCAATCTCGAAATACGATGGCATTGGATCCCGGTCCTTCAGGACAGAGCAGCATACTCATAAACCGGAGTCTCGATGGTACGAACGGGGCGGCATTGCTCCCACACCGCTTGCTGCAGGCGCTCAACGGTCTCCGGTGAGAAGTGCTTCTCACCCGTCTCGACATTGACTCGCGCCGGGACGTTTTCAATGAGGAAGAGCCGCCTACCGAACTCAATGTGGTACGTCACGTTTTTTTCGATCAGTGTCTCGTTCCATGCTCTGTCTTCAGGCATCGTCCTGTCTCCTTACCTTGAAGTCGATCCATCTTGAGGGATCCGGTTCATAGAGGGTAATAATCTTGATTATGGGTCTCATCGGATAGCTGCAATGAATATGCAGCGTCCTCTGTGATAACGTAAAGCCGAGAACTAGACAACTGGGCCCGTATTTGTCGTGCGGATAGTCTTCGATGACTTCACATTGATCCGCTGACCTTATTTAGTTACGCCTAGGGACTTATCCCGGTCAACAGCCTTTTTGGGCAAGCTGTCGCGCTCGGCGCAGGCCCCACTGCTCCCACAATTAGCTTAGATGCTAGCGTCCGATTGTCGGTTAAGAGAGCGTCCAACTGTCGGTTAAGAGAGCGTCCAATTGTCGAATGATATAGACTGTGCGCGAGACTGTCGGATTCGTTTAGGAAGAGCCGATGGAAAAAATTGTGCTTTTGATGCTTCCCCACGTACTCGCTTTCATCAGTATCTCGCCTGAACCACACGAACCAGTCAGGGGATCGTCAATCCAGCGCACTATCCGCCAGAGTCCCTTCTCGTCATATCGTACCTTGAAGGTCATAGGCTGATCGACGCTATACCCATCGCCGTTCTCGTCGAGCATCCGCATTAGCACCCGACCGCTGAAGACCTCCCAGTCTTCGTCGGGATGGGCGTCGGGGTCTCCGGGAAAAGTTTCCGGGTGTTCAGAGCCGAGTTCCTGCCAGCGGAGTAAGAAGTGAAAGTCGTAGTGGAATTCGCTAAAAATATCGAAGAGGGCCTTTTCGGTGGACGAGGAATTCTCGCGGTCGTCGCGGCTGCCGACAATGATGTTCAGTTCTGTTTCTAGGTCGTTATAAAAGACTATATTGCCTAGGCAATCGAATTCGGTGAACTGGAAATCCTCGTCCAGCAAGGTCTCGTACAGGGCTTTGTCGCGGTCTCGCATGGCCCGGTCTAAGTTGTCCAGGAGTTGCTCCGGGGTAGTGGCTGGCGGTGCGTCCTCTGTTTCTGAAACGGGAACGGGCGTGATAGAAAAAGACCCGCGTTCACACGAACATACGGCAACCACAACAACGGCAACAACGGTCCAATAATACATTATTCTACTCCGGCCATTTCGAATCAATGATAAGCAGGACGACAAATCACTTTTTAGATAACGGCCTGCGCCCTGACGCGGTTCCATCTTTTACCCGTTGCCCTAAAAACTCTTCGCGCAAAAGGGATAGAGTGTCGCGTTGCTCATATAAGACTTAAGCCGCACCTGCTGCCCGTGCAACGCGCCCGTCCTTCCTGCCACGCGTTAGTAATTTTCTATATTATCGGGGAAATCCCGAAGGCAGAACGACTCGAACGGACCGCCTCGTCTCGTGCGATAATCAGGCCGGATAACGACCTATGAACCGACCGTCGCGTTTTGCGCGTATTACCGCTGGCCTAGATCTCAGTGCCCTGCTCAGCCCGCTGCGCAAATCTTTTTGGCTGTCGCTGGGGATCGCCGTGCTCCTGAATGCGATTTTGATCCTGTTCAATCCCTTCCAGCAGCAGGCTGAAAAAGCGCCCCGGCCGCTAACCACCAAATTCGTCAAACGCCAACCGCGCCTGACCAAGGCGCTGGAATTGCGCAAGATTCCCCAACGCAAGCGCCCAATGGTCCGCCGCCAAGTGCGCGCTGCCGCCGCTCGCATGGATCAGGTGCAAGCTACTGCGGCGTTCTCCACGCGCGCCATCATCGCTCGTTCGACCGGCATAGCGAATATGCTCCAAGTCGGACAAAGCAACCCACAGGGGCTCCAGACGGCGCTGGAACCGGTCGTAGGGGTAACCGCGAACTTGGGGATCAGCCGCACATCCGAGCACAAAATCGACATGGGCTTGGAGATGCTGGATGTCGATGCCATGGACACGGGCCGCTACCGTGCCTTGGTGATACAGGATCCCGAAGACAAGCAGGGGCTCAAGGGCTTTGTCAAATTCGCCCGCGTGGTCTCGTCCACGTATATGGCCGAAACCCAGACCAATGTCGTTGATGGGGGGCTCAACAATCGGGAAATCGACGTCCTGCGCGATATGCTCAACGAGTGGACAGGATTGCGGGCCGAGTTCGTCGGCAGCTTTACCTTTGATGACAATCGCTTTCTAACGGTGCCGATCGTCATCCCCCAAGGAGAGCCCAACGAAAACGAGTTGGACAATCTAGCGCGCTACCTGATGGCGGGGGGCTTTGTCATGGCCGAGCAATTCGACTTTGAGGGATTTTGGACGGAGGCCCTAGAAAAATACGGAGGACTGGTCAAGGGACGCGATTTTTACACCGAACGCCTGCGGGAAGATCATCCGATATTCACGGCCTATTTTGACTTGGGGGACGGCGTTGCTCAGGGCGCCTCGCGTTTTGACGATCCTTACTACTGGAATGTGGTGAAGGGCTTGTTCGTCAAGGGGCGACTAGTAGCCGTGCCTCGGGCCAACTCGGGTATTGGGGGGTATCTGGGCTTTGCCGCCGAACGCGATGCGACCCGCATCCTCCAGTTTGCGGTCAACACCGTGATCTACGCCCTGACCCAAGAGGGGTCCATGACGCAGCGGTTGATGCAGATTGTCCACTGAGGAGGGCTTTTTTACTCTGGGCAGGCCAGTTCCTTTTCGAGGAGGTCTTGATTGACTGCGTAGTTCACCGGCACCTCGATTAGATGGACGCCCGGCGCGGCGAGGCACTCGCGCATGGTCGGCAGCAGCTCGTCGGCCGCGCCGACGCGGTGCCCGTAGGCCCCATAGCTGGCGGCGTATTGGACGAAATCCGGGTTGCCGTAATCGAGGCCCCAATCGGCAAAGCCCATGTCGGCCTGCTTCCACTTGATCATGCCGTAGCCGTCGTCGCGCAAAATGAGGACCACGAGGTTCATGCCGAGACGCACTGCGGTCTCCAACTCTTGGGAATTCATCATAAAGCCGCCGTCGCCGCAGATGGCCATGACCTGCTTGTCCGGCTCGACCAGCCGCGCGGCCATGGCCGAAGGCAGCCCGGCTCCCATCGTCGCCAGAGCATTGTCCAACAGCACCGTATTAGGCTCGTGGGCGCGGTAGTTGAGGGCGAACCAGATCTTATAAACGCCGTTGTCGAGGCATATGATACCGTCGTCGGGCATGACGCGGCGCACGTCGGCGACGAGCCGTTGGGGCGCGATGGGGAAGCCGGGGTCGTCGTTGCCGACCGCGCGGATTTCGTCGATCCACTTTTTCACCTTGGCGAAATAGCTGAAGTCCCAGGTCTTTTGCCGATTGATCCGCAGCAGCAACTGCCAGATGCTGTTGCCGATGTCGCCGATGACCTCTAGCTGGGGGAAATAGACCGGATCGACCGAGGCCGAAGAGAAGTTGATGTGAATGACCTGTAAGCCGTCAGGCTCCATGAAAAACGGCGGCTTTTCGACCACGTCGTGCCCGACGTTGATGATGAGGTCGGCGCGGTCGATGGCGCAGTGCAATGGGTCGTTGGCCGACAGCGCGGCGTTGCCCAAAAAGAGCGGGTCGCGCTCGTCGACGACGCCCTTGCCCATCTGGGTGGTGAAGAACGGGATGCCGGTGTCGCGGATGAAGTTGAACAGCATCTTGGAGGTGCGCTTGCGGTTGGCCCCGGCCCCGATCAGCAAGAGGGGACTTTGCGCCTCTTCGATTAGGGTGGCGGCTTGGGCGATGGCTTTTTCTTCTGGGATGGGTCGCCGCACGCGGTCCTTGGGAAAGAGCGGCGTATCGGTCTGTTCGCAGGCGATGTCTTCGGGTAGTTCCAGATGCACGGCCCCGGGTCGCTCCTCCTCGGCTAAGCGGAACGCCTCGCGGACGCGAGAGGGCACGCTGTCGCCGCTGACGATCTGATGGGTGTACTTGGTTAGGGGCCGCATCATCTCGACGATATCGACGATCTGAAACTGCCCCTGCTTGCTCGACTTGATGGGCTTTTGGCCGGTGATCATCAGCATGGGCATGGCGCCGAGTTGGGCGTAGGCGGCGGAGGTGACGAAGTTGGTCGCCCCCGGTCCCAAAGTAGCTAGGCAAACGCCGGTCTTGCCGGTGAGGCGGCCGTAGGTAGCGGCCATGAAGCCCGCGGCCTGTTCGTGGCGGTTGAGAATCAATTGAATCTGCTCGGAGCCGCGCAGCGATTCGAGCAGGTCGAGGTTTTCCTCGCCCGGGATGCCGAAGAGAAACTCCACGCCCTCGTGCTCCAAGGCGCGGACGAAGAGATCGGACGCTTTCATTAAATGGTGCTCCTTGGGTTAAACGCTTGGTAGGACAGCTCCTACCCGGTGAGCGCAATCGAGAATTTGCCGCCAAGTTTCTTCCTCGACGGCGACACCGGCTTGGCGCCGCTGTCGCTCTTGCTTTTCCAACTCTCCGGGCAGCAGAATGGCATCGACGCCCTCGGCCTTGGGTGAGGACCGCAGATAGTCCGCGAACGCCCGCACTTGAGCCGCGTACTCGGCGAGCGGCTGAAAGCGCCCAATGTTGATGACCAGCAAGAAGCAGCCGTTGCCGATCCGCGCCTTCCGGCCTCGCGCACAACCCGCCCCGCTCAGCGCCCCGCCCAACAGTTCCACCACGACCCCAAGTCCGTAGCCCTTGTGGCCCATGAGGCCGCCAAAGGGCAAGAGGCTGCCGCGCGGCTCGTCGTAAAAGTCCGCGGGATCCGTCGATGGCTGGCCAGTTGCGTCGATAATCCACCCCTCGGGGACTGGCTCGCCGCGATTGCGCTTGACTCGCACTTTGCCCTCGGCGACGACGCTGGTCGTGATGTCCAGGACGAGTGCCCCGCCTTCTCCGTCGGGCCAGCCGCCCGCCAGCGGGTTGGTGCCCAAGCGCCCGGCGATGCCGCCCCAAGGGGCTACGCCGGCCCCGGCCCCGTGCGAGTTGGCGCAGAGCAGGCCGATCATGTTCTCCTCGGCGATGTGCTCCACATAGCTGCCGAGGCGACCGATGTGGTTGGCGTTTTTGACGGTTATAGCTGCGACTCCGCAGTTGCCAGCGCGTTCCAAGCCCATTTCCACCGCTTGGTTCATCACGACTTGGCCAAATCCCCAGTGTCCGTCGAGTACGGCCGCCGCGGTCGTCTGGCGCACGACTTCGACCTCGGCGTGGGGGACGATCTCCCCCTTTTCAATGGTGCTTATGTACTGGGGGATGCGGATGACGCCGTGCGAGTCGTGCCCCACGGCATTGGCGTCGGCCAGCAGCTTGGCGACGACATTGGCTGCCGTCGGTGGTGCACCGGCTGCGGCGAAGATGGCTGCGCCGACTTGGCGCAAGTGTTCGATAGAAAATACGGGCATAGGGTTATCGGGTAATAGACGACGCCAGCACCGCCAGCAGGTCTTGCGCCTGCTCCTCGGAGAGTTTGGCTCGACGTCGCGCCTTGTCGATTAGAGTTTCGGAACTAGCGACCTTGCCCTCGGTGTATATCTTTAGGGCCTCGCGGCAGAGCGATTGTACTAAGCGGGTGGCTTTGTCGCCATCGACGCCGACCTCGGCGGACGCATTGGCGATCTGCGACTGTAGCTGCCCCTGCTCTAGGTCGGCCAGCGTCTTGGTCAGTAGTTTTTGCAAGAAGTGCTGAGCCTGCGCCCGCCAAGTCCCCGCGTATTCGGCGATGTCCATGACAATCCCGTCAGTGCGGGCATTAATGCGGTCCGCAGTCAGGCGCGCCAGCGAGTGGGTCAATCTGTAATAGAGCGAATCGACTTGGCCCCGCGACACTTCCGCGTCGTCGTTGAGCGCCCGCACCCAATTCGGCGCTGGATGCCTCTTGGCCAACAACGACCGATTCAGCCGCGACCTAATCGTGGGCACTGATTCAGTTTGCACGGCTTCTTGTGATCGGCTTGGGCCAGAATCCCCGCTGACCGCTTGCGCCGGAATTTCCCGCTGGGCGACCGGACTTTTCTCAACGGCCACCGAGTCCTGTTGCTCCGGCTCCTTTTCTTTTGCTCGTTCCTCCCGGACTGCTACTTTGGGCACGGTAATCTCCCGCGTCTTCTCGGCGATCTCTGCGATGACTTGCTGCTTGGGGGGCAGTAGGCGCAATCCTGGAGGCTGCCCCTTGAGCTGCACCTTGCCCTGCCACCAGATCCACTTGTTGCTCTGGCGCACCTTGTCGCGCAATTCCTCGTTGGGCAGGTCGGAATCCGGCAGCAGAAAAAGCGCGTCGAGCACCATGTCGGGCTGGGGATAGAAGCCCAGCCAGCGCCAGGGAATGCCCACTTCAAAGGTGTAGAGTTGATCGCGTAGCGCCCCTCCGGCTTTTACGGGCACGAGTTCTGTAGGCTTCTGGCGCTGCATGCCCCCCCACAGATGGGGCGTACCGTCGGCCGGACTCAGCCAGATGGTATGCCCCAAGGGCTGCTCGGGACCGCGCAGGAAAATTTTTAGGTGATCGTAGTAAAACATCGCGTCCTTGCGCTCCCCAGATGGGCCGCGCCATTCGCTTTTGTCAGGGGGAATCTGTTGGGCATCTACGGTATCGTCAACTACCGCGGCCGCTATGTACACGTAGTCGGCGTCCCACATCAGATAGAGGTCGGCCTCGTGATCTGCCGGGCCGGTAAAGGCCCCGCGCACGCCCACGCGCTCGCCCCCGGGGACTAGGCCGATGCGCTCAGGTGCTCCCCACTCGACCAATATGCCGTCGAGCGTTGGCTTGGGAGTTGCCGGTACCACGGCGACCGGCTCTGCACCGACGACTCCCACGGCCATCAGGCTCGCCCCCGCGACCCAGGCAGCGCGCCGCATCCTCACTCGTCTTGGCGCAAGGAGGAGACGGCCCAAGCCGCGTCTGGGTCGTCCATGGCCACGGCCCGCACGCCGCCTGGTACAAACGACAACAGCTCCTCATAGCTGGCCTGCCGCTTGGCGTCGGGATAGATCCAATCGTGTAGGTAATACACCGCGTGTATCTTAGCTTGGAGGATTTCTTTAGCACAGCCGAAACAAGGCCGCATCGTCGAATACAGCAGCGCTCCCTCGGTGGCGATCCCAAAGCGCGCCGCCGATAGCAGCGCGTTTTGCTCGGCGTGGACGCAGATGCACAAATCGTAGTCCTTGCCCGAAGCGTATTGGTCGCGGTGGGCGCAGCGATCGCACCCGCCGTCGAGGCAGTTGACCATGTTGTGTGGAGTGCCGTTGTAGCCGGTCGAAATGATGCGGTCGTTTTGCACCAAGATGGCTCCGATGCGGTTGCCCGTGCAGTTGGCGCGCGCCCGGACGGCCATGGCGATGCGCATATAGTACTCGTCCCAATCGGGCCGCTCGAACGTGGCGATTCCCTTCCTCGACATGATTGCTCAGTTACCTAGCTATTTCGTGCGGACGGTGCGGAATGCGGGTTGGTCGGAGAATAGTACGACCGCTCTTGTAGCGGGTCAACTGCGACATAGTAGGGACGATCAATAAGCCAACCCTACTGGGATGAGCCTCTTGATCACCTCGGCTTCCCCCTCGACTTCGAGCCCGAGCAGGTAGAGGCCCGTCGGCAAAAGTGCCCCGCTGTCGTCGCGGCCGTCCCAACGAATGCGCTGTAGGCCCGACTTCTGGCTGCCTATCGCCAGCGTGGCGACTTTGCGGCCGTCGAGCGCGTGGATATTCAGCCGGGTGGCCACGGTACGGGGCAGCCCTAAGAGAGTATACTCGATTTCCAGCAGGTCGTTGATGCCGTCGCCGTTGGGCGTAACGACCGCGGTAGAGAGGCGTAGGTCGCGGATCTTTTCGGCCTGGGTGGTTGAGGCGGCAAGGACGCGCAGGGTACTGGTGGCAATGTCGTCGCCGACATCGCCACTCTGCAAGGGCTGAGGCAGACTCTGGCGCTGGCTGTCGAGTACTTCGCCGTCGAAGGTCCAGGCAAAGTCGAAGACCTCGGCGGCGAAAATGACGCGGATCAACTCGTTGCGCCCGGCGCTCAGGTGCTCCGGCAAGTGTATCGTCAATCCGTCCGCACTTTCTACTACCTCGCTCGCTTCCACCTGTCGCAAAGGGACCCCCATTTCGAGGTGCTTAAACGCGGGCGGTCCGCCGGTGCGGATGTGCAGCGCGTCGAAGCCGGTATCGCCAGCGGAAACTTCCGCTTTGACATCGTAGACGAACTCCGTCATCGCGCCCATTTCTACTTCGGCCACGCCGCGCAGGGGCTGCGGGTCGTCCAACCGGGCCACTTCGCCGATGACCGAGGTAGCCAAAGTCGGAGAGGTTTCAATCCACAGGGAGTCGAGCCGCACGAAGGCATCGAAATCCTCGCTGTTCAGCAAGATTTTTAGCTGTAGATGGGAGCCGGACCGCAGGCCGAGCGTTTGGCCCGACTCGAACGTCGGGACTGACCAGAAAGTCCAGTTGTCTTGGTCGTATTCGATTCCAGCGCGAATCCCCGGCTTGGGGCGCGTTGTCAGCGTCAAGGCTCCCCCTTGCCCATCGTTGACGTTGACCGCCCCTCTCGGATTTTTGAGCACGTCCTGGTAGCGTTGCTGCGACACGGGGACGCGGGTGCCCATGTCGGTGAACTCGTAGTAGAGATCCGGCTTGGGGTCAATGCCAGTGCGCGCCTCGACTTGGATTGAGACGGGGGCATCGGCGGCCTCCACCGGCTCGCCATCAACCATCCGCAGCGGGCTCGCCGACCAAGAAAAACGACCGAAGTTGACCTTCTGCCCCAAGTCGAATATCTGCGTCTTGTACACCGCACGCAGGGGAACACCCTCGCCGAAGATCTCGAAATCGCCGATGGTGCCTCGATGGGCTTGGCCCTTGGCGAAGATTGCCTGTGACGATATTTGCAGGGCCTCGATCTGGGCAGCTTCGAGCGAGCGCGAGAGCCGGCGGATATAGCGAGCGAAGCGCACGTACTGGCGGGGGAATTGGTGCTGCACGACGGGGCGGAAATTCTCCTGCACATCGGCGACCTGCCGCCATTCGTTCGGGTTATGGGCGGCGATGTAGAGTTCGTAGGCGGGTACGACATCTTCGCGTAGACTGTTGCCGTCCGAGCGGTATCCCTGCGAGGGCGTGTAGAATCCGAAGGCGAAGACAGGCACTGGCACGGCCAAGTCGAAGGTAAAGGTGCGGCCGTCGGGACTGCCGCCCGACGAGGGCGCGAGATAGGACGTGCTGTCGCCGTCCACCAAGCGCAAATTGCCAGACACTCGCGGTCTTTCGCCATCGACGTAGCCCAGTTCGCGGGGAGTCCAACTGCCCCAGTTGGTCAGGTAGGAAAAGACGGAGTGGTCGGGCTGTATATAGATGGGCTGTATCGCCCCAGGCGTGGTAATCTCATCGATCAGAATGGAGACCGAGTCGTGCTCGGCCCACTCCAAGCCGCTGCCGCCTAGCTGCCACAAGGCAATGTCAGCTTCTGCCGTGGTGATCCAAGAGACGGTCAGCCACAGCAAGAAGGCTGATCGGTTGGTGAGGAGCTTGTCCATCAGTAGGCTACCGAGATCAGGTGGTTTTCGCTGCGGGTGATCGCGTCGCCTTCCGCGGTGACGCGGAGGATGTAGATACCGGGTGCTACCG
>JAPPEG010000365.1 GCA_028875345.1 Gemmatimonadota bacterium
TGGGAGCCTCGGTAATCAACGGCCTGAGTGCCTACACGATCAGCAAGCACGGACTCGTGGGGCTGACGCGCTCGCAGGCCGTGGAATGGAGCAAACACGGCATCACTGCAAACGCCATTGCCCCCAGTTATTTTCCCACCGAAATGACCGAGACCGCCCTCGACAACGAGAAGATGAGCTCCCGCTTGCGTACCTTTACGCCGCAGGGCCGCTTTGGCCAGCCCGCGGAGCTAGCCACCACCCTGCTTTTTTTCTGCTCAAAGGCCAGTGGCTACGTCAACGGGACCGTCGTACCGGTGGACGGCGGCTGGACGGCGTGGTGATGCACGCCACTAGGAATTGATTATGAAAAAGCGAATCCTCGGCCGCACAGGCCTAGCCGTGAGCGAACTGTCGCTCGGCGGGCTTTTCGTCTCGTCTCATGGCGCGGCCTTTGAGCAGAGCAAGCAGGCCGTGCTGCGAGCTCTCGAATTAGGGGTCAATTACATCGACACCGCCCCGACCTATTTCGACAGCGAAGAAGTCTTAGGTAAGGCATTGGAAGGCGTGGAAACGCCCTTTTACCTTTCGACCAAAATCGGTGGGCGACTCTCCCCTTTCCTACCACAAGACCCTGCCTGCTTGCGGCGCTCGGTGGAGGAAAGCCTAGCGCGCCTCAAGCGCGATCGCGTCGATATTCTGATGGTCCACGAGCCAGATCGGCCGCGGATGTACGATTGGTGGGCCGACGAGGAATACAACGGTCCGGTGTTAGAGGTTCTAGACGAACTCAAGCAGGAAGGTCTCGTCGATTACATCGGCTTAGGATCGACCACGGCCTACCACATCGAACCTATTATCCGCACGGGCCGCTTCGACATCCTGCTCACCGCCCTCAACTACAGCTTGCTTTGGCGCGAGGCCGCGCACTGCGCCTTGCCAGCGGCGCACGAACACAACATGGGCACCGTCATCGGCTCGCCACTGCAAATGGGTGCTCTGTCCTCGGCCCACGAAGAAGAAATGCGGCGAGGGGTGCTGTGGCTGGGCCAGCCGCGCCAGCAGCAGTTTTGCGCCCTCTACGACTTTGCCCGCGAAGTCGGCATTTCCCTGCCCGAACTAAGCCTGCGCTTCGTGCTTTCCGACCCGCGCGTCTCCTGCGCCCTGATGGGGGCTCGCTCACAGGCGGAAGTTGAAGAGAACGCCGCTGCGGTCGCCAATGGCCCCTTGAGCAGCGAAGTACTCACCCGACTCGACGAAATCGCCGCCATGGTGCCCTTCCGCCCTTGCGAAGAACCCTTCGTCCTCCCGCTAGGCCGGACATACGCTGGGCTGGGACAGGCCCGCTAGAGATCGCTTAGACCGGCGGCGCTTCGAGAAAAACGCGCACCCCCATATCGGCGTAGCGCGATCGGCTCTCGGCCGTGCCGTTGCGGAAACAGACCGCAGTATCCGTGCCCTGCAAGGCTTCGACCACATGGCGCACGCAATCGTCAACGCTTTTGAGATGGGGATGCCCCCGGTGGTTTAGATCCATCTGCAAGTCAGTAGGGCCAAAAGAGAGGCAATCGACCCCGGGCCGCGCCAAGTTGAATGCACTCGTCGCGGCCGCCACCGATTCGACTTGCAGCCACAACACCCCGTACTGGTTCCACCAATCCGCATACGCCTGGGGGCCACTGCTGGTATCGCCGACGCGGGCACCGCCGCCGTGGCTGCGCACCCCTTGCGGCAAGTAATAGAAATTGGCCACGGCCTCTTCAGTGGTCGCCACGGTCTCCACTTGGGGCACCTCGATCCCCGAAGGCCCCAAGTCCAAGCAGTTGCCGATCAGGTAGGTGTGGCGAGTGTGCTTGATGCGAAAGTGCAGCGGCAAGTCGAACTCCCCAATCATGCTCGCCAACGCGACCAAGCGGTCTTCGCTATAGGGCGAGTGCTGGCTATCGACAAAGACAAAATCGCACGCGCCCAACTCGGCGATGCGCTTGAAGGCATCGCGCTCGATATCGCCGCGAATGCCAAACCCCACCACCTGTTCGCCCTGCTTGATCTTCTGCTTCAAATTCGCTGCCATGCTCGCGTCTCCTTTAAGAGAGTGCCAATGCCTCGATTAGGCGTATAGCCCTAATATGCTAGCCACCAACCAGAGCAGGGTGTTGACCTGCAAAGGCCGATCACTCCAAACCACTGTCGTCGGATCGTCCCCCTGCCCCCGGTGATACACTAGATAGAGATAGCGCAACACGCCGTAGAGCACAAAGGGAATCGTCCACTGCATTTGTGTGCCCTCTGCGCCCACCCCCATCGCGTACAGCGCGTAGCAGACTATGGTCACCGCCGTGAGGACGGCGATCATCTGGTCGAGAAAAGGCACGCTGTATTCTTCGAGAATAGCGCGGTGATCTGCGGCCTCATCCGCGAGTTGCACGATCTCTTGCCGACGCTTGACCGCCGCCATAAAGAGCACCAGCGCGAAGATACAGACGATAAACCAAGTGGAAATAGACACCTCAATAACCACGCCGCCGCCGACAGCGCGGAGCAGGTAACACGCGGCCACGATCAGCACATCCACCAATACCACGTGCTTGAGCCGGAGCGAGTACGTCGCGTTGAGCGCCGCGTAGAGCACGGCCACCCACCCCAAATGAGGATGCAGCCAAAAAGCGCAAGCCAACGCAAGGGCCAACGCGACCAAAGCCGCCCCCCAAGCCAACGAGACCGACAGGTGGCCAGCGGCAATCGGTCGATGACACTTTTGGGGATGCAGGCGGTCGTACTGGCGGTCGAAGATGTCGTTGAACAAATAGACGCCGCCGCTCAGCAGGACGAAGCAGAGGGCCGCCCCTAAGCTGTGTATTAGGTAGGAAAGTTCAAATAGATGTTCGGAAAAGACGAGGGCAGGAAAAACGAAGACATTCTTGATCCACTGCCGGGGGCGCATGGACCAGAGGATGTAGTAGAGCAACAAAACTAGGCTATGCTTCGGCACAACCGGAGAGCAGAGGCCGTTCAGACCTCCATGATCTCCTTTTCCTTATTCTCGATGATCTCGTCAATGGAGGCTACATATTCAGCGGTCAAATCCTGAACCCTTTTCTGCGCGCTGCGCGACTCGTCTTCGGAGATATCCCCGTCCTTTTGCGCTTCCTGGAGCAAGTCGATCCCGTCGCGCCGCGCGTGTCGTACTGCGACCCGTCCCTCCTCGGCTCGATGCCGGGCGACTTTGGTGATTTCTACCCGCCGCTCCTCGGTCAGTTCGGGAATGGGCAGCCGGATGATGGTGCCGTCGTTGGCCGGGTTGAGCCCCAAGCTCTTGTCGGCGAGAATGGCCTTTTCAATCACGGGAATCAAGGCCGCCTCCCAAGGCTTGATCGCCAACAAGCGCGGCTCGGGGACGCTGATCGTCGCCACCTGATTGAGCGGTGTCTGCTGGCCGTAGTAATCCACCCGCACGTTGTCGAGCATGGCAGCCGAGGCCCGCCCCGTGCGGATAGAGGCTAAGTCGCGACGCAGGGACTCAATGGCCTTATCCATAGCCTCTTTTACTGTTTCAAGGACCTCTTCCAACATGGCGGCCTCAATGTGTTTTCAGGCGTCTTCCCCCAAGACGAACCGCTCAAAGCGACGCACGGTAATTTTCTCGCCAATTTTAGCGGTTATTTCAGTGACTAATTCGCCAATGGTCTGGTCGGGATTTTTGACGAAGACCTGTTCCATTAGGCAATTTTCCTGATAGAACTTTTCCATGCGGCCATCGACGATTTTCTCAGCAATGTGCTCGGGCTTACCCTCGTTTTTGGCCTGTTCGAGAAAGATGGCTCGCTCCTTTTCCACGGCGTCGGCGGGAATGCCCTCCCGATCGACCGCCAAAGGCTGGGAGGCAGCAATGTGCATGGCCACATCCTTGGCGAACTCTTGGAAGTCGCCAGTGCGAGCGACAAAGTCGGTTTCGCAGTTGACCTCTAGCAGCACGCCGAGGCGGCTGCCTTGGTGAATATACGCTTGGATCAGGCCCTCGCTGGCGTCGCGACCGGCTCGCTTCTCGACCGCGGACAGACCCTGCTTGCGCAAGTACTCAATGGCCTTTTCGCTGTCGCCGCCGGTTTCTTGCAGGGCTTTCTTGCAATCCATCATGCCCAAGCCCGTTTTCTCCCGGAGCATTCGTACGCTTTGTGCGGTAATCTGAGTCATCGTCGTTTGCTTTCAAAAGTAGTTGATCTAGCTATGCGGTGGCCTCGGCTACATCTGCGGTGGCCTCTTCGGTTTGTTCGGCCCCTTCGGCCTCTTGCTTGTCGTCGCGCGCCGCTTTCTCGACTTCGGCTTCGGCCCTACCCTCAATCACCGCGTCGGCGATCAGGCGCGTAATGAGGGCGATCGAGCGGATGGCATCGTCGTTGCCGGGAATCGGATAGGTCACCAAGTCGGGATCGCAGTTGGTATCGACGATGGCCACGGAGGGAATGCCTAGCTTGGCTGCCTCGCGCACTGCGATGTGCTCCTTCTTGATGTCTATGATAAAGACCAAGCCGGGCAAGCTACCCATGTTGCGGATGCCAGCCAAGGTCCGCTGGAGTCGGGCGCGTTCCTTTTCGAGCAGCAGAACTTCTTTTTTCTTGAGGTTCTCGTAGGTGCCGTCGGTCGAGATGCGGTCGAGATGCTCTAGGTGCCGGATGCTTTGGCGGATAGTCTGCCAGTTGGTCAGCATCCCGCCGAGCCAGCGCTCGGTGACGTGAAACATGCCACAGCGCTCAGCTTCCTGCCGCACGAGTTCGGCGGCCTGTTTCTTCGTGCCGACAAAGAACACGGCGCGCCCAGCGCGCACTGTTTGACGCACGGCCTCGCAAGCGGCCTCGACCTTGCCGACCGTCTTTTGCAGGTCGATGATGTGGATGCCGTTGCGCTCGGTGAAGATATAGGGCTGCATTTTGGGGTTCCAACGCCGGGTCTGGTGCCCGAAGTGGGTCCCCGCTTCCAGCAAGTCGCGGATAGTGAAGTCAGCCATGATCGCTCCTAAATGTTAGTTGGGCCTCCGCCTCCTTCATCTACACACAGAAGCCCCGCAGACGCCGAACGCCCACGGGACACTCTCTGCCGTGCATTGGGAAGCGTGTGTATTGGAATGGAACTAGCGCTTGGAGAATTGGAAGCGCTTGCGTGCGCCAGCCAATCCGTACTTCTTGCGTTCTTTCTCGCGGGCGTCGCGCGTCAAAAAGCCGCCTTTCTTCAACACTTCCCGCTTCTGCGGGTCGTACTGCACCAAGGCGCGGGCAATGCCCAAACTCGCGGCACCGGCTTGACCGCGCAGGCCGCCGCCACGGGTAGAAATGTGGATGTCGAACGCGTTTCGCGTCTCGGTCAGATCCAGAGGCTGCACGAGAATCATCTCTAGGGAATCTCGGCGCAGGTATTCACTGACCGCGCGACCGTTCATGTAAATAGTGCCATTGCCGAGCTGCATGCGCACTCGGGCGACCGAGGTCTTTCTGCGGCCGGTCGCTTCGTAGCTTTCTAAGGGCATGGGCGCGTTGCCTTTGGCTTAAAGTTCGAGAGGCTGGGGGTTTTGCGCTTGGTGCCGGTGTTCGCCGCCGGCATAAACGCGGAGCTTCTTTAGCTGCATCCGGCCCAATTTGGTGTGCGGCAGCATACCTCGCACGGCCTTGCGGATGATGCGGTCGGGATGCCGTTCGGACATGCGGCTGTAGGGCGTGACCCGCAAGCCACCTGGATAGCCGGTGTGGCGGTAATAGACCTTTTTTTCGGCCTTGTTGCCCGTGACTTTTACCTTGTCGGCATTAATCACGATGACGTGGTCGCCCACATCGGCATGTGGGGCGTATTCGGGCTTGCCCTTGCCGCGCAGCACTTGGGCAATTTCCGAAGCCAGCCGCCCTAGTATCTTATCAGTGGCATCAATCACAAACCACTGCCGCTTAATGTCGCCCGCTTTAGGGGCGTAGGTAATGTCATTCATCGTCTTTTCTCAGATTATATAGAAATTATTTAACCTAAGCCCTCTATCCGTGCTTGTCAACGCCTGCGCCACCATCGCCAGAGTAGCACTACTCCCACTAAGCACAGGATCCCCACCAATAATCTATTGTATTGTGCGAGCAGCTCCGTGACCTGTTCCCAGTTTTCACCCACCAAAATTCCGGCGTAAAGCAGCAATCCATTCCAAACTGCCATGCCGATCGCGCCGCAGAGCGCGACGGTTGGCCAAGGCATGCGTCCCAGGCCAGCACCGATGGCAATGACCGACCGAATGCCGCTTAAAAATCGGTTGCCTAAAATGAGCGCGACGCCGTAGCGACTGAGCCACCGCTCGGCTTGATCCAGTTTCGCCGTGCCCCGACGGCCTGCGAAAAAGGCGCGTCCCCGGCTATAACCCAAATAGTACATGACTAAAAAGCCGGCCATGCCCCCGACACAAGTAACAAGAAAAACCGGCCATATATCCAAAAGGCCGCGCCCTACTAAATAGGCGCTGAACACCACCACCGTATCGCCCGGTATAGGGGGCACAATGTTTTCCAAAAAGGCGCTAAGCAACAAGATGCCATACGCCCACAGTGGATCGACGCCAGACAAGGCCGCAAGCAGAGAGTCCAAATATTCTGCCATGCTTTAGAGCGCCAAAAGGACCACGGCTTGAGCTTCCATGCCTTCCTCCCGCCCGACAAACCCCAAGCGCTCGGTCGTCGTGGCCTTGAGCGAAACCTGATTCACCTCTAGGCCCAAAGTCGCAGCTAGCATCTGGCGCATCGCTGCTATGTGCGGCACAAGCTTGGGCCGCTGGGCCGCGACGACCGCGTCGATGTGCAGGACCCGCGCCCCTCGTTCCGCTATCAGGGTGCCAACTTGCTTGAGCAGTACCAAGCTCGATATGTCTTTGTATTGCGAGTCCGAGTCGGGGAAGAGCTGGCCGATGTCTCCGGCCGCTAAGGCACCCAAGAGTGCGTCGATTACGGCATGTGTCAGCACATCCGCGTCCGAGTGGCCCGCCAACCCCCGATCAAAAGGCACGGTGACTCCGCCCAAAATTAGAGGCCGCCCCTCCTCCAAGCGATGCACGTCGTAGCCCTGTCCTATGCGCAAGCCCATAGTAGGCACCTCCTCCCTTGCGCTCACTCGCCACTCGGCCCAAGCCATATCCTCGGGCGTGGTCAGCTTGCGGTTGTCGGCCTCGCCGGGCACGACGCAGACTGTGTGGCCCAGCCGCTCGACCAGCGCGGCGTCGTCGGTAGCCACCGCGTCGGTCCCAGCCGCGTGGTATGCCCTCAGAAGCAACTCGCGGTCGAAGCCCTGCGGGGTCTGCGCCTGCCACAGCCGCTCGCGGCGCGGCGTGCCGACGACCAGATCGTCCGCCACTTCCTTGATCGTCTCTACTACCGGCAAAGCGGGCAGCGCCGCTCCGTGCTCGCGAGTAGCGGCGACCACCCGCTCCAGCAGCCCCTCTGAAATAAACGGTCGCACGGCATCGTGTACCAAAACCATATCGGCGCGAGTCTCCAGCAAACCTCGATACACGGATGCGCTGCGCTCAGCACCCCCAGGTACAAAGGCGACGACTTTGGCAAAGCCCCCACTTTCACTCAATTGGCTACGGCAATAGTCCATGTCCTCGCGCCGCACGACCAAGACGATATCGGTCACCAGCGGGCTAGCTTCGAGACGCGCGAGCACGTGCCAGAGTACAGGCCGGCCCCCTAACGGGAGGTACTGTTTGGGCCGATCTGCTCCCATGCGCAGCCCCCGACCGGCAGCCGGGATGATGGCAGTTATGCGTTCCACGATCTCACACGATCATCATGGCATCGCCATAGCTGTAAAAGCGATAGCCCCGCTCTACGGCCTCGCGGTAGGCGGCCAAAAGCCGTTCCCGCCCGACAAACGCCGCCACCAGCAATAACAGACTCGAACGCGGCAGGTGAAAATTCGTCACCAACGTATCGACCGCCTTGAATGCGTAGGGCGGATAGATAAAAGCATTCGCAAATCCTCCGCAGGCGCGCACATACCCCTCAGCATCAACGCTTGACTCCAAGGTCCGCACCACGGTAGTACCTACGGCGACGATGCGTCCACCACCCGCGCGACAACGCCTGAGCGCGGCCGCCACCGACTCGTCAATTTCGCAGTATTCAGGCTCGAGTACATGCTGGCGCGGGTCCGCGCAGCGCACCGGCTCGAACGTGCCCGGCCCCACGTGCAAAAGCACCTTCAGGACCGCCACGCCCTTGGCCGCGCTCTCAGCGATTAACTGAGGGGTAAAGTGCAGGCCGGCCGTGGGGGCGGCAACCGCTCCCGGGCGCGCCGCATAGACGGTCTGATAGCGCTCCCGGTCCGCGACCTCGGGCGGACGCCGAATATAGGGCGGTAGCGGTATATCCCCGATCTCTTCCAGTCGCGTTAGCACGTCTTCAACGGCAAAGCGCACGCGGAACCGCCCCGGTGCAACCTGCTCGACGATGTGCGCTTCCACCGCTCCATCGCCAAACTCCAACCGCGTCTTTGGTTTTAAACCCCGCCCAGGACGCCCCATCGCCAGCCAATCGCCCTCAGTCAGCGGCCTGAGCAACAGCAGTTCAACCCGCCCTCCGGTAGTGACTTTACGCCCTTTGAGCCGAGCCGGCACGACCTGCGTTTGATTCAATACTAGGGCGTCGCCAGGCGCGAGCTGATCGACGATAGCCCCAAAGTGCAGGTGCTGCAACGAGCCATCCGCCCGGTTCAAGAGCAATAGACGCGCTTGGTCGCGCTCGGGCGGTGGGCGTTGGGCGATCAGGGCCTCGGGCAGGTCAAAGTCGTAGTCCACCAAGCGCATCGAGCGGTATCAACCTATCCCCGAGACTGCGTAGGACGCCACCGCGCATAGCGGAAAATGGTCCAGAGAATTTTGTATCCGGCCCGCAGCGTGCCGCTAAGCGTGCCGGTGATCTTGGAACTGCCGATGCGGCGGCGATAGCGCACAGGCACTTCGACCGCGCGCAAACCCAGCCGAGCGGCTTTGACCTGCATCTCCGCGGTCCAGCCAAAGTTGCGATCCTGCATCTCTAGCCGCATGAGCGCGTCGTAGCGCAATGCGCGAAAAGGCCCCAAATCCGTAAAAGTAACGCCAAACAACAGGCGAATTAAGAAGGTGGCCAACCAGTTGCCAAAGCGAGCCTGCGGCAAAAGAGCACCCTTTTCTCGCGGACCCAAGACCCGAGAACCAATGACTATATCGGCATCGTCTGCGATGATCGGTCTTACTATAGCCAGCATGTCCTCGGGATAATCGCTGTAATCGCCGTCGAGAAAGACGACGATATCCGGGCCATCGAGCTGGGCCATGCCCGTTAGACAGGCCTGGCCGTAGCCGCGGCGCGGCTCGACGACGACGCAGGCATCCAAGCTGCGGGCCACTTCGGCGGTGCGGTCGGCCGAGCCATTATCGACGACGATAATCTGCTGTGCGATATCGGGTATGTCTTGCAGCACCTTGCCGATGGCTTCTTCTTCGTCGCAGGCGGGAATGACGACGGCAATGGCTGGCGGCGAGTCCATGCGCTGGCACCGCAGGTGAAGTACTATTTAGAGATTTTCCTCTAACCAGAGGAAGAACAAATCCTGCGCCTCGACCACATTGTCGAGCAAGGCATAGCCGTGGTCAGCCGAGTCTGTAAAAACGCGCAAATCCTTCGGCTCGGCCGTCTGCTCCTCTAGGAAAGAAGCGAAATCTTTATAGCTAAGGATCTGGTCCTCGCTCACAGCAATTTGGTCCTGATCGCCTACCATAAAGAGCATGGACCGCGGACCAAACGATTCAAGGCCGGTCCCAATGACCAACGGCTCCAGCGAAGCGGCTCCCCACAGCCCCGGCGAGAGGGAGACGCTGGTTTTTATTAACTCGGGGAAAACACCCGAACACACGTAGGCTATATTGCCCCCCGAGCCACTGCCCACGACCGCGATGCGGCTGATATCGATCTTGGACTGACTCTGCAGCCAGACTAGCGCAGCGTGGACATCGAGAAAGCTCCGTTCCAGATCAATCAATTCCAAGGCCTGTCGGCCATCGGGCAGTGGAGTCTGGCCGTGCCCGCGCATGTCGATGGCCAAGGCGGCATAGCCGCGCTCGAGCAAGGCCACGTACGTGCCGGTGTTGGTCAACCAGTCGGATTTGTTCCCACCCAAGTCGTGCAGGAGGATCACCACTGGCAGCGATTCGCCAGCATCCGCCGTGCCAAAAAGTGCGCTCACTTCGACACTGTCGATGGACGTGAAGCTAACGGCTGAAATGGGATAAACGCGACCCGGCCCTTCCGGTAGATCGGGGCCGACGATCTGGAGTTCCTCTTCCGAATCGCTGCACCCCACGACTCCAATGGCGAGCACCCAAATCCACCTGCACAGTATCTTGCTCATAAAAGCCATAATCCTCACCCAAAATGCGTTGCGAGCGCCCGCAATTGGCAACGCTCTTAATCTTCGTAAATCCTTAAATCTGAATAAACAATCTCCCCCTCTAGCTGTCAACTTGACGCCTTGACGGCAAAATTCTTTTGCCGTATGCTGCCGCCCTATGATCCGCGTCGAAAAACTCAGCCTTAGCTATCGCGAGGGCCTAGCCGCCTTGCGCTCCATTGATCTCCACATCAGCCCTGGGGAAGACATCGCCCTCATCGGGGCCAACGGTTCGGGCAAAACCACCCTCGCTCGCTGCCTAAACGGACTGCAACAGCCCCAAACAGGCCGGGTCCTCATCGATGGCATGGACACTAGCGACCCAACCCAACTCCGCGCCATCCGCCAGCTAGTCGGCATGGTCTTGCAAAACCCGGACGATCAGCTAGTCGCCACCACAGTCGCAGACGAATTGGCCTTTGGCTTGGAAAATCTAGCCCTAGCCAGCGATGAAATTCACCGTCGCGTCGAGGAAACACTCGCCGCTTTCGACCTCGAAGCCTATCGCTGCTATCCGCCACACAAGCTCTCCGGCGGCGAGAAGCAGCGCGTGGCTATTGCCGCAGTGGTGGCGATGCGACCGCGCTATCTCGTTTTGGACGAATCGACAGCCCTGCTCGATCCCGGTGAAAGACAGCAAGTGGCCGAGTTGCTCCAGCGACTGCGCACCGCATATGGCATCGCGACCATACTCATTACCCAATCCCCAGAGGAAGCCGCTCGCACCGACCGCATCATCGTCCTCCACGCGGGTCGGGTCCGTGCGGACGGCTCCCCTACCGCCCTTTTTGCCGACCCGCCCAAGCTCCGGGCTCTTGGCCTCGACCTGCCCTTTGCAAGCGCCCTCGCCGCTCACTTGTCGCTGGCCGAAACCCCCTTGGAGCTAGACGCCTTGTCCGACGCGCTAGCCGCGCTAAAACCCCAGACTCCCCTACCGCCTTGGACTCCACCCTCCCCGCTGTCACCAGCGCCGAGCAAACTAGCGGCCGAGGGGCTGACGCATCTCTACGACGAGCACCTGCCTACCCACCGTCTCGGCATTCGCGACATTGATTTAGACATCCCCACCGGCTCCATACTGGCCCTCGTGGGCACCAACGGCGCGGGCAAAACTACCCTCGCCCAGCACTTCAACGCCCTACTCAAACCCTCGCGCGGCCGCGTGCTCCTCGACGACTGCGACATCGACTCCTTGCCCCCGGCTCGCGTGCGCCAGCGCGTCGGCTTGGCCTTCCAGTTTCCCGAACTCCAGCTCTTCGCCGAAACCGTGGCCGAGGATGTGGCCTTTGGGCCGCGCAACCTCGGCTTTGCCCCCGAGCGCGTTGATGACCTCGTGGCCAGTGCGCTCGCTATGGTAGGTATGCCGTTAGCAGAATTCGGGCCGCGCCAGCCCCTTTCGTTGAGCGGAGGCGAAAGGCGTCGCGTCGCGCTCGCCGGCGTCCTCGCCATGGACCCAGAGGTCTTAGTGCTCGACGAACCGACCGCCGGCCTCGACCCTCAGACTACGGCCAGCTTGTGCCAGCTCTGTGCCGAGCTAAGCAACCAAGGCCGCACTCTCGTGCTAATCAGCCACGATATGGAGCTAATCGGTCACTTAGCCACCCACGTGGTGGTCCTGCGCCAAGGCCGGATCGAGTTGCAAGGGCCGGCCCGCGCCGTGCTCGCCCATCCCGAATTCGAGTCTATCAGCGGGCTTGTGCCCCCGATGTCCGTGAAGTTGGCTCGCCGCCTGCGACAACGAGGCATAGCTCTAGCTAGCGACCCGTTGACCCTGCGAGAAACCATCGACTGGCTCGCTCCACTCGTCTCCCTCTCCCATGTCTAAATTTTCTGCCGACTTGTTCGTCTGCCAAGGACGACTCATCGACCCAGCCAATGGCACCGATGCCCTAGGAGACATCCTCATTCGCCAAGGAAAAATAGTCGAGTCGGCCCCGAACCTTCTGGCACCTCCAGACGTACCCGTCCTGACGGCCACCGGCTTGGTCGTCGCTCCAGGTTTTATCGACATCCACACCCATCTCCGCGAACCAGGTTACGAACACAAGGAGACCATTCAGAGCGGCACTGCCGCGGCCGCGGCTGGCGGTATCTGCGCAGTGGCCGCCATGCCCAATACCAACCCTCCCCCAGACAGCAGCGACCATTTGCAACTAGCGCTGGAACGAGCGCAGACGGCCAGCGTGCGCTACTATCCAATCGCCTGTGTAACAATAGGTCGCCAAGGACGCGGTGCGCTCGCCCCCCTCGCGGAATTGGCCGAATTGGGCGCAGTGGCCTTTTCCGACGACGGCGATCCTGTCGAAGACGAGGCCCTGATGCGCCGCGCTCTCGAAATTGCCCGCGACCTCGACCGGCCCATCTTCCCGCACGAAGAGGTCAAGTCGCTTACGGCCGGCGGCTGTATGCACGCAGGAGAAGTGGCCGCGCGCCTCGGCGTCAAGGGGATGCCAGCAGCAGGTGAGGAGGAAATGGTCGCCCGCGATATAGGACTCGTCCGTCAGACCGGCGGCCCTTTGCACATCGCCCACATCAGCACGGTCGGCACCGCGCAATTGGTCCGGCGCGCCAAAGCCGATGGCCTACCCGTGACCTGCGAAGTGTTGCCCCATCACTTCGTACTCACCGACCGCGCGGTCGAGCGCCAAGGCACGGCCGCCAAAATGAGCCCGCCGCTGCGCGAGTCCGCCGATGTCGAGGCCATGCTCGCGGGGCTCGCCGATGGCACTATAGAAGTCATTGCGACCGACCACGCGCCACATACGACCGCGGAAAAAGCCCAACCCCTAACCCAAGCTCCCATGGGCATTGTCGGGCTAGAGACGGCCGTCGGTCTCACTTTGACTTATTTGGTGGATCGCGTTTTGCCCCTGCACGAGGCCATCGCTCGCTGGACCTGCC
>JAPPEG010000202.1 GCA_028875345.1 Gemmatimonadota bacterium
CGTCGCCCAAATATTGATCGGGGACGACGACCTCCAACTCCATAATCGGCTCCATAAGATAAGGAGATGCTTTCGCGACACCATCTTTGAAGGCCATGGACCCGGCGACCTTAAAGGCGACTTCCGATGAGTCAACCTCGTGATGCGACCCATCTACCAGCACGACTTTAACGTCTTCGATCGGGTAACCGGCAACAGGACCGGTGCTCATCGCTTCAATAATGCCCTCGCGCACTGGATTAATGTATTCCTTAGGAATGTTGCCGCCGATAATTTTCGACTCGAATACCAGCCCACTGCCCGGCTCGCCCGGTTCGATTTCCAACTCGACGTGCCCGTACTGGCCGCGGCCTCCGGTCTGTCGCACGAACCTACCTGTAATCTCGACGGCCTTGCGCAGCCCTTCTTTGTAGGCTACCTGGGGCTTGCCGACATTGGCTTCGACCTTGAATTCGCGGAAGAGGCGGTCGATAAGGATCTCTAAGTGCAATTCGCCCATGCCCGACATGATCGTCTGGCCCGTCTCGTCGTCGAGCTTGATCTGAAAGGTTGGATCTTCCTCGCTGAGCTTGGACAGGGCAATGTATAGCTGCTCCTGGTCCGCCCGCGTCTTTGGCTCAATTGCCACGTGGATCACCGGCTCGGCGAATTCAATCTTTTCCAAGACAATGGGATGCTGTTCGTCGCAAAGCGTATCGCCAGTAGTCGTGTTTTTGAGGCCGACCACCGCGACTATGTCACCAGCATAGGCACGAGATAACTCGGTGCGGTCGTTGGCGTGCATCTCCAGCAAACGCGCGGTGCGCTCGCGACGCTCAGTCGTCACATTGTAGAGATAAGTGCCCGAGCTTAGTACGCCTGAATAGACGCGAACAAAGGTGAGACGCCCGACAAAGGGATCCGTCATAACCTTAAAGGCCAATCCGGCAAAAGGCGCATCGTCGAGGGCAGGACGCACTGCTTCCGCGCTGGAATGGGGCAGCATACCCTTGACTTCGCCGACATCGGCTGGAGACGGCAGATAGTGTAGCACCGCGTCGAGCAAGCGCTGGACGCCTTTATACTTATAAGCACTGCCGCACGTTACGGGCACGGCCTTCAGCGAGATGGTGGCTTGGCGCAGCGCAGCTCTGATTTCGTCGGGGTGAATTTCCTCTCCTTCGAGAAATTTTTCGAGCAGCCCATCGTCGAATTCAGCCACCGACTCTAGCAGCTTTTCGCGGTACTGCAAGGCCTCCTCCAATAAATCCGCGGGGATCTCGTCCTCGAAAAACTTGACGCCTTGGCTGGCCTCTTCGTAGGTAATGGCCTTCATCTCGACCAAGTCTATCAAGCCGTTGAACGTCTCGCCAACGCCGATGGGCAACTGGACCGGCACAAAATTGCTGTTCAATCTCTCTTGGAGCATGCTGAGTACCTGAAAAAAATCAGCTCCGTTGCGATCCATTTTGTTGACAAAAGCAATGCGCGGGACGCGGTATTTGTCGGCTTGGCGCCAGACAGTCTCGGACTGCGGCTCAACTCCGCCGACCGCGCAGAAAACGCCTATGGCACCGTCGAGTACGCGCAGCGAACGCTCGACCTCGGCAGTAAAATCTACATGGCCGGGCGTGTCGATGATGTTGATGCGGTGATTCTTCCACTGGCAAGCAGTAGCGGCAGAGGTTATGGTAATTCCGCGCTCGCGCTCTTGCTCCATCCAGTCCATCGTCGCTGTACCGTCATGGACCTCCCCCATGCGGTGAACACGGCCAGTATAATAGAGGATCCGCTCGGTCGTGGTAGTCTTGCCAGCGTCGATGTGGGCCGCAATCCCGATATTGCGCGTGTCTTTTTGTGCAAACTGTCGTGCCATTTGGCCTAGGAACTCCCTAAAATCTGTAGTGGGCGAAGGCTTTGTTCGCCTCGGCCATGCGGTGGACTTCTTCCTTCATTCGTACAGCCCCACCTTCTCCCCTTGACGCAGCGATAAACTCGTTGGCCAACCGCTCGGCCATGGTGCGTTCAGAGCGCTCGCGGGCGAAGCGAATCAACCAGCGAATAGAACGCGCGGTGCGCTCGTCTGGCCGCATTTCGACCGGCACCTGATACGTTTGACCACCGACTCGACGCGATTTAACCATGACGATGGGCTTGGCATTTTCCAGCGCCTTCTGGAAGACATCAATCCCGTCTTGGCCACTGCGCTCGACTACCAAATCGATCGAGTCATAAAATATGCGCTCGGCCACGCTCTTCTTGCCTTGCTTCATCAGCGAATTTACGAACCTCGCCGCCAAGACATTGTGGAATTTCGGATCTGGCAGCAGCTTGCGTTTGACTGCTCTTTTACGCCGCGACATTACTTATACCTAGGTTGGCCGCCGGGTGCCATACTTGGAGCGCCCCTGGCGGCGGTCGGCCACGCCCGTCGCATCGAGGACGCCACGCACGATGTGGTAGCGCACACCAGGGCAGTCCTTGATACGACCTCCGCGCACTAAGACGATGGAGTGTTCCTGCAGCGTGTGGCCTTCGCCTGGCACGTAAGCCGTAACTTCAATCCCCGTAGTCAAACGCACGCGAGCCATCTTGCGCAGAGCCGAGTTGGGCTTCTTGGGCGTCTGGGTGTAAACACGCGTACAAACGCCACGGCGCTGGGGACAACCTCTCAGCGCTGGGGAATCCGTCTTTTTTAGTGATTTTTGCCGGCTTTTGCGGACCAGCTGGCTAACCGTTGGCAAACGCTGTTTCTCCTCGTCATTCCGTAATAAATAGCAAGCTCATAACTTACATACAAATTGTATAACTGTCAACACTACTCGCCCAAAACACCTGTTTCCGCAGCCGCCATTTCGGTCAACTCGGCTTTGCCATTGCTTTCGGGCTCCAAGTTCTCATAGGTGCCATCTTGGTAGTGCCCTGTACCGGCTGGAATCAAGCGACCGATGATGACGTTTTCCTTGAGGCCACGCAGGTGGTCTATCTTGCCTTGCACGGCTGCCTCGGTCAACACGCGCGTTGTCTCTTGGAAAGAGGCGGCAGAGATAAAGCTATCCGTGCGCAGCGAAGCACGGGTAATGCCCAAAAGGATCGGCTGGCAGGTAGCTGGGTCTCCCCCCTCGTAGAGGACTTTTCCATTCTCCCTGTTGAAGCGGATTTTATCCACTTCCTCACCTTCGAGAAAGTTCGTATCGCCTGGGTCAATGATGCGCACCTTCTGTAGCATCTGCTTGACGATCACCTCAATGTGCTTGTCGTTGATCTCCACAGCCTGGAGGCGATAGACATCCTGAATCTCGTTGACTAAATACTCCTGCACCTTATTCACGCCTTGGACCCGCAAGATATCGTGCGGGTTGACCGACCCTTCGGAGAGGCGCTCGCCGGCTTCAACTTTGTCGCCTTCCTGCACGCGCAAGTGCTTGCCGTAGGGGACCAAGTATTTCTTTTTTTCGCCATCCTCCGGGGTGACGAACAGTTCGCGGTTGCCGCGGATTAGACCGCCAAAGCTCACCGTACCGTTAATTTCCGATATGACCGCCGGTTCCTTGGGCCGACGTGCCTCAAAGAGTTCAGCAACGCGCGGCAAACCGCCGGTGATGTCGCGCGTCTTGGAACGCTCACGCGGGATTTTGACCAACACCTGCCCCGGTGCGACTTGATCTCCATTTTCGACCAACAGACGCGCTCCGACCGGAATAATAAAAGAACGGGGTCCATATTCTTCACTCTCGATCTCGATCTGCGGACTCAGCGAACGGTCGCGCTGTTCGACGATACTACGGACGCTTAGGCCCGTGCTTTCGTCGAATTCCTCGCGCATAGTTTCCTTGTTGATATCTGTGAACCGGATCCGGCCCGGGCGGTCGGTGAGAATCACATTGTTGTACGGATCCCATTCGTACAGCACATCCCCCATCTCGACTTGCTCCCCATTTTCGACCTTGAGTACTGCGCCATAAGGGGTGGCAATAGACGAGCGAACTCGATTCTGTTCGTCGAGCAAGCCAATTTCGCCGTTGCGCCCGACGACCGTGACGCCAGCTGTCGGGTTTTGCACCGTATCGACATTAGAAAATTGAACGCGACCAGCCCGGCGCGCGGTGATCTGCGACTGCTCGGCGATGCGACTCGCCGTACCGCCGATGTGAAAAGTTCGCAGCGTGAGCTGAGTACCTGGTTCACCAATACTTTGTGCGGCTACGACCCCAACGGCCTCGCCCACATTGACCTCGCGGCCAGTACCCATGTTGCGTCCGTAGCACTTGATGCACACGCCGCGCTCGGACTCGCATGTGAGCACCGAGCGAATGAGCACTTCTTCAATGCCGGCTTGAGCAATGCGATTGGCGTCTTCCTCTTCCAACAGGGTCCCCGCGTGGGCCACCACATTTTTGTCGGCATCGCGAGCGTCCTCTTGCAATACGCGACCGACGATGCGATCGGCCAGCGGCTCGATTACCTCCTCTCCGTCCTTGAGAGCGCCGATCTTCAGCCCTTGGCTAGTCATGCAGTCTTCTTCGCTGATCACCACATCTTGAGCCACATCGACCATCCGCCGCGTCAGATATCCGGCTTCGGCCGTCTTCAGAGCCGTATCGGCCAAACCCTTGCGCGCTCCGTGGGTCGAGATGAAGTACTCGAGCACCGATAGCCCTTCTTTGAAAGAGGCGATAATTGGCGTTTCGATGATTTCGCCGACGGCACCGGTCAGCTTTTTCTGCGGCTTGTTCATCAGACCGCGCATACCACCTAGCTGTTTGATCTGATCCTCGCTGCCGCGCGCACCGGAATCCTTCATAACGTAAACCGAGTTAAAGCCCTCTTCGGCTTCCTCAAGCGTGCGCTGCACCGCGCGCGAGACCTCCGATGTGGTATGAGTCCAGATGTCGATAATCTTGTTATAGCGCTCGCCATCGGTGATGATGCCGTTGGCATACTGATCGCGGACTTTCTCCACTTCTTTGAGCGCTCCGTCAATGAGCTTGGTTTTAGTATCGGGTACGACTACGTCGTCAACGGCGATAGATACGCCGGCCAGCGTCGCGTAGTGATAGCCCATATTCTTGAGCTGATCGACGAACTCGGCCGTGCGCCTGTTGCCCAGTAGGCGATGCACTTGGGCGGTAATCCTCTTGATATCGCCCTTGTCAACCGTGCGGTTGATAAAGCCGATTTCCTCCGGGAGCACCTCGTTGAAAAGCAAGCGACCGACAGTCGTATTCATCATCTCACCATCAATGCGCACTATAACCGGCTGGTGCAAGGTAATGCGACCCGCTTCAAAAGCCGCAACTGCCTCGGTCTTGTTGGCAAAGGTGCGCTCGACTCCACCTGCTTCGCTAAAGCGCACCTTGGTCAGGTAATAACTGCCGAGCACAATGTCCTGAGGGTTGTCCATAATGACCGGCTCGCCATCAGCTGGCTTGAGGATGTTGTTAGTAGAAAGCATCAGAAGCCGTGCCTCGATCTGAGACTCGAACGAGAGCGGGACATGGACGGCCATCTGGTCGCCATCAAAGTCGGCATTAAAGGCGGCGCAAACCAACGGGTGCAGGCGAACGGCCTTGCCCTCGACGAGAATGGGCTGAAATGCCTGAATGCCCAACTTGTGCAACGTCGGTGCCCGATTGAGCAATACGCAGTGGTCGCGAATGATCTCCTCGAGAATGTCCCAAACCTCCGGACGCTCGCGTTCGACCAATTTCTTGGCGCTCTTGACGGTTTGGACCAGCCCTTTTTCTTCTAATTTTTTAATCACAAAGGGCTTAAACAGCTCTAGGGCCATGCCCTTGGGTAGGCCGCATTGGTACAGTTTGAGTTCTGGACCGACGACGATGACTGAACGACCCGAATAGTCGACGCGCTTGCCCAACAAGTTCTGGCGGAAACGACCCTG
Source organism: Gemmatimonadota bacterium (assembly GCA_028875345.1). GTDB lineage: Bacteria > Latescibacterota > UBA2968 > UBA8231 > UBA8231. The sequence goes on from JAPPEG010000202.1 coordinate 5,882, forward strand.
TTTGCCCTTGAGCAGATCGCTGAGCGACTTGAGCGAGCGATTGCCGTCGCCGCGCACGGCCCGCGAGCGACGCCCGTTGTCGAAGAGGGCATCAACGGCTTCCTGAAGCATCCTCTTCTCGTTCCGCAGAATGACTTCGGGAGCCTTGATGTTGATCAGCTTCTTCAAGCGGTTGTTGCGATTGATGACTCGACGGTAGAGGTCGTTGAGGTCGGAAGTGGCAAAGCGCCCCCCCTCTAAGGGCACCAAGGGACGCAGATCTGGCGGGATGACCGGAATGTTGTCGAGAATCATCCACTCGGGCCGGTTTTCGGACTGGCGGAAGGCTTCGACGACCTTGAGCCGCTTGAGGGCTTCTTGCTTGCGTTGGATCGAACTCTCCATTCGAACCAAGGTTCGCAACTCGGCCGAGAGCTCTTCAATGTCAATCTCCTCTAAGAGCCGCTTGACTGCGGGTGCTCCCATCTCGACCTCGGGATCGCCGCCTTCTTCTTGTATCTCGACAAGCTCCTCCTCCGTCAAAAGAGCCAGCTTCTCCACAGGTGCGCCCCTCGGGTCAATGATAACATAGGACTCGTAATAGAGGATGCGCTCAAGGTTGCGCATCGAGATGTCGAGCAGGGCACCGATGCGCGAAGGCAGCGACTTAAAATACCAGATGTGGGAAACCTGTACGGCTAGCTCGATGTGCCCAAGGCGCTCGCGGCGAACCTTGACCTGCGTGACCTCGACGCCGCAACGGTCGCATACTACGCCTCGATAGCGGATGCCCTTGTACTTGCCACAGTGGCAGTTCCAGTCCTTGACCGGACCGAAGATGCGTTCGCAGAACAATCCGTCGCGCTCCGGCTTAAAGGAGCGGTAGTTGATCGTCTCGGGTTTGGTAACCTCCCCTTGCGACCAAGCGCGAATGGTCTCGGGAGAAGCGAGCTGAATGCGGATGGAATCGAAATCAGTCGGTTTGCGCGATGCATTGGCAGTCTGTAACACTGGCACCCCCTTTGTGCTTTATGCGAATGCTCTGCAATTCAATATGTCTCGACGATCCTGCTGTCTTCGAGGATCACATCCAGACACAAACTCTGTAATTCCTTGACCAGCACATTGAACGATTCTGGAATACCTGGTTCCGGCGGATTCTCTCCTTTCACGATGGCCTCGTAGATCTTAGAACGCCCAGCAACGTCGTCGGATTTGACCGTCAGCATCTCTTGGAGCGTATAGGCCGAGCCGTAGGCCTCCAGTGCCCACACTTCCATTTCGCCGAAGCGCTGGCCGCCAAACTGCGCCTTGCCGCCCAAGGGCTGCTGAGTGACCAGCGAGTACGGCCCGATGGAGCGAGCGTGAATTTTGTCGGCGACCAAGTGCGAAAGCTTTAACATATATATGTAGCCTACCGTCACTCGCTTATCTAGCTTGGTGCCGGTTCGCCCATCGTAGAGCACTTGTTTGCCGTCGTTGGGTATCTCGGCCTCATCGAGCATGGCTCGCACCTCGTCGAGGGATGCCCCGTCAAAAACCGGGGTCGCCACATGCACGTCTAGGGCATGGGCGGCCATGCCTAGATGGGTTTCAAAGATCTGGCCCAAGTTCATGCGCGAGGGCACACCCAAGGGGTTGAGAGCAATATCTACGGGCGTACCGTCTTCGAGGAAGGGCATATCCTCCTCCGGCGCGATATACGCGACTACGCCCTTGTTGCCGTGGCGACCGGCCATCTTGTCGCCGACCGAGAGCTTGCGCTTCTTGGCCACATAGACCTTGACCAGCTGCGCGATGCCCGGCGGCAGTTCATCACCGCGCGTGATGCGCTCTATTTGGCGCTCCGTTTGCTCGTCAATCAGCTTTAGCTGCTCTTCGGCATAGCGCAACAGTTCGGCGACTTCAACGCTGACTTCGGGCTCTGCGGTCCAGTCCTTTTCGGGCTGCAGCGCAGAGAAATCTTCACCCACCCGTTCGAGCAGCCGCTCGCTCAATTGAGTGCCTTTGCGCACCTTCAATTCGCCGTCTTGAGAGTATAAGCTGCCCAACTTGACTTTCCCCACCACCTCCAGCAACCTAGTATTGCGCTCGGCAATCAGGTACTCCTTGCGCTCGGCTGCCTCTTTCTCACAAGCGGCGATGCTCTCCCGACGCCGGGGCGAACTGCTCCGCTCGCGGCGCGAAAAAACCTTGCGGTCGATGACCACGCCTTCCATGCCGGGAGGCGCTTTCAGCGACGCATCGCGGACATCCCCAGCCTTCTCGCCGAAAATTGCCCGCAAGAGACGCTCTTCGGGCGACAGTTCGCTCTCCCCCTTGGGCGTCACTTTGCCGACTAGGATATCGCCAGGGCCCACCTCGGCCCCAATGCGGATAATACCTTCGTCGTCGAGATTGCGCACCGCACCTTCGCTGACGTTGGGAATCTCGCGGGTGATCTCCTCTTGACCGCGTTTGGTGTCGCGCACTTGCAGCTCAAATTCCTCAATGTGGACGGAAGTGAAGATATCCTTTTTGAGGAGGCGCTCGCTGACGACGATAGCATCTTCAAAGTTGTAGCCGTTCCAAGGCATAAAGGCAACTAGGACGTTCACGCCTAGGGCTAAGTCCCCTCGGTCCGTAGCGGCACCATCGGCCAAAGGCTGACCGGTATTCACCTTGTCGCCGACTTGGACCAAGGGCCGCTGGTTGATGCAGCAATCTTGGTTGGAACGAGCGAATTTGGTCAACTTGTACTCGTCGGCGTCTGCTGTGTCCAACGGAGTCAACCGCGTGCTGTGCTTCTTGTCGCGGCGCACAATAATGCGCTCGGCATCGACGCTGACGACCACGCCGGGATTGCGGGCTACGACGATCGCCCCCGAATCGCGCGCGACCTTGTTTTCCATGCCAGTGCCGACATACGGTGCTTCGGTAAAGAGCAACGGCACAGCCTGGCGCTGCATGTTGGAGCCCATAAGCGCTCGGTTGGCGTCGTCGTGTTCGAGGAAGGGGATTAAGGCCGCCGCCCCGCTGACGAGTTGATTGGGCGATACGTCCATGTAGTCAACCTCGTTAGGAGTTACCATCGGATAATCATCCCGCTTGCGAGCTTTGACCAATGGGTTGAGAAATTTGCCTGCGTCGTCGATGGGAGCGTTGGCTTGGGCGATGATGTATTTGTCTTCTTCGGCCGCCGTCAGAAACTCGATCTCATTTGTCACCTTACCGTTTATCACCTTGCGGTACGGCGTCTCCAGAAAGCCGAAGGAATTGACCCGTGCATACGTACTCAACGAGGAGATCAGGCCGATATTGGGGCCTTCCGGCGTCTCAATGGGACATATCCGACCATAGTGCGTATAGTGCACATCCCGCACTTCAAAACCAGCGCGGTCGCGGCTTAGCCCCCCCGGACCGAGGGCGCTAAGGCGGCGCTTGTGAGTCAGCTCGTCGAGCGGGTTGGTCTGCTGTATAAACTGCGAGAGTTGGCTCGAACCGAAAAACGCTTGGATCACGGTGGAAACCGTTCGCGCATTGACCAAATCGTGCGGTGTGATCTGATCTTCGTCGCGTAGGTTCATGCGCTCGCGAATCGTCCTCGCCATGCGCGTCAGGCCAATGCTGAATTGTTGGGCTAGTAACTCGCCGACCAAGCGCACGCGGCGATTGCCCAGATGATCGATATCGTCGGTATTGCCCTGCCCCACTCGCAAACCCAACAAGTAGTGGATTATCGCCATGAAATCCTCGAGATGCAGCACCGTACTCTCGAAAGGAATACCCACGTCCAAACGGCGATTGATGCGATAGCGTCCCACATCCCCTAGGTTGTAGCGCTTGGCGTTGAAAAAGAGCCGATCCAGCAATTCGCGCACGGTCGCGATATTGGGTGGGTCACCGGGACGCAGGAGGTTGTAGATGCGCGTGAGGGCATCTTCCTCGTCTTTACTCGGGTCCTTAGCGAGCGTGTTCTCTATGACCCCGGGATCCTTGTCCGGTGGGGAGGCCATAATCTTTAACTTCTCGATGTTGGCTGCCTGTAGCTTCTTTAAGTTTTCTCCGCTTATCTGCTCGTAGGCATCTAATAAAATTTCACCACTGTCTTTATCGACGATATCCTCGCCGCCGTTGTAGCAGTCGATCAATTCTTCGTCTACAGCTTCCTCGACCTCCTCGCGGAACAGACTGAGTATTTCGCCATTCTTGGAGAAGCCGAGCGCCTTCAAGAGCGAAGTCACCGGCAGCTTGCGCTTCCGATCAATATGCACGTACATGATGTCGTTGATGTCCATGCTGAACTCTAGCCACATCCCCTTGTAGGGCAGGATCCGCGCCGAGAACAGCCGCTTGCCATTGGGGTGCAAGGTCTCGTCGAAGAACACTCCAGGCGAGCGATGGAGCTGGCTGACGACTGTGCGTTCAGCTCCGTTGATGATAAAAGTCCCCTCACTAGTCATCAGGGGCAGTTCGCCCAAGAATACGGCCTGTTCGACCACGTCCTTGACTGGCAGGTCCTTACTTTCCTTGTCGCGGGTTACGAGGCGCAGGGTCGCGCGCAGCGGGGCAGCGAAAGTCATGTCCCGCTCGCGGCATTCCTCTTCGCTGTAGCGGGGATTGCCAATGGAGTAGCTGACGTATTCGAGAGAGTATATCCCATGGACATCGGTAACTGGGAAAATACTCTGGAAGACCAAGTGCAAACCGCGCCGCTGACGCTGATGGGGCAAGACGGAAAGCTGCAGGAAGTCCTCGAAGGAGTCAAGCTGAACCGAAAGCAGGTTTGGCATCTCTGAGGCTTCTTTGATTTTGCCAAAAGAGCGCCTTTTAATACTGCCGTTCGTCTTTGCCAAAGTCCAACTCCTCAATTTGTGGTTTTAGCCAAATGCTCATGGAGCTATTGGCCAATAGCTCCATGAATGCGCGCTGCAGCAAAGCAGGTATAAACGAATGAGCTACTATATCAGTAGTAGTCCCTACTGGAGTTCTACCGTGGCTCCGGCATCCTGCAATCGGCTCTGGATTTCTTCAGCTTCTTCCTTGGTCGCTCCTTCCTTGACCGGCTTGGGTGCCTCGTCAACGAGCGCCTTGGCCTCTTTCAGCCCTAAGCTAGTAATCTCGCGGACGACCTTGATAACTTGGATCTTCTTCTCGCCAGCGCTAGTAAGCACTACGTCAAAGGAATCCTTTTCTACGGCGGCCTCTTCGCCAGCACCATCGCTGGGCATCGCACCAGCCATCATCACCGGTGCTGCGGCCGACACGCCAAACTTGTCTTCGAGGGCTTTGACCAACTCGGCTAGTTCTAGGACCGTCAGGCCTCCGATGGTCTCAATGATTTCACCTACCTTACTATTGGCGGTGGTGGCAGTGGTTTCTTCGGTCATGGGATACAGCCTCCTGTATATCCGTATTTGAGTTTGTTAAAAGGGACGAATGGGAATCAGGCGTTTTCCCCGCCTTCTCCCCGTTGCTTTTCGATGGCAGACAATGCGCCGACTAGGCCTCTAAGCAATCCACTCAGGACACCGCTTAACCCGTAAAGCGGACTCTGGACGCTGGCGGCTACTTTACCTAGCAATTCTTCCTTAGAGGGCAGCTTAGCCAATGCCTCGACTTTGTCGGCAGCAAGGATTTCCCCCTCCATAAAACCGGTTTTGATCTGAATTTTCCCGCCATCGGCGACGAAGTCTTGCAGAATTTTGGCCGGTGCGATGGGATCTTCTTTTGAATAGGCCAAGGCCGTAGGACCAGAGAAATGCTCCTCGAGGCCGGCGATGCCCACTTCCTCAGCCGCGCGAATGGCCAAGCGATTTTTGATCACTTGGTATTGGACGTCGGCAGCGCGCAGCTTGTTGCGCAGCTCGGTCACTGCTGCTACGTCAATACCCGTAAAATCGGCCAAGTAAAAACCTTTGGCCTCGGCCATAATGGTCTTCAATTCTTCTACTTTCGCTTCTTTCTCTGCCGTCGCCATAGTAGTAGGGAGCTTTCTTTACGCAGCGAGTTGGGCACGGTCAATCTTGATACCCGGCCCTACTGCCGACGAGAGGACTAACTTGCGGATGTACTGCCCTTTTGTCGCGGCCGGCCTAGCGCGCAAAATGGCGTCAGTAAACGCCTGAGCGTTTTCGATCAGCGCCTGATCGGTAAAGGACAGCTTACCAATGGAACCTTGGGCGTTGTTGCCGGACTTGCTGTCGGCGCGATATTCAATGCGACCGGCCTTGGCCTCGCGGACGGCTTGGGCTACCTCGCGCGTTACCGTGCCGGTCTTGGGGTTGGGCATCAAGCCTCTCGGCCCTAAGATCCTCCCCAGCTTACCTACTTGCCCCATCATATCTGGAGAGGCAATGACTAGGTCGAAATCGAGCCAACCGCTCTGGATTTTCTCGGCCATATCGGCTCCACCGATGAAATCGGCCCCAGCGTCTTCGGCTTCCTGCACTAGCGGTCCTTGGGTGATGACTAAGACCCGGAGTTCCTTCCCAGTACCGTGAGGCAACATCACCGTGCCGCGCAGCGATTGGTCGGCTTGACGGCCATCAATCCCCAAGTTGCAAGAAAGATCGACGGTCGGATCGTAATTGTACGTCGGGAATCCCTTGAGGATCTTAATCCCTTCTTCCCACGAATAGGCCCTGTCGCGGTCGAAAGACGCCAAGGCGTTTCTGTATTTTTTTCCTCTGGCCATATCTTAAACCTCTTATGAGGGTTACAATGCGAAGCAACTACTCGATCAAGAGCCCCATACTGCGGGCCGTCCCCGCGATCATCGACATCGCGGCTTCCGTTGAGGCCGCATTCAAGTCGGGCATTTTCAATTCGGCGATTTCGCGCACTTGCTCCGAAGATACAACGCCTATGTGATCCCGGTTAGGCACGCCCGACCCCTTATCTTGTCCAGCAGCCCGCAACAGCAGCACCGCAGCCGGCGGCGTCTTGGTGATAAATGAAAACGTTCGGTCGGCGTACACCGTAATGATCACGGGAATGATCAACCCTTGTTGGTCTTGGGTCTGGGCATTGAACGTCTTGCAGAATTCCATGATGTTGACGCCGTGTTGCCCCAGCGCCGGCCCAACAGGAGGCGTCGGATTCGCCTGACCGGCTGGAACCTGCAACTTGATTTGGGCTATTTCCTTTTTAGCCATTTATTTTTTGTCCCTCTGAAAATCAGCCGACCGTCTCTTGGACCGGCTCGACCTGCAACACGTCCAACTCCACCGATGTACCGCGCCCAAAGATGCTCACCATGATTTTCAACCTGCGCTTCTCCGGCAGCACTTCCTGCACGGTGCCGATAAAATCCTTAAACGCACCGTCGTTAACCTTCACTTGATCATCAACGGTAAAGGGAATCTCCTCGACCTCTTGGTCTTTACGGCGATCGACGTGCCCCAAGATGCGGTCGATTTCCTCCTGCCGCAGCGGTTGCG
>JAPPEG010000323.1 GCA_028875345.1 Gemmatimonadota bacterium
CTTGGCCGACGACGGTTTCGACGTGGACGCCGCTGACCCGCTGCAACTCAGGGGGCAGTTCGCTCATGTCTTGGGCGTAGTCGGCGGCCCGGTACGCCGGCATGACGTCACCGAGGTTGGGATTGGGCCGCTCGGCTAGGTCCCAGAGGTGGAAGTGGGGGTCGCACAGGGGAATGGGAGTCTGCATGGGGAAAAGCCTTTCAGTGATAAGTGGTTAAGCAAACGCCGCCTTCACGGATTCGGGCAGCGGACAATGGGCCCCTGGGTGCTGCACCGCGCTGGCACCGGCGGCGCACGCCAAGTCTAGGGCCTGTTGCGGGTCAGTGCCGAGCAGGGCGCTGGCGGCCAGGACCCCGCTGAAGGCGTCGCCAGCCCCGACCGCATCGACGACGGATACGGACGCGGGCCGTGCGGCGAACGAGGCCCCTGGAATGTGGAGTTGAGCGCCGTCGCCACCAAAGGTAATCGCCAGGCAATCCAGTGCGCAGCGGGCGAGCAGGTCGGCGGGCGTAGCGATCGCGGCAATGTCCTGTATGGCTTCCCACTCCTCGTCGTTGAGCTTGACAATGGTCGCCGCTTCGAGGCCAAAGAGCACGGTCTGCGGCGTATAGCAGTCCTTGCGCAGGTTGACGTCGAAAAGCCGATGCCGGGGGTTGGCGGCCAGCAAGTGTTCTAGCCCCGGACGATTGGCTGGGCTGCGTTGTGCGGCCGTGCCGTAGTAGATCAAGTCGAGGGGCTGGTCTAACGCCGGCTTAGTTTCGATGTAGTCCCAAGCCACGCCGGCGCGGATGGTGTAGGAGGGCTGGCCATCGTCGAGCAATACATCGACCGTGCCCGTAGGCTCGGGCCGGTCGGCGACCCATTGCTGATCGATGTCGGCGCGCCGGAGAAAGCCCCGCGCCTGCTGTCCCAGTTCGTCTCGTCCCACCGCGCTGACCATGGCCACGGGAAAGCCGAGCTGGCGCAGATTCCAAGCGAAGTTCAGGGAAGCACCTCCCAAGCAGGTGCGGTCGGGGAAGCAGTCGTAGAGGATCTCGCCGAAGACGATGGAAGTGAAGTTCGCTTTGTCCATAATACTGTTATGGTGGAAAGAGCACGTAGCCCACGGCGCTGCGTTCCAACCAGACTTTGCAGAATTCCGCTAAGTCGTACGCCCGTGCGACCTCGTCGTTTGCGGCTGGATCGTTGACCAGTACGGTATCTCCCGCGCAGCCCCGGACTACTAGCAAGTGTCCAGACGTCCGCTCAATGGCCGCCCGCCTCAACTCGCCCGCCTCGTAGCGCACAGAGGCGACAATGGGAAAGCCCGCGTCGAGCAGTGCGCGCGCCGCCTCCCAAGAGGGAAAGTGCAATAGATAGCCCAAGAGGCCCCGGCGAGCGGCAGCGTGGATATTGGCCGGCCACACGCCGTATAGCCCGCTGGGCTGGTGGCGCGCTTCTGCGATCACGTCGTAGATGTCCGCGCTATGGCCATAGTACGCGAGGAGCATGGCGACGCTGGTCGGCGAGCAAACGTGGGAAGCTAACTCGGGCCGCAGAACCATCTGGCTTTGCGGCGGTACGGCGAGAGCCGTATCTCGGCTAGCGAGGGTCGGAGCGGGCACTGCGCCTTTGCGGCGCACCGAGACCGAGAGCAAGGCCGGGGCCTCGGAGGCGACGCCTTGGACGCGCAGGTGTAGGGTGGCCGCTTGCAAGGGAGTGCGGATGCGCAGGAGGTCGATTTCTGCTGCGACCGCTTCGTTTGCCGCGCTCGCCTCGGCTCTGACAAACGAGCCGACGGGGTCGAGGACGGCCCGGCTGCTGTGGCCAGCTTTGGTTTCGCATTCTATCGCGAACTGATAGCCCCATGCGCCGTCGTGGACTACCGAGAGGCACGGCAGGATTTCTAGCGCGTCTTCTAGCGCTGCGGGAGGCAAGTCAAACGAGAACTTGTCGCCGTTCCATGCTAACGGCTCGATTTGCTTTGGCCGGATGGACGGGGGTACGGCGCGTTGCAGCGCGGCCTCGTCTAGTTCTTGGGCAAACAGTGAGAATGAATTGCTCATCAGATTGTGCAGTCTGGCCTATCCCCAGAGTTGAGGATGGGGCGGATGGAGGAGGCTGCCTTCGTAGCGCAGCCCGCGTTCCCGATCTTTTTGCAGGAGCAAGGGGCCGTCAAGATCGACGAAACGAGCTTGTTGCGCCAGCAGGACAGCCGGTGCCATAGCCAGCGAGGTGGCGATCATGCAGCCGACCATCAAATCCAAGCCGCACGCACGCGCCTCGGCGGCCAAGCGCAGGCCCTCGCTGAAGCCGCCGGTCTTGTCGAGCTTGAGATTGACGCATTCGTAGCGGGAGGCCAGTTCCGCGAGATCGGCGGCGGTGTGGCAGGATTCGTCGGCGCAGAAGGGGACTGGGTGTTCTATATCGGAAAGTAGCGCATCTTGTTCGGCGGGCAGAGGCTGTTCGATGAGCGCGACGCCCAAGCGAGCTAGTGCGGCTGAGAGCGGCTCGACTTGGTCGGCGGACCAGCCTTCGTTGGCATCGACGATCAGGGTCGAGTCTGGGGCGTTAGCGCGGATTGCGGCGACGCGGTCGAGATCGTCGTGACCGGCGAGTTTGATCTTGAGCAGAGGACGTTCGGCTTGCTGGGCAGCGGCCCGGCCCATGACCTCTGGGTCGTCGAGCGAGAGGGTGTAGGCTGTCGCTATTGGACGCGGTGTTGCTAATCCGGCCAGTTCATAAACTGGGCGACCGCTGAGTTTGGCTTCCAGATCCCACAGAGCGCAGTCCAAGGCGTTGCGGGCCGCGCCGGGCGGTAGAGCGCGTTGCAATGCCGCTTGGTCGAGGTCGGCTTCTACCTGTGGACGCAATGATTCTAGCGCGTCTATGGTTCCGGCCACGCTTTCGTTGTAGCGGGGGTAAGGAACGCACTCGCCGCGGCCAACGCAGCCGTCGCGGCTCAGCTCGACGACGACGACGTCGGCGGTGGTTTTGGCACCGCGCGAGATGGTGAAGGTCTGGGCGAGGGGAAAGCTCTCGCTGCGAACGGAAAAGCGGGTCACAGGGCATCGACCAAGCGCGCGGCCCCTTGGCGCAGCGGATCGACTGCGGGCAGGCCGGCTTGGCGTTCAATGGTTTCGAGCAGTTCGGCGGCGCGGTCTTCTGGCAAATGTGAGGTGTTGACCGCAATGCCAACGGTGCGGCAGGCCGGGTTAGTGAGCCGACCGCACTCCTCGTTGAGGCGAATGCAGTCGAGTAGATCGGGCAGTTGGTATTCGGGCAGGCCGCGCATGTGGGGGCGGTTGGGATCGTGGCACAGGACGAGCGCGTCGGGCTGGGCACCGTGCATGAGGCCCAGCGACACGCCGGCATAGGAGGCGTGGAACAGCGAACCTTGGCCCTCGACTAGGTCCCAGTGCTCGGGGTGGTTGGCCGGGGTCAGGACCTCGACGGATCCAGCGAGGAAGTCGGAAACCACGGCGTCAACGGCAACGCCGGTCCCGGCGATGAAGATGCCGGTTTGGCCGGTGGCGCGGAAGGTGCAGGCCATGCCTCGCGTCTGCATCTCGCGCTCAATGGCCAGCGCGGTGAACATCTTGCCGACCGAGCAGTCGGTGCCGACGGTGAGCAGGCGTTTGCCCGGGCGTTTGACGCCGGTTGCGATGGGAAAAGCGCGGTCGGAAAAGCGCGCATCTACGAGGCGAGTGCCCTTTGCGCGGGCGCGGTCGGCCAAGCCGGGGATGGTGCCAAGGCGCGTGTGCAGGCCGCTGGCGAGGTCGTAGCCGAGGTCGATGGCCTGCAAGAAGGTCTCACGCCAGAGGTCGGAGATGGTGCCACCGCGATTGGCGACGCCGATGATGAGGGTGCGGGCACCGGCGGCGCGGGCTTCGGCGAGGGTTTGGTCGGGCAGGCCGAGGTCGGCGTGGCAGTCGGGCAGGCGGAGTTGGCCAATGCACTGTTTGGGCCGCCAGTGGGCGACGCCAACGGCCGTTTTGGCGGCTAGCTGGTCGGCGGCGTCGCCGAGGAACAATAGGTATGGGTGCGCGAGCTGGATCACGGAGCGACTGGCATGTCGAGGCGGCGACGGCGTTGCTGCCAGTGCCACTTGTCGCTGCCGGCAATGAGCGGCTTGAGGGGTTCGGGCGTTTGGGCGATGAATTCAGCGCTCGGCTCTTGGCCGTTCCAAGCTTGGAACATCGGCGGGGTATAGCCGCCGATGACGATGATGCGCTCGCGGTCGGAGCGGATCTGGCCGGTGGCGTGGATCAGGGCCTCGCCAAAGAGCAGGGTTGATCCGGCGGGCGCGACCACTTGGTGGATCAGCGTGGGGTCTTCGTACGCCGCCGCGATGATGGTCTCGCGGTCGCATTTGACCTTGTGACTGCCGGCGATGACCACGGTGCCGCCGTCGTCTGGGCCTAGCTCCGTGAGGTTGGTCAGGGTTTTGACAAAGGTGCAGTGGAAGAGGCCGTTTTCGACGTACGTGCCCACGTCTGGGGTGGTGCCGGTGTGGAAGCCGTAGCGCGGCGCGGCAGTGAGGTCAATCTCTGGGTCGCGCTCGTTGACGACGGCCTCGGATTCTTCGAGGCGCACGCTGCCGCCGACTAGTTCCTCGGCCATGCCGACCAAACGCGGATGAGCCAAGTATTCGAAAATCGCGGGATCGGTTTCGAGGATGTGGGCAAAGTGCAGGTAGTGAGGCCGGTAGGAGGAGAGACGGCAGTTGCGGACGCGAGCCTTGGCCGGGTCTGGGGCGGACAGGAGATCGCGTTTGAGCCGCAGCATGGCCTCTAGCAGGCGATCCGTCAGGTCTTGCTCAATCGCGTTTTCAATCACCACATAGCCATAGACTTCGAGGTGATAGCGCTGGGCGGGGGTGAGCGCGGGAAAGGGCCGGATGAATTCGCCGTCGGACATGATCGGAAATATAAGAGCGGGAAAAGGGAATGCCAACGGGGAAGCAAATGAGCTGTTATTGTGGCCAAAAAAGCGACCCGGATCCCCACTTAATTCAATTACATCGCAGCCCGCATCTCGTCGCGTCTGATTGAAAATTTAGCGTTGCATTAAAGTACTCTTTTTCGCACCTTTAGATGTACATACAAATGTGGGCCTTTTTGGGTATTCGCATAAATAGCTAATTATTAATAAGTTATCTTTTGGAAAATTCCACGCGCTCGCGGATTCGCGGAAATATGCTCCAATTGTGGATTTTTCAGATCGTCGCTAAGAGTACTCAAGTTAGTACCATATACAGTACAAAAGAGGAAGTATGCTCCAATCTATGCCCATCGCCGAAGCCCGCAAAGTCCTGAATCAATTGCCCGATCGCTTCGCCGCCGAACCCGAACCGAGTGCCCTTGCCGTAACGCGCCGCGGCCAGCCGATACTCGCCCTGATGCCGTGGTCGCTTTACCAAGGCATTGTCGAAACCTTGGAGGTGCTCGGCGACGAGGCCGAGTGCGCCGCGCTGCGCGAAGGCATCCGCGAGATTGAGGCGGGCGAGCGCGCCGTCTGGGAGGGGCAATGACGTTGCGCGTCGTCTTGGCGCCGCGCGCTTTAGAGTCGCGGCAAGGTTTGCTCAACCGGCGGATAGCCGAGCAAGTGGACCAATACATCACAGGGCTGGCAGTCGACCCCGAGGAACAGGGCTGGCCCTTGGTCGGCGAGTTAAAGGACTATCGCTGCCTGCGTCCGCCGGGCGGTTGGTTCCGCATCGTCTATCGGATAGGGCTTGGGGAAGTTGAGGTGGTGCTGGTGTCGGTGGGGCGGACTCATTTGGCTGGTGAGCGGGATGTGCGCGCTCTGGCACGGACGCTGTTTAGCGAGCGGCTGCTGCGCTAAGCGAGGGGGCGCTGCATTACCTAGATGCAATCGCCCTGCTTGATCGAGATGCCTATTTAACTTATCTGTATCTATACCCTCTTTACGTCGGAGATAACGCCGTGCGTCTTGCAATCTATTCCGCATTTCTTTTGAGCGTAGTTGCATCCAGCGCTAGCTACGCTAAAAAAGAGATCGTCTGGGGCGGCCAGATTCGGCCGCGCTACGAGTTCCGCGATCCGTTCGCAAACAACTACGACTCCTTTACCTCCATGCGGGTGCGGACCCAGATGGTGGCCTCGCTCGATAGCGATGTCGATCTGATGATCCAGCTCCAAGACGTGCGCTTGTGGGGTGAGGAAAAGAATACCCTGACGGATTACAGCGCCGATAAGTTTGACCTGCATCAGGGCTATGTCCACCTGAAGAAACTGGGCGACGGAGACCACTCGCTCAAGATTGGCCGTCAGATGGTAGCTCTTGGCGGTCAGCGGCTGATCGGCGCGGTCGAGTGGACTCAGCAAGGTCGAGTTTTCGACGGTCTGCAACTGCTGCTGGCACCCTCTTGGGGACAGGTGAATCTGACGGCAATTCAGGTGACCGAGTCGGACTCGACCTCGGGGCAGTTTGCAGACGATGCCTACCTGACGGGCGCGTACGCGACCTTGGATCAATTGCCGTCCGGCAGCTTGGACCTCTACGCGCTCTACAACAAGGACGGAGCTAAAGACACGGATCAGGTTACTATGGGGGCGCGTCTGGCGGGGAAGAAGACTGCGTACTCGTATCGTTTCGAGGGTTCGTTTCAGACCGGTCAGCGCAGCGCCCAGGACGTATCGGCCTTCATGTTCGGTGGACGCATTGGCGGGTCTTTAGGTGGGCTAGACCTCACCCTGTGGTACGACTACCTGTCTGGCGACGACGATTTGGCCGATGACAAGACCAAGGTTTTTGACACGCTCTTTGCAACCAACCACAAGTACTATGGATACGCCGATTTGTTTCTCAATATCCCGGTCCACACGGGCGGGCTGGGGTTGCAGGACTTAGCGCTCAAGGCGGCGTTGCCGTTGAGTGATCAGGTATCCCTCGGAGTCCACGGACACTCTTTCCTCACCGCGCAAAAGGGCGACTTGGAGTCGAGCCATTTGGGCGAGGAAGTCGATTTGACGCTTACGTACAAATACCGCCCCGGCTTTACCATCGTTGCCGGAGTGTCGAGAGTGATAGCCGACGACAGCATGACCAGCGTTACTCGTTACAAGGATTCGATTGAGGACTGGAACGGGGATATGACCTTTACTTACCTTATGACCAACACGACCTTCTGACCTGAGCGTTTTTGATACGACATGCCGCGTCGCATTACAAAGCCGATCTCTTCATCTGGACTGCGATCCTTCTTCCAGCGGTTGGTCTTTCCTGGTTTCACTTCGTTGGGCATTGCCGACCGCGAAGTGGTCGAATACGTCGTCGATCTGCTGACGAGCTTTGCGCGCACCGATCAGCTCTACCGCATCCGCGATCTGCGCGGCCAGCCGCTCGAAACCATCGCCGAGATGATGGTGGAACTCGGGCGTCAGCGGCAGCCAGAGCGGCGCTGGTCCTTTGACCGCGAGATGGATATCCGCCGGCACGTAGGCGACTACGCGCTTTTTACCACTGGGCTTTTCCGCACGTGGGTCGAACGGCAGGGGCTTGGCGGCTACTACTTAGAGCAGGGCAGAAGGGCCTATGGAGCGGCAGCCGAACTGGCGCAGCTCGGCTTTGTGTCGCAAGCGCGGCTCTTCGGTGCCCTAGAGGAGCAGTTTGAGCATTTGTCCGGCGGGCTCGACTATATACGCAAGGTCTATATGCGGCCCGAACTACACGGTGGTGCGCACGGGGCGCTGATGCGCGAGCTAGGCGTTTAGTAGCTCAGGCCGATACTGCGGACCAAGGTGCGGGTGGCGGAGTCGCCAGCAATCTGCAAGCGGAAGAGGTAGAGGCCGGGCGGGGCCAGCGCGCCGGAGTCGCGGCGGCCGTCCCAAGTTAGCTGGTAGTGGCCGGCCACGCCAGCGGCGTCGCGTAGCGTGCGGACTAGCCGGCCGCGCAGGTCATAGACGCGGGCTTCAATGGGGCGGGCGTCTAGGACCTTGAGCACGTCGAAAGAGATGGCGAGCGCGTCGTTGACGCCGTCGCCGTTGGGAGTAAAAATCCCCGCGCCCATGTCGAGGCGCGTGAGTAAGCTGCCGTCCACGGGCAGCGACACCGCATCGCCCGCTCCCGCCAAATCGGGGACGGCATCGCCTGGGTCGACCTGCTGACGCAGGGTGTCAAGCCCGCTTTCGCGCTCTAGAAAGGCGCGGAAGCGGGTATTGTTTTGGAAGACAGTGGCAGCAAAATCTAGCTCGACGCGCTCGGCGGCTGCGACGCGCTCGGGCAAATGCAAGCGAAGGCCCGCATTTGTCTCTTCCACTTCGACATTGATTGTTGCGTCGTCGATTTGCAGGGCGCGAAACGCGAGGGGCACCGAGGCTTCGAGGGCGATGGCCTCAAAGCCCTGGCTGTCGCGAGCGAATTCTGGGCGGAGGAAGTACGTGAAGTCGGTTTGCTCGCCCGGTTCGACGCGTGCGGGGTGGACTTCGCCGACGGCGGTGTGCGCCAAAGGACGGGAGTAGATCAAGGTCAGCGCGTCGAGGGCAATACCGGCCTGCAGGTTGTTGGCGCGCAGCTCGGCTTCGAGCTGGACGTAGCGCCGGGGCGAAGGCGAGCGGAAGCGGATGCCCGTCCGGAGGTATTCCTCGCTCCACACGCTCCAGCCATCGCCGGGTTGGAGCGTGGTTTCGATGGGGCCGCGGAACGAGGCGATCAGCTTTTCGTAGCGCCTTTTGGTAACCTCTTTGCCGTTTTTGTCGAAATAGCGCATCTGCTCGACGACGTGGTCGCCGGTGCGGCTGCGCAAGGAGAACTGGGCCCCGAGCGGTGCGTCAATTTCCCACTCAATTGCCGTGATATTCCAATTGGATCCGAGGTCGATAACGGGCGAGCGCAGGACGACGCGGGCCGGGTACCCTTCGCCGTACACTTGGAACTCGCTAACTAGGCCCAGGCCGTCCAAGCGACCGGTGTTGGCGATATCGCTGCTCGACAGGCCGCCGCCGATGATGTTGCCGCCTTGGCTAGTGGGGTAGATCAGACGCAGGTAGCGGGCGGCGATTAGGGGGACATCGTGGCGAAAGTTGCGCACAGCGAAGAGGTAGCGAGGATCGGGGGGAATAGAGGCCAACGCCTGCCAAGCCAGCGAGCCGTCGGGTGCCAGTGAGCCGTCGGAGTACTGCATCTGATAGGAGAGGAAGTTTGCGTAGTAATGCCGCACCCGCGGCGGAATGCCCAGTGGCTCGCCCAAGAGCCAGACCGAATCGATCCAGTAGGTAGCTCCTAGATCAATGCGATAATCGCCGAAGGTCTCGCTGTCGCCGCTGGAGCCTTTGGCGAGGGGATTGACGCGCCACATGGTCGAGAGGTCGCCGTCGAACATGACGGAAGGAACGCCGGCCACAGCGACGATGGCAGCCTCGACATCGACGGTGCCGCCTTTGGCAATCAGGTCAAAGGCGATATTGTCGCCAAAAGCCTTGATTTGGATTTCGGCGAGCGCGGGCGCACCGGTCATTTCGCGGGTGGCTTCGATGCGGAGGACTTGGACGAGTTCGTCGTCGAGGTCGATCGCGACGTCGTGTACCTCGTTGAAGGCGAAGCGCTCACTGCGGCTGTAGAGTAGGGTGCCTTCGACGACGACGTTGGCGCTGTTGATAAAGCGCTCGCCCTTGGAGAGCGAGAGGTTAAAAAAAGGCAGGGTCGGCGCGCTGTCGGCAAAACGCAGGCGAATCTGTTGGACGGGGAACACCTGCTCCAAGTCTATCTCGAGCCACCAGTCCTTTGGGGCCGTACCCGGCGGTGGACTCCAGCTAGTGGCGAGGTCGCCGTCAAAGGCGCGGGCAGCCGTAGGTCGCGCCGCACCGGCTCCGCGGACCGTAGCCTCAGAGAGCGGGTCAATGTCTTTGCCGACCCACACAGGCCGCAACGATCCGGCTTCGTCTAGGTGCAGGCTGCCGGGGGGATAGACCCAGTTTTCTCCGATATCCGCCGCAGTCATAACTAGGCGCTCGGCGCGAATGGAGCTGCTACATGGCACGAGCATGCACAGGGCTAAGGGCAAGAGGCGGAATGGCGACACGGGCGATAGGTTGTTTTTTAAAGAGAAAAGCACGGCTCAAGCGTCAGATATAAGATATATTGGATTAAGGGCTGATGCATCCTATAAGCGAAAACAGACTGGTACGAGATGTTTAAGCGCAGCAACATTACCTTTATCATCGTTCCAGAAAAGGGTAGCAAGACCTTTGAGTTTAAGACCTCCACTGCACTCGTGTGGTTGCTGGGGTTGTGCTGCGTTGCCGTGCTCGTAATTGTGCCCTTTGGGATTATTTCCTACCTCGACAAGTACGAGCTAACGCAGAAGGCAGCACAGCTTGAGCAGGACAAGGTTCTGCTCTTGGAGCAAGTAGGCCAGATAGAGCAGCTCGAAGAAATGCTGGTCCGGCTCACGCGCGGCAATGATCAGTTGCGCGCGATCTTGGGCACACCCGAGGCATTAGACGAGGCGGCGGCGCAGCCCAGCGAAGAGGCTCCTTATATCTCCTTCATGCAGCGGCTGCGTTGGGGCCACGTCCATACCGTCCCTACCTTGTGGCCATTGCGCGGGCCCGTGATCAGGCCCTTTAGCGAGGAGCATCCCTCGGTTGTTATTGCCGCGGCTGCGGGCAGCTTGGTACAGGCCAGTGCTGCGGGTCAGGTGCTGCAAGTAGGCTACGACGCGGACCTCGGTTACGTGGTGACTCTCGATCACGGCAACGGTCTGCTGACCCAATACGGATACAACGCGCGCCTACTCGTCGATGTGGGGGACTACGTGCTCAAGGGGCAATCTATTGCGCTGTTGGATGAGGGACGCGGATCTCGGAGGCCGGGGTTGCACTATGCCGTCCAAGAAGATGGGCAGTTCCGCGACCCCTCGCGCTATAGATTGTGGATGTAAAAAAGGCTCGCTGCTAAAGAAGCAGCGAGCCTTTTTTGTTTGCGACAGAGGGATGTTACATGCCCATCCCGCCGCCGTACATGTCGCCGCCAGGAGGGCCGGCCGGGGCCGGAGGAGTCTTCTCGGGCAGCTCGGCGATCAGTGCTTCGGTGGTTAGCAGCAGCGACGCGATGCTAGCGCCGTTTTCGAGCGCGGTACGCGAGACCTTGGCCGGGTCCACGACACCGGCTTCGACGAGATCCTCGTATTCCTCGGTGCGGGCGTTAAAGCCAAAGGCTCCACTCTCATCGGCGACCTTGCGGACGACAATGGCCCCTTCGACCCCCGTGTTAGAGGCGATCATCCGCATTGGCTCTTCGAGGGCGCGGTGAATGATGTTGACACCTACGGCCTCGTCGCCTGCGGCTTCGGTCTGGTCGAGCGCCGCTTGCGCCCGGAGGAAGACGACGCCCCCACCAGCGACCACGCCTTCTTCGACGGCGGCGCGGGTTGCGTGCAGCGCGTCTTCGACGCGGGCCTTCTTTTCCTTCATTTCGGTCTCGGTCGGAGCACCGACATTGATCACGGCGACGCCGCCGGCGAGCTTGGCCAGCCGCTCTTGCAGCTTCTCGCGGTCGTAGTCCGAGGTTGTTTCCTCGATCTGACGGCGGATTTGGGCGACGCGGCCTTGGATGTCCGCGGCCTGACCCGCGCCTTCGACGATGGTGGTGTTGTCCTTGTCGAGGACGACGCGCTTGGCTTGGCCCAAGTCGTCGAGGGTGACGCCTTCGAGCTTGAGCCCTGCTTCTTCGGAGATGACCCGACCGCCCGTGAGGGTGGCGATGTCTTCGAGCATGGCCGTGCGGCGGTCGCCGAAGCCCGGAGCCTTGACCGCGGCGACCCGGATGGTGCCGCGAATTTTGTTGACAACCAGCGTCGCTAGGGCTTCGCCTTCGACATCCTCGGCGATAATCAGCAGAGGTTTGCTGAGTTGGGCGGTCTTTTCGAGAACCGGGACCAAATCGCGCATGGAGGAGACTTTCTTGTCGTGGATCAGGATGTAGCTGTCTTCGAGTTCGGCGGTCATTGACTCCTGATCGGTGACGAAGTAAGGCGAGAGGTAGCCGCGGTCGAACTGCATGCCCTCGACCACATCGAGGTTGGTGTCGGTGCCTTTGGCTTCTTCGACGGTGATGACGCCGTCCTTGCCGACTTTTTCCATCGCGTCGGCGATCAGCTCGCCAATGGCCGAGTCGTTGTTGGCTGAGATGGTGCCGACTTGGGCGATTTCCTCGCGCGACTTGACTTCCTTGCTGGACTTGCGAATCTCGTCCACAACGACTGCAACGGCTTTGTCGATGCCGCGCTTGAGGTCCATGGGGTTGGCACCGGCGGTTACGTTTTTGAGGCCCTCGCGGAAGATGGTCTGAGCAAAGACTGTGGCGGTGGTAGTACCGTCGCCAGCGACATCGCTGGTTTTGGAAGCGACTTCCTTGACCATCTGCGCGCCCATGTTTTCATAGGCGTCTTTGAGCTCGATTTCCTTGGCGACGGTGACGCCGTCTTTGGTGACGGTCGGCGAACCGAACTTCTTGTCTAACACTACGTTGCGGCCTTTTGGCCCCAGCGTTACCTTGACGGCATCGGCCAACTGATCGACGCCTCGCTGCAGCGCGTCGCGCGCCGCTCTATCAAATTCTAGCTGTTTGGCAGCCATAACACATGTCTCCTTGATGTGGGTGGTGGGTGGATGAAAAAGTGCACTTTTTTATAATAATTTGGCACTCATAAAAAGAGAGTGCTAAAAAACAAAGCTGAGCAGTCAAATATAGGAATTATGTCGTTTTTGTGCAAGAATAAGACCAAACCAAACCAAACCTCCATCAGGAGGCAGGATACCTGTGGTTATAGGGTCGTCGGGTGTCGCCTAATGATACAACGGGATTTGAGGCGAGGCAGGCTCTAGCGGGGCTAATTATACCTATTGGGCGAAAAAATCACAGTAAAATCACATAAACAGGCTTACAGATCACGTGTAGATCATTCTTGGTCCTTATTCTAAATAGGCTATGGGATTCTATGGCTGTCTTTTAGGACTTATAGATATGACTGGTGGAACAACCATGAGGGCGACTGGCAGCGCATTGATGTAGTGGTCAGTTCGTGGGATCCCAAAACGGCACAGGTCTTAGGCGTAGAGAGCGGACCGAGTTACCAAGGGCAAGAAGGAGGGGCGGGTGGCCACTGATGATAAAAACGAGCGACAGACTTCGGGCCTACTAAGCCAAAGTCCGGTCATGGCTCAACTCTTGAAACAGGTGGAGCAGGTGGCCGAGA